>JAEWHO010000067.1 GCA_023387755.1 Actinomycetes bacterium | reverse complement strand
GCGTCCACATCAAGGACGGCGCGCACCCACCAGCACTGCTGCCGCGAGAGGGGATCGAAACCGCTCACCGCGTCAGCGATGCGGTAACAGTAGTGCCGGCCCGTAGCACTAAAGCGGGCATCGAAATCCTTGCCCACCTCGGTTATGTCCGTGACGACGACGGCGCTGCTGCGCGCTGGGCCACTGCCCCGGCACAGATACCCGTCTAGTCGTGAATGTAGAGCCCGCGCAGGCGACCGGTCACTGCGCCCGGGCAGTTCCACATAGGCCGAATGCTGAATATCCGCGTGGGCACACTGGCCGCGGGCGTGCACGCCCGCATCGGTACGGCCCGCGACCGTCAGTTCTACCGGATGCCGCACCACTGCCGCCAGCGCTTCCTCGAGCAGCCCCTGGACCGTAGGTAGCCCCGGCTGGCGAGCCCAACCGTGAAATGCGGAGCCGTCATAGGCAATGCCTAGCCGCACCCGCACGGTGGCCGGGTGTGCGACGTCGTCGAAATCACGGATCGTATCCACCTCCCCAGCGTACCGGGCCCCCGCTAGTCCCCCAACCTGCGATACGGTGGCGCCATGACTTCCCGCACAACCCTAGCGATCGATTGTGGTGGCGGCGGTATTAAAGCATGCGTTTTAGATGATTCTGGGGCCATGTACACCGACCCGGTTCGGGTGCCGACGCCCTATCCGCTCCCGCCGAATCGGCTGGTGGATATTGTGGCGTCCTTGGCTACCCAATTGCCGGTCGCCCGGCGGGTGACACTAGGGATGCCGGGGATGATTCGACACGGGGTGGTGGTGGCAACGCCCCACTATATTTGCCGTTACGGCCCGCGCACCAAAGTAATTCCGCGACTGCAGGCAGCGTGGGCTGGTTTCGATATGCAGGAGGCTCTAGAAGCGAGTTTGGGCATGCCAGCGCTGGTGCTGAATGATGCAGAAGTGCACGCCTGCGGCGTTGTGACCGGCACGGGCTTGGAACTGGTGCTCACGCTCGGCACAGGCCTGGGGAGCGCGGTGTTTGATAACGGTGTGCTCGCACCGCATATGGAGTTATCTCACGCCCCGATGAAGTGGGGGCTGACCTTCGATGACTATCTGGGTGAACATGAGCGCCTTCGGTTGGGAGACGCCCATTGGTCGCGGCGAGTCCGCACAGCGGTTGAGGCTTTGGAGCCCGTCTTTCGGTGGGATCGGCTCTATATCGGTGGCGGCAATGCCAAGCGTCTAACCAATAGTGAGAAGCTGGGCGCATCTACCATAATCATCCCAAATAAGGCCGGCATTTCAGGCGGGGTACGAGCCTGGTCGATGGTGCGCTAGCGGCGGGCACAGCGCACCGTTGATTCTGTGCTGGCCGGTGCGCGTGCGGGGCTACTCGGTGGCGCATTGTGCCCGACGACGCAAGAGCCCCCGCAGCTAACGCTCCGGGGGCTCTTACCGTTCAGTTGCGCTGAGTTACTTGGTGTCCTCAGCTGCTTCTTCAGCCGCGGTTTCCTCGGCGCCATCTTCTGCCGGGGCCTCTTCGGCCTTCTTGCCGGCAGGCTTGTCCGCTTCTTCCACGGGGGCCTTGTCTGCCTTAGCGGCAGTGGCTTTTTCAGCTTCCTTCACCACAGCTTGCTTGGGGCTGTAGGCCTCGGTCACAAGCTCGATCAGAGCCATCGGGGCGTTATCACCCTTGCGGTTCGGGAGCTTGGTGATGCGAGTGTAACCACCGGGACGCTCGGCAAACTTCGGGGCCAGCTCTTCGAACAGCAGCGCCACAATATCCTTGCGGGTGATGGTTTCCATCACCTTACGGCGAGCGTGCAGGTCACCGCGCTTAGCGAGCGTGATGAGCTTCTCGGCCACCGGACGTACGCGCTTGGCGCGGGTTTCGGTGGTGCGAATACGCCCGTGCTCAAACAGCGACGTTGCCAGGTTCGCGAGCATGTGCTTCTCGTGGGCGGCGGATCCACCCAGACGGGGTCCCTTGGACGGGGTAGGCATAATGGGTCCTTTTCTTGTATCAGAGCTCGTCGCTGAAGTTCAGATCGTCGTAGACGTCGCCAACCTCATCGGAGGCGAAATCCGTGCCAGCGTCTTTCAGGCTGAGGCCGTAATCGGCCAGCTTTTCCTGAATCTCGTCGATCGACTTCTTACCGAAATTACGGATGTCCAGCAGGTCTTCCTTGGAGCGCGCAACGAGCTGCCCCAGGGTATGGATGCCTTCTCGCTTCAGGCAGTTATAGGAGCGGGACTGCAGATCGAGGTCATCAATCGACAGTGCCAGATCCTGGGCCAACGCCTGATCAGTGGGCGAGGGACCGATCTCGACGCCCTCTGCTTCCACGTTCAGCTCACGAGCCAGCCCGAACAGTTCTACCAGCGTGGTACCGGCGGAGGCGAGCGCGTCGCGCGGTTCCATGGACGGCTTGGTTTCGACGTCAATAATCAGACGGTCGAAGTCCGTACGCTGCTCCACGCGAGTTGCTTCCACCTTGTAGGTGACCTTGAGCACCGGGGAGTAGATCGAGTCCACCGGAATCCGACCGATCTCGGCGTCCTCGCTCTTATTCATTGCGGCGGTCACGTAGCCCCGGCCGCGCTCCACAGTCAGCTCAATTTCGAGCTTGCCCTTAGCATTAATGGTGGCAATGTGCAGGTCCGGGTTGTGGACCTCCACGCCAGCTGGCGGGGTGATATCCCCTGCCACGACAACCCCGGGCCCCTGCTTACGCAGGTACATGACCACCGGTTCGTCATGGTCGGAAGAGACCACTAGATTCTTAATGTTGAGGATGATCTCAGTAACGTCTTCCTTGATTCCCGGAATAGTCGAGAATTCATGAAGGACGCCGTCAATGCGAATGGAGGTTACCGACGCCCCCGGAATCGAGGACAGCAAAGTCCTGCGCAATGAGTTCCCTAGGGTGTAGCCGAATCCCGGCTCCAGTGGTTCGATAACGAAACGCGAGCGGTTATCGCTCACGACCTCCTCGGTCAGCGTCGGACGCTGGGCAATGAGCACTTGGTAATCCTTTCAGCAGGCATCCGCCATTTGACGCCATGCGGGACAACAGGTGACCCCGGTAAACCTCTGTCTGCTTACCGGGCAGGGAGCGTCTTAGACGCGACGACGCTTCGCCGGGCGGCAGCCGTTATGTGCCTGCGGCGTAACGTTCGAGATCGAGGAGACCTCCAGGCCGGTGGCCTGCAGGGAGCGGATCGCAGTTTCACCACCGGATCCCGGGCCCTTAATGAAAACGTCGACCTTCTTCATCCCGTGTTCCTGGGCGCGGCGGGCTGCAGCCTCAGCGGCGAGCTGCGCAGCGAACGGGGTGGACTTGCGGGATCCCTTAAATCCCACCTGACCTGACGAAGCCCAGGCAATCACAGCGCCATCCGGATCCGTAATAGACACGATGGTGTTGTTGAAGGTGGACTTAATGTAGGCATTGCCCTGGGCAATATTCTTGCGATCCCGGCGGCGGGGCTTACGCGCAGCCGAGGTGTTGCGTGTCTTGGGAGGCATATCTTTTAAAACTCCAGAGGTGGTCGGACCGGAATTAACCGGACTGCGGATTAGCGGGCCTTCTTCTTACCTGCCACGGTGCGCTTGGGACCCTTGCGGGTACGCGCATTGGTCTTGGTGCGCTGGCCATGCACGGGCAGACCCCGGCGGTGGCGTAAACCTTGGTAGCAGCCAATTTCGACCTTACGGCGAATATCGGCGGCCACCTCACGGCGGAGATCACCCTCCACCTTGAAATTGGCTTCAATGTAGTCACGAAGGGCAACGAGATCGCTCTCTTCCATGTCCTTCACACGCAGATCCGGGGAAACACCGGTAGCTTCCAGAGCTTCTTTTGCCCGGGTACGGCCGACGCCGTAAATATAGGTGAGCGCGACCTCGAGCCGCTTTTCGCGGGGGAGATCGACGCCTGCAAGACGTGCCACTGATCAGTCTCCTGACTGTCGAACCGGAGGTCTTCCCCACTGGCTTCTCGCGGGATTGCGAGCCCCGGCCTCCGGACCGGGGGCTGCGCTATTATGAGCGCCGCCAATAGGGGTTGGTAGGGGCACTCCCCTACCGCGCCAATCAGCCTTGCCGCTGCTTATGGCGCACGTTGTCACAGATGACCATCACGCGACCGTGCCGGCGAATCACCTTGCACTTGTCACAGATCTTCTTGACGCTCGGCTTGACCTTCATGTCATTCCTCCGCCGCCCTAGGGCAGCTAGTTCTTACTTGTAGCGGTAGACAATACGACCACGGGAAAGATCGTAAGGGCTGAGCTCCACGACCACACGATCCTCGGGCAGAATGCGGATATAGTGCTGACGCATCTTTCCGCTGATATGTGCAAGCACCACGTGCTTATTTTCCAGTTCAACCCGGAACATCGCATTGGGCAGCGCTTCGACGACAGTGCCCTGAACTTCGATCACGCCGTCTTTTTTAGCCATGCTTTCCGAAACACTCCTCGTAGTCATCGCGCAATTACCAGCCAAAACGGTGTGTTAGCTCGAATTACGCACGTCCAACGGTCAATCTTATGGGATTTGCCAGTAAATGTGAATTCCGCGGGAACGTGAACCGCCCCACGCTAGAGTGTTCTCGGTGCCCGCATGTGGCCCCTTTGCTCCCGCCTGCGCCGCTCGCAGAGCACCGCGGAGTTCGCCGGGAGACGGGAGTCAGCCAGCCTCTGCGAGAGGTTTACAGATCGACCGGAGTAATTCCAAAGCGGGCCAATTCCGCCGCTCCCCCATCGGGCAGCGTGAGAATGCGGATCCCGCCGTCCACGAGCGCAATCTCCTGCTCCCAGTGAGCGGCCCGCGAACCATCTTGGGTCACCACGGTCCAATCGTCGTCGAGCGTGGCGTTAGCTGGACTTCCACGGGTGAGCATAGGCTCGACGCAAATCGCCATACCTGAACGAATCCGGGCCCCGTGATCGTGGGAAGCGAAATTAACAACATCGGGAGGCTGGTGCATTTGCGAACCAATCCCGTGGCCCACAAACTCCTCCACGATCCCGAGTTCCGTGTCCGCCACCGGGTGGTTGCGCACATATGCTTCGATTGCTTCGCCGACGACGCCAACACGCGTAGCCCCAACCAACGCAGCGATACCTGCCCACATAGCATTGCGGGTAACGTCCGAGAGCTCCTGGTCTAGCGGATCAGCGGGAGGGACTATGAAGGTGGCGGCGGAGTCGCCGTGCCAGCGCCGCTTATTCGGGCCTGCCACGGAGCACCCGCAATCGATGGATACGACGTCACCGGGGGCCAACACTGTATCGGCTGACGGGATCCCGTGCACGATTTGTTCGTTCACGGAGGCGCAGATGGTGCCCGGGAATCCGTGATAGCCCTTGAAGTTGGGGCGCGCCCCTTCTTCCCGGCACACTTTCTCGGCGATCGAATCGAGCTCCAGAGTCGAAATCCCGGGTTCAATCGCATCCCGGACGGCCTGGAGCATCGCGTGAACGATATGCCCCGCCTCGGCCATCGCACGCAGTTGGGGGCGGCTCTTAATTTCCGGGCGCGGTCCGAAGATCACAGGGCATCCACCGTAGTTTTAATACGGTTGAAGATATCTTCGATCTCGCCAGCTCCATCAATCGTGATGAGTTGGCCGCGTTCGCGGTAGACCTCTGCTACCGGGGCAGTCTGCTCCCGGTAGACAGCGAGTCGGCTACGAATGACCTTTTCGTTGTCATCGCTACGCCCGGACTCTTGCCCCCGCTTGAGTAGTCGAGCCACCAATTCTTCTTCGTCAACGACCAGTTCGATGACGCCGTCGAGCCCTTCATCTCCGAGCAACTCGTCGAGAGAAGCAATCTGGGCAACATTGCGGGGGAAGCCATCGAGTAGGAAACCACGGGCGGTATCTTTGGCCTCCAGACGCTCCTTCAGCATGGAGACCGTGACTTTATCGGGAACGAGTTCACCGCGAGAGATATAGGTAGCGGCCAGGTGTCCCAGTTCTGAGCCTTCCGACATATGACTGCGGAATAGCTCGCCGGTAGAAATCGTGGGAACCTGCAGGTAGTCCGCCAAGCGGGCTGCCTGGGTGCCCTTTCCGGCACCAGGGGGACCGAAAAGAACGAGGCGGGTACTCATGAGAGGAATCCTTCGTAGTGGCATTGGCGGAGTTGGGAATCGATGTCCTTGACAGTCTGCAAGGCAACACCGACCAAGATCATGATGGATGTACCACCCCAAGGCATGACGCCTTGTAGGCCCATAACAGCGAAGAGAATTTCAGGAATCAGAGCCACGATCGCCAGGTAGAGAGCACCGGGTGCGGTGATCCGGTTCATCACATAGCTGAGGTAATCAGCAGTCGGTTTGCCCGCACGGATGCCGGGAATGAAGCCACCGTAACGCTTCATATTGTCAGCAGTCTCTTCCGGGTTGAAGGTGATCGCGGTGTAGAAGAAGGCGAAGAAAATGATGAGGACGGTATAGATAATAATCCGCACCGGATGGGCAGCACCGAAGTAGGTGTGCAGCCAGCGGGACCAGCTAGCTTCCTGGTTGAAGCTTGCGATCATTAGCGGCAGCTGCAGGATGGAGGAAGCAAAGATCACGGGGATAACGCCGGAGAGGTTGATCTTCAAAGGAATGTAGGTAGACGAGCCACCGTAGAGACGACGGCCGACCATCCGTTTGGCGTACTGTACCGGAATCCGACGTTGCACCTGCTCCACAAAGACCACCGCTAGGGTGATGGCCAGAATGACGGCCATGATCAGGATGAACTTCATAATCCCGTTTTCCAGCCCAAAGACTCGGGCGAGGCCAGTCGGGAAGGACGCCGCGATCGAGGTGAAGATCAGCAGGGACATACCGTTGCCGATACCGCGTTCCGTGATCAACTCACCAAGCCACATAATCAAGCCGGTACCAGCGGTCATGGTGATAATAGCCAGGAGCAGCGTAAGGGGATCTGACTTCGGGAAGGGGCTGACAGCGCAATGTTGGAAGAGAGCGCCTCGCGCAGCCGAAACTACCATGACGGTGGACTGCAGCACGCCGAGGAAGATAGTGAGATACCGGGTGTACTGGGTGAGTTTAGCTTGGCCGGTCTGGCCTTCCTTATGCAACTCTTCAAACCGGGGGATGACGACCCGCATCAGCTGCACGATAATCGACGCAGTGATGTAAGGCATGATGCCCAGTGCGAACACCGACAGGTGCAGTAGGCCGCCACCACTAAAAAGGTTGACCAGTCCCAGGAATCCAGATTCTGCTCCCGCCAGGCACTGCTGCACATTCCCGTAGTCAACACCAGGTGCCGGTACGAATGAACCAAACCGGAACACGGCCATAATAAAGAGCGTGAACAGCAGCTTCTTACGCAGATCAGGCGTGCGAAATGCCTGCGCGAATGCAGTAAGCACGAAGTCCTCCCCGAGGAAAACACATCGACTAATGCAAGGCCGATGCAGTCGTGTTATGCGGGACGTTCACACACCCGCACAACGGATAGACACAATCATAGTTATTCTAGCGGGTTCAACCCGCTATAGGGAAAATGCTCCCGCACCATCGGTGCGGGAGCATTTTCCCACGCGCGAAACTTAGGCGCGGGTCAGTGAGCCACCAGCTGCCTCGATCTTCTCCTTTGCGGAGGCAGACCAGGCATCAGCGGTCACATTGAGGGCGACCGAGAGGTCTCCGTTGCCCAGAATCTTGACCGGGCGATTGGCGCGGACGGCACCCTTCTCCGCCAGATCAGCGGCGGTGACGTCTCCACCCTTGGGGTAGAGCTCGCCCAGGGTTGCCAGGTTGACAACCTGGTAGTGAACCTTATTCGGGTTCTTGAAGCCACGCAGCTTCGGCAGGCGCATATGCAGCGGCATCTGCCCACCTTCAAACCCAGCTGGCACCTGATAGCGTGCCTTGGTTCCCTTGGTACCGCGGCCAGCGGTCTTACCCTTTGAGCCTTCACCACGGCCAACGCGGATCTTGGCTTTTTTCGCGCCCGGGGCCGGGCGCAGGTCGTGGAGCTTCAGCGGAGTGCTTTCCTCATTCGCCATGCTCAAACCTCCTCAACACTCACGAGGTGTGCGACCTGCTGGATCTGGCCGCGTACCGCCGGGATGTCCTGGCGGATAACACTGTGGCCAATCTTGCGCAGACCCAAGGCCTGCATGGTCGCGCGCTGCTTGGGCTTACCGCCGATCAGCGACTTGGTCTGGGTGATCTTGAGCTCTGCCATTACGCACCTGCCTCAGCAGCCTCGGCTTCCGCCTCAGCCTTATCACGTGCTTCACCCTCCGCGCGGTGGCGCAGCATGGACGTCGGGGCTACCCGCTCCAGCGGCAGGCCACGGCGGGCCGCCACGGATTCGGGCTGCTCCAACTGCTTGAGCGCCGCCACGGTCGCACGCACGATATTGATCGCATTCTGCGAACCGAGGGACTTGGAGAGGATGTCGTGGATGCCGGCGCATTCCAGCACAGCGCGCACCGGACCACCGGCGATAACACCGGTACCGGGAGCGGCCGGGCGGAGCAGCACGACACCAGCGGCGTCCTCACCCTGCACGGTATGGGGAATGGTCTTGGCGATGCGGGGAACGCGGAAGATATTCTTCTTCGCTTCCTCAACGCCCTTGGCAATAGCAGCCGGAACTTCCTTCGCCTTGCCATAGCCGACACCGACGCTACCGTTGCCGTCACCAACGACCACCAGCGCAGTGAAGGAGAAGCGACGGCCACCCTTCACAACCTTGGCGACGCGGTTAAACGAGATTACGCGTTCGATGTACTGGTTCTTGTCATCACCGCCCCGACGGTTGTCGCGACGCTCGTCGCGGCCCCGCCGTCCGGTGTTACGCTCGCGTCCCTGCTCTGCGGAACCCGAGCCGGTCCTCTGACGCTGCTCAGCAGCCATGGATGATCCCTTGCTCTCTTTGTTCTCGCTGGTTACAGGTTCAGTCCGGCCTCGCGGGCTCCGTCAGCGACGGCGGCCACGCGACCGTGGTACTTATTGCCGGCCCGGTCGAAGACGGCGGTCGTCACGCCAGCGGCCTGGCCGCGCTGCGCGAGCAGCTCGCCAACCTTGCGGGCCTTGTCAACCTTGGAGCCGTCCATCTGCCGCAGTTCAACTTCCATGGTGGAAGCCGATACCAGCGTATGCCCAGCGCGGTCGTCAATAAGCGAGGCGACCATGTGGCGGCTGGAACGCTTGACAAGCAGACGGGGCCGCTCAGCGGTCCCAGCAACGTGCTTGCGGACGCGCTGGTGACGACGCTTACGGGCGATCGCCTTGCCCTTGCCCTTAACAGTTGCGGACATGGGTTACTTACCAGCCTTTCCTGCCTTGCGACGCACCTGCTCGCCGGCGTAACGCACACCCTTACCCTTGTAAGGTTCGGGCTTGCGCAGCTTGCGGATCCGAGCGGCGGTCTCACCTACGAGCTGTTTGGAGATACCCGAGACCGAGAACTTGGTCGGGCTTTCCACGGCGAAGGTGATACCTTCAGGCGCCTTGATGGACACCGGGTGAGAGAAGCCGAGCGCGAATTCGAGATCCTGGCCCTTGGCGGTAACACGGTAACCGGTACCGACGATTTCCAGCTTCTTCTCGTAACCCTTGGTCACGCCCTCAACCATATTGGCCAGGAGGGTGCGAGTCAGGCCGTGGAGCGAACGGGCTTCACGGTCATCATTGGGGCGGCTGACGACGATAGCGCCGTCCTCGTCGCGATCAATGGTGATCGGGGCGGGGATGGTGTGGGTGAGGGTGCCCTTCGGGCCCTTCACAGTAACGTCAGCGCCGTCGATGGTGATATCCACTCCGGAGGGAACCGGAACGGGAAGCTTGCCAATACGTGACATAGCGTGTTCTCCTTTCCGGTTACCAGATGTAGGCGAGGACTTCCCCGCCAACACCCTTGCTCTCAGCCTCGCGGTCGGTCAGCAGACCTGAGGAGGTGGACAAAATAGCCACGCCCAGGCCGCCGAGCACCTTGGGAAGCTTGGTGGACTTAGCGTATACGCGAAGGCCAGGCTTAGACACGCGCTTGACGCCGGCAATGGCGCGCTGGCGGTTACGGCCGTACTTCAGTTCCAGGATGAGGTTCTTCCCCACCTTGGCATCTTCCGCGGACCAGTCCGCGATATAGCCTTCGCTCTTCAGGATGTCGGCAATATTTGCCTTCAGTTTCGAATACGGCATCGACACCGATTCGTGGTACGCCGAGTTGGCGTTGCGCAGACGGGTCAGCATGTCTGCGATGGGGTCTGTCATAGTCATTTTGTCGGGCCTTCGCCCTTCCTCGTCGTGGTTTCCCCCGCAGGGGACCTACGGCGTAGTCGTTACCAGCTGCTCTTCGTCACGCCGGGGAGCTGGCCAGCGAGAGCCATCTCGCGCAGGCAGATCCGGCACAGGCCGAACTTGCGGTACACCGAGTGCGGGCGACCGCACTTCTGGCACCGGGTGTAGGCTCGCACGCCGAACTTCGGCTTGCGGGAGGCCTTGACTTTCTGGGAGGTCTTCGCCATGTCGTCAGTTCTCCTTAAACGGGAAGCCGAGGCGGCGCAGCAGCGAGCGGCCCTCGTCATCGGTGGAAGCCGAGGTGACGACGGTGATGTCCATGCCGCGCACACGGTCAATGGTGTCCTGATCGATCTCATGGAACATGGACTGTTCCGTCAGACCGAAGGTGTAGTTACCGTGCCCGTCGAACTGCTTAGGGGACAGTCCGCGGAAGTCACGGATGCGGGGCAGAGCCAGTGACAGCAGACGGTCAAGGAATTCCCACATGCGGTCCCCACGCAGGGTAACGTGTGCACCGATTGGCATACCTTCACGCAGCTTGAACTGGGCGATGGACTTGCGGGCCCGGGTAATCTGCGGCTTCTGGCCGGTAATAGCGGTCAGGTCACGCACAGCACCTTCGATGAGTTTCGAGTCGCGAGCGGCTTCACCGACGCCCATGTTCACAACGACCTTGATGGGCTTGGCCACCTCGTTGATATTCGGGTGTGAGAATTCCTCGCGCAGACCGGCGATAATCTCTTCGCGGTAACGTGCCTTCAACCGAGGCATGGTCTTGTTCTCGCTCATCACAGCTCCTTACCCGAACGCTTGGCGATACGCACTCGCTGGGTCTTGGTGCGCCCGTTACGTTCCACGGTCTCCAGTCGGTAGCCCACGCGGGTCCCCTTCTTGGTTTCCGGGTCCACAACCATCACATTAGAAATGTGGATGGGGGCCTCGACGGTCTCAATGCCGCCGGAACGAGCGCCACTCTTGGACTGACCCACACGGGTATGCTTCTGCACCCGCTGGACGCCCTCGACGATAACGCGATCTTCGCGGGTGAGGACCTTCAGCACGCGCCCAGTCTGGCCCTTATCACGACCGGCGATAACGACGACCTGGTCGCCCTTCTTCACCTTCGCCATTCAGAGCACCTCCGGAGCAAGTGAGATAATGCGCATGAACTTACGGTCACGCAGTTCGCGCCCGACGGGGCCGAAAATACGAGTACCGCGCGGTTCGCCGTCGTTCTTCAAAATGACGGCCGCGTTCTCATCGAAGCGGATATAGGAACCATCCGGACGACGGCGTTCCTTGCGAGTACGGACGACGACGGCCTTGACCACGTCCCCCTTCTTCACATTGCCGCCAGGGATGGCGTCTTTCACGGTAGCGACAATAGTGTCGCCGATACCGGCATAGCGCCGGCCGGAGCCACCGAGCACGCGGATGCAAAGGATTTCCTTTGCGCCCGTGTTGTCGGCGACCTTAAGCCGCGACTCCTGCTGGATCATTGAATGTTCTCCTGTCGTCGTGCCGGTTCTCGATCATCTGACCGAGCCTGGCCGAACGGTTTACTGTACTGCCTATACGCCCCTGGACTGGATATGCTCACGGCCCTGGTGGAACCCGTGGATACCTGATGCTCCGAGCGGTTCTGCAGTCCCCAGCGGGACGCATTAACACCGTATTTCGGGCGCATTCCTAGCGCTGCCCTCCCCCGCGTCGCGGGCATGGGGTAACGCAAATGGACATTAGGCAACCGTTCGAGTATAAGACATGTGAGCAAATCATTCCAATTCCGGCTGTTCCTTCTAGCGGTGGGATCGCTCACCTCTCGGGATGGCAAAAGGCCGGGCTCCCCTTGGGATGCCCGGCCTTTTGGCAGTACGTTTAGCGAGCCTTCTCGAGGATCTCGACTACCCGCCAGTGTTTGGTCGCCGACAGCGGTCGCGTCTCCATAATCAGGACGAGATCGCCGATGCCACAGGTGTTGTTTTCGTCGTGTGCCTTGACCTTGGAGGTACGGCGGACGACCTTCCCGTACAGCGCGTGCTTCACGCGGTCTTCCAGCGCGACGACGACGGTCTTGTCCATCTTGTCGCTAACGACGTATCCACGCCGGGTCTTGCGGTAGTTACGCTGCTGCGGTTGGGCAGTGGTGGTTTCGCTCATCGTGAGTACCCCCCTTTCTACTTCTTCTTCTTCGCCGTGGTCGGAGCGGTACGGATGCCCAGCTCACGCTCATTGACGATGGTGTAGATGCGGGCGATATCGCGCCGCACGGCCTTGACACGCCCGTGGTCTTCGAGCTGACCGGTCGCTGCAGCGAAACGCAGATTCAGCAGTTCCGCCTTAGCCTTGGCCAGTTCGTCAGCCAGACGCTCGTTGTCCATGCCATCCAGTTCGGCCGGGCTCAGGCCCTTGGATCCGATAGCCATCAGCGATCACCACCCTCACGGGTCACAAAACGAGTCTTGATGGGCAGCTTGTGCTGGGCGCGGCTCATGGCCTCACGCGCCAGCTGCTCCGGTACGCCACCGAGCTCAAACATCACACGACCCGGCTTAACGTTGGCGACCCACCATTCCGGCGAGCCCTTACCGGACCCCATGCGGGTTTCAGCGGGCTTCTTGGTCAGGGGGCGGTCCGGGAAGATGTTAATCCAGACCTTACCGCCACGCTTGACGTGACGAGTCATGGCGATACGAGCAGCTTCGATCTGACGGTTGGTGATGTAGCCACCTTCCAACGCCTGGATCCCATAGTCACCGAAGTTAATCTGGGTACCGCCCTTAGCCACTCCGTTGCGCTTGGGGTGGTGCTGCTTGCGGTACTTAGTACGACGAGGGACGAGCATATCTCAGGCCTCCGTTCCTGTGGTCTCCGCAGGCGCATCCTGCTGTGCAGGTGCTGCTGCCTCGGGGGCTTCGGAACGACGCTGCGCACCGCGGCGACCGCCGCGACCACGCCGGCCTTCCCCACAGCGACCGCCACGAGGAGCGGACTTGGCCTGGGCGCGAGCGAGTTCCTTATCGGTGACGTCGCCCTTGTAGATCCAGACCTTCACGCCGATACGGCCAAAGGTGGTACGAGCCTCGAAGAAGCCGTAGTCGATATTCGCGCGCAGGGTGTGCAGCGGCACGCGCCCTTCGCGGTAGAACTCGGAGCGGGACATTTCCGCGCCGCCCAGGCGGCCCGAGCACTGTACGCGGATGCCCTGGGCACCAGCGCGCTGGGCGGACTGGATGCCCTTGCGCATCGCGCGGCGGAAGGACACGCGAGCAGCCAGCTGCTCCGCGATCCCCTGCGCCACCAGCTGCGCGTCGATCTCCGGGTTCTTAACTTCCAGAATGTTCAGCTGAACCTGCTTGCCGGTCAGCTTTTCCAGCTGCCCGCGCAGGCGGTCGGCTTCAGCACCGCGCCGGCCAATGACGATACCCGGGCGAGCGGTGTGCAGATCGACACGCACGCGATCGCGGGTGCGCTCAATGTCGATCCGGGCGATACCGGCCCGTTCGAGATCATTGGCGAGTAGACGGCGAATAGCCACGTCCTCACGGACGTAGTCGCTGTAGCGCTGCCCTTCCTTGACGGAGTCAGAGAACCAGCGTGAACGGTGGTCAGTGGTGATGCCGAGTCGGAACCCGGTCGGGTTTACCTTCTGCCCCATTACCGTTGTCCTTCCTTATCGGCCGGGTCACCCACGACGATGGTGATGTGGCTGGTCCGCTTGTTGATGCGGCCGGCCGCGCCCTTGGCGCGCGGGCGGAACCGCTTCATCGTCGGGCCTTCATCCACATATGCTTCGCGGATAACCAGATTGTTTTCATTGAACGCCTCAGAGGCCTGATCGGCCTTCACGCGAGCGTTCGCCATTGCACTTTCCAGCACCTTGCGGACCGGAACGGCGGCCGCCTGCGGGGCGAAGCGGAGGACCTCAACGGCCTCAACTGCACCCTTGCCGCGGACGACGTCGATCACGCGCCGTGCCTTCATCGGCGTTACGCGAACAAATCGCGCCTGCGCCTTGGCTTCCATCGCTTCCTGCCTTACTTGGTCGAGATGATCAGGGATTGCTCGCGCCCGCTAGCGGCGGCGGGCCTTACGGTCGTCCTTGTCGTGCCCGCGGAATGTGCGGGTCGGGGCGAACTCACCGAGCTTGTGGCCGACCATCGACTCGGTAATGAAGACCGGCACGTGCTTGCGCCCGTCGTGCACCGCGAAGGTGTGCCCCAGAAAATCCGGGGTGATCACGGAGCGACGCGACCAGGTCTTAATGACGTTCTTTTTTCCAGACTCGTTCATCGCATCGACCTTCTTTTGCAGATGGTCGTCGACGAAGGGGCCCTTCTTCAGACTGCGTGGCATTTCGTCTCCCTATCAGCGCTTCTTGCCGGTCCGGCGACGGCGCACGATCATCTTGTCGCTGGGCTTATTCGGACGGCGGGTACGGCCTTCCGGCTTACCCCACGGGCTCACCGGGTGACGTCCGCCGGAGGTCTTACCTTCACCACCACCGTGCGGGTGGTCGATCGGGTTCATCGCTACACCGCGGACGGTCGGGCGCACACCCTTCCATCGCATACGGCCGGCCTTACCCCAGCTGATGTTGGACTGGTCGGCATTGCCAACCTCGCCTACAGTGGCGCGGCAGCGGGCATCTACGTTGCGAATTTCCCCGGACGGCATACGTAGCTGGGCCCAGGTGGATTCCTTAGCCACGAGCTGTACGCCAGCGCCAGCGCTGCGAGCGATCTTCGCTCCCCCACCGGGGCGCAGTTCGATCGCGTGTACCACAGTACCGAGCGGGATATTACGCAGCGGCAGGTTGTTGCCGGGCTTGATGTCAGCGCCAGGGCCGGCCTCGATGCGGTCACCCTGCTTGATCTTGGCCGGAGCCAGGATGTAGCGCTTCTCGCCATCGGCGTAGTGCAGCAGCGCAATATTGGCGGTGCGGTTCGGGTCGTATTCGATATGCGCGACAGTCGCAGGAATGCCGTCCTTATCGTGACGACGGAAGTCGATCACGCGGTAGGCGCGCTTATGACCGCCACCCTTGTGACGGGCGGTGATACGGCCAGAGGAGTTGCGTCCGCCGGTCTTCTTTAGCGGGCGCAGCAGCGACTTCTCGGGGGTGGCGCGGGTGATCTCCGAAAACTCGGAAACCGAGGAGCCGCGACGGCCCGGAGTCGTGGGCTTGTATTTACGAATCGCCATTAGATAGCCACCTCACCGAAGATGTCGATGGTGCCTTCACGCAGGGTGACGATGGCGCGCTTGGTGTCCTTGCGCTTACCGATGCCATTGCGCGTGCGGCGGGTCTTGCCCTTGCGGTTAATGGTATTGACCGAGGCGACCTTGACGTTGAAGATATCTTCAATCGCGTTCTTAATCTCGGTCTTATTGGAGCGGGGGTCCACGATGAACGTGTACTTACCCTGATCGATCAGGTTGTAGCTCTTCTCAGACACTACGGGAGCAAAGATGATGTCCCGCGGGTTCTTCGCCGGTTCGATGCTCACTTGCTCTCCTCCTTCGTGCCCGCCATACGGTCGGCAATGAAGGCGTCCAGCGCACCGGAGGTGAAGATGACGTCGTCGTTGACGAGGACGTCGTACGGGTTCACCTGATCGGCCCAGATAAGGTGCACGTTGGGCAGGTTACGCAGGGACAGAACGCTCAGCTCGTCCTTCCGTTCCACTACCACCAACGCATTGCGATCCTCGACCGCAGCCCGCAGGGCGGGCAGGGCCTTCTTGGTGGACGGGGTTTCGCCTTCGAGGAAGGCGGAGACCACGTGAATCCGACCGTGGCGAGCGCGGTCAGACAGGGCGCCACGCAGCGCGGCGGCCTTCATCTTCTTGGGGGTACGCTGCGCGTAGCTACGCGGCTGCGGGCCGTGGACGACGCCACCACCGGTAAAGTGGGGTGCACGGATAGAGCCCTGGCGGGCGCGGCCTGTGCCCTTCTGGCGCCACGGCTTACGACCACCACCGCTGACAGCGGCGCGGTTCTTCACCGCAGCGGTGCCCTGGCGCTTAGCGGCCAGCTGAGCCACCACAACCTGGTGGATTAGGGGCACATTTACCTCGACGTCGAAAATCTCGGCGGGAAGTTCAGCGGTACCAGACTTCTTACCGGAAGCGTCGAGTACGTCAACCTTATTGGCAGTCATGCTCAGGCTCCCTTCGCAGCGGTACGGATCACGATTGTGCCACCCTTAGCACCGGGAACAGCGCCCGCGATGAGCACGTAGCCGTTGTCGGCGTCTACAGCGTGGATCGTGAGGTTCTGAATGGTCTTGCGGGCATTGCCCATACGGCCGGCCATACGCAGGCCACGGAAGACGCGGCCGGGGGTGGCGCAACCACCGATAGAACCGGGCTTACGGTGAATCTTGTGGGCACCGTGGGAAGCGGGGCCACCACCGAAGCCGTGGCGCTTCATAACACCCGCAAAGCCCTTACCACGGGAGGTGCCCGTGACATCGACAGCCTGGCCTACCTCGAAGGTGTCCAGTCCGAGCTCCTGGCCCAGGGTGTAGGAGTCTGCGTCCGAGGTACGTACCTCAAGGACGGTACGGCGCGGGGTGACGCCAGCCTTCGCGAAGTGGCCCTTCAACGGCTGGGTAACCTTGCGCGGATCAATATGCCCGGCAGCAATCTGGATGGCCTGGTAGCCGTCTACATCGAGGGTACGCACCTGAGTGACCACATTGGCGTCTACCTTGATGACGGTGACGGGGACCAGACGGCCCTCCTCGTCCCAGACCTGCGTCATGCCGAGCTTCGTGCCGACCAGGGCCTTGACGGCCTTGGCGGCATCCTGCTGGGTATTCGTTGTCATGTCTGTTTTCCTCAGAGCTTGATTTCGATGTTGACGTCGGCCGGCAGGTCGAGACGCATGAGCGAATCGACGGCCTTGGGCGTCGGGTCGATAATGTCAATGAGGCGCTTGTGGGTGCGCATCTCGAAATGATCGCGGCTGTCCTTGTACTTGTGCGGCGACCGAATCACGCAGAACACGTTCTTTTCGGTCGGCAGCGGCACCGGGCCCACTACCGTTGCACCAGCGCGGGTCACCGTGTCGACGATTTCTCGCGCCGAGCTATCGATGACCTCGTGGTCATAGGACTTGAGCCGGATGCGGATCTTTTGTCCCGCCATGGCGTCGTCTTACCTTCCTCGTACCCCAGCCCCCGTGCCCCCGCGCTCGGGCGTGTCGCACGCGCGAAGCGCACAAAAGACCGCCCTCCGGCGTTGCCGGGATGCTGGTTACTGATGTGGAATCTTGCTTATGCTGAGATTCCGAAGTCTGCCTACCCGAGCCTGGGCTCGAGCAACCGTACTAGTTTGACAGGATTTGCCCCGCGAATGCAAATTCTTTTCAACGTGAAGCAGCCCTCATTTGCTGCCCGCGCAGCTGAGGGGCAGGCGGGAGACGTAAAAACGTGGGCACTGTGGGGCAGGCCGGAGGCGTAAAAACGGGCGGGATGAGGGCCGGTCTGGACGGGTAAAAAGCGGCAGCCCGCCCCTGCCGAAGCAGAGACGGGCTGTAACGCTGGGGTGTGTTACTTCAGGATCTTGGTAACACGGCCGGAGCCAACGGTGCGGCTACCCTCGCGGATAGCGAAGCCGAGGCCCTCTTCCATAGCGATCGGCTGGATGAGCTCAACGGTCATCTCAGTGTTGTCGCCGGGCATAACCATCTCGGTGCCCTCGGGCAGCGTAATGACGCCGGTGACGTCGGTGGTACGGAAGTAGAACTGCGGACGGTAGTTCGTGTAGAACGGGTTGTGGCGGCCGCCTTCGTCCTTGGACAGGATGTAGACCTGAGCCTCGAACTGAGTGTGCGGGGTAACCGAACCCGGCTGCACGACAACCTGGCCGCGCTCCACGTCTTCACGGCGGGTGCCGCGCAGGAGCAGACCACAGTTCTCGCCGGCCCAAGCTTCGTCCATCTGCTTGTGGAACATCTCGATACCGGTGACGGTGGTCTTCTGCGGGGCGCGAATACCGACGATTTCAACTTCGGAGTTGATCGGCAGCTTGCCGCGCTCCACACGGCCGGTCACCACGGTGCCACGGCCGGTGATGGTGAAGACGTCTTCGATCGGCATGAGGAACGGCTTGTCCATGTCACGCACGGGCTCCGGAACGTTCTCGTCCACGGCTTCCATAAGCTTGGCAACGGACTCAACCCATTCGGCGTCGCCTTCGAGGGCCTTCAGAGCGGACACGCGCACGATCGGAGCGTTGTCGCCGTCGAAGCCCTGGGAGGACAGCAGCTCGCGGATTTCCTCTTCCATGAGCTCGAGCATGTCCTCGGCGTCCTCGCCGTATTCGGCCATGGCCTGGTCGGTCTTGTTCAGAGCCACCAGCAGGTAGGGCACGCCCACCTGGCGGGCGAGCAGCACGTGCTCGCGAGTCTGGGCCATGATGCCGTCGGTGGCGGCGATCACGAGGATAGCGCCGTCCATCTGGGCAGCACCGGTGATTATGTTCTTGATGTAGTCGGCGTGACCGGGGGCGTCAACGTGAGCGTAGTGACGCTTCTCAGTCTGGTACTCCACGTGGGAGACGTTGATGGTAATACCACGCTGGCGCTCTTCCGGAGCGTTATCCACCTGGTCGAACGGGGTGAACTCGTTCAGGTCCGGGTACTTCTCGTGCAGCACCTTGGTGATCGCGGCGGTCAGCGTCGTCTTACCGTGGTCAACGTGACCGATGGTGCCGATGTTAACGTGCGGCTTGGTCCGCTCGAACTTGGCCTTAGCCACTGGTGTCCTCCTCGGACTCGGGTAGTGTTCTCACAGTCTTGTGACGAGTACTTATTGTACCCGTTAACGGGGTGAGGTCCTACTGGTCGGTTGTTTTCTTTCCGGTTGACCGGAGGGACTACTCGCCCCGGGTCTTCTGAATGATCTCCTCGGCTACTGCCCGAGGAACCTCGGCGTAGCTGTCAAACTGCATCGAGTACACCGCGCGGCCCTGCGTCTTCGAACGCAAGTCGCCCACGTACCCGAACATGCTCGACAGCGGCACCAGGGCGCGAACGACCTTAACGCCGGTCGCGTCCTCCATCGACTGGATCATGCCTCGACGGGAGTTAAGGTCGCCGATAACGTCACCCATGTATTCCTCTGGGGTACGCACCTCGACGGCCATCATCGGCTCCAACAGTACCGGGTTGGCGCGTTTGACGCCCTCCTTGAGCACCATGGATCCGGCAATCTTGAAGGCCATCTCCGAGGAGTCAACCTCGTGGTAGGCGCCATCCAGCAAGGTGGCCTTAATACCGACGAGCGGGTAGCCCGCCAGCACACCGAGCTGCATAGCATCCTGGATGCCGGCATCAACCGATGGGATGTATTCGCGCGGAACGCGACCACCGGTGACCTCGTTGGCGAATTCGTAAATCTCGCCTTCGGTGGTCTCCAGCGGTTCGAAGGTGACCTGCACCTTCGCGAACTGGCCTGAACCGCCAGTCTGCTTCTTGTGGGTGTATTCGACCTTCTCCACAGTCTTGCGGATGGTCTCGCGGTAGGCCACCTGCGGCTTACCAACGTTCGCTTCTACCTTGAACTCACGCCGCATACGATCGACGAGAATATCCAGGTGGAGCTCACCCATACCACCGATAACCGTCTGGCCGGTTTCCTCATCCAGGCGCACGGTGAAGGTGGGATCCTCTTCCGCGAGCTTCTGAATAGCGGTGGAAAGTTTCTCCTGGTCGCCCTTGGTCTTGGGCTCGATGGCCACGTGGATCACGGGGTCCGGGAAGGTCATCGATTCAAGAATGATCGGGTTGGAGCTATCACACAGCGTGTCGCCAGTGGTGGTGTCCTTCAGACCGATCACGGCGTAGATGTGGCCCGCGTGGGCCTGCTCCACCGGGTTTTCCTTATTGGAGTGCATCTGGAAGATCTTGCCGATGCGCTCACGCTTACCCTTGGTGGAGTTCTGCACCTGCGAACCGGCGTCGAGAATACCGGAGTATACGCGGATGAAGGTGAGCTTCCCGAAGAACGGGTGAGCTGCGATCTTGAAGGCAAGAGCAGAGAACGGCTCATCCTCGCTGGCCTTGCGGGTCAGCACCTTCTCCTCATCGTTGACGGCCACACCTTCCACGGCGGGCACATCGAGCGGAGAGGGAAGGAAGTGAATCACGCCGTCCAAGACCGGCTGCACGCCCTTATTCTTAAAGGCAGAGCCAGCGTAGACCGGGTAGATATCGCCGGCGATGGTCTGGGTGCGGATCCCCTCGATGATCTCTTCCGTGGACAGTTCCCCGTTTTCGAGGTACTTCTCCATGAGCTCTTCAGAGCCCTCAGCGGCAGTTTCCACGAGGGCCTCGTGGTACTCTTCCGCTTTATCCTGCAGGTCAGCAGGGATCTCCTCTTCCTTGACGAGGACGCCGTAGGTGTCGTTACCCTTCTCGTCCTTTTCCGGGAAGCGCAGTGCCTTCATGCTGAGCACGTCGACGACGCCCGAGAATTCATTCTCGGCACCAATCGGGAAGGTGATGACGACGGGGGTCGCGTGCAGGCGTTCCCGGATGGTCTTCACAGAGTACTCGAAGTCCGCCCCCAGCTTGTCCATCTTGTTGATGAAGCAGATACGCGGGACGTTGTACTTGTCAGCCTGACGCCACACCGTCTCCGACTGCGGCTCCACACCTTCCTTGCCGTCAAAGACAGCGACGGCGCCGTCGAGCACACGCAGGGAGCGTTCCACCTCAACGGTGAAGTCCACGTGCCCGGGCGTGTCGATGATATTGATCTGGGTGTCTTTCCAGAAGGAAGTCACGGCGGCGGAGGTAATCGTGATACCACGTTCCTTCTCCTGCTCCATCCAGTCAGTGGTGGAGGCACCGTCGTGGGTTTCGCCCAGCTTGTAGTTAATGCCGGTGTAGAGCAGGATGCGCTCAGTTGTGGTGGTCTTACCGGCGTCGATGTGAGCCATGATGCCGATATTGCGGACCCGGGTTAGGTCGGTCAGCACTTCCAGTGCCACGTGAGGTCTCTCTTCCCTAGTTCGATTGCAGAACCGGCCGCACCGGAAAGTGCGGTCGGCTTGGAACTACCAGCGGTAGTGGGCGAACGCCTTGTTGGACTCAGCCATACGATGCATATCTTCGCGGCGCTTAACCGCAGCACCCAGGCCGTTAGAGGCGTCCAGGATTTCGTTCAGAAGGCGCTCGGTCATGGTCTTCTCACGGCGCTGCCGAGAGAAGAGTACGAGCCAGCGCAGAGCCAGGGTGGTGGCACGGCCCGCACGGACCTCCACCGGAACCTGGTAGGTGGCACCACCGACGCGGCGGGAACGCACTTCCAGCTGCGGGCGGATATTGTCCAGCGCGCGCTTGAGGACGGCGGTGGGTTCAGAATCGGTCTTCTCCCGAACGCCTTCCAGGGCACCGTAGACGATCCGCTCAGCGGTGGACTTCTTGCCGTCCAGGAGTACGGCGTTGACCAGCTGGGAAACCAGCGGGGAGCCGTATACCGGATCGTTTACGAGCGGGCGCTTAGGTGCGGGGCCCTTACGAGGCATTACTTCTTCTCCTTCTTGGCGCCGTAGCGAGAGCGGGCCTGCTGGCGGTCACGCACACCCTGCGTATCCAGGGCACCGCGCACAATTTTGTAACGCACACCCGGCAGGTCCTTCACGCGGCCTCCACGCACGAGCACAATCGAGTGCTCCTGCAGGTTATGGCCGACGCCCGGAATGAAAGCAGTGACCTCGATGCCACTGGACAGGCGCACACGAGCAACCTTACGCAGCGCGGAGTTCGGCTTCTTAGGCGTGGTGGTGTACACGCGGGTGCACACTCCACGGCGCTGCGGGCTCCCCTTCAGGGCCGGCGTCTTGGAGGCCCCGGGCTTAACGCTGCGGCCCTTGCGGACCAGCTGCTGAATCGTGGGCACTTCTTCTCCGTCTCGAAGTTCTTGATTTGGTCAGTTCTTTTTGCCCGCCTTACGGCCGGCGCGAGTTCGCTTGTGCGAACCTGGCTCGCGCGACTCGACTCTCTGCCCGGCATAGCGGATGATATTGCCACTATTCTCAGGGGCCGGAAACGCAGTGGTCTGGCTATCCAGCCAGATCACTCTGCTGTTTCCGTGTTCCGCTCGGGGAACACTGAAGAGCCCGGCGTGCGGGCACCGTCGTCCAGATTAGCTAACATGACGCCGCTACGTCAAAGTCAGCCCCATTTCCGAGACGTGGCATCCACCACCATCGGGACTGCCAGTAGGCGGGTATGACATGACGGTGAGGTAGCCACTCCCACCGGGACGGTGGTGGGGATGGGCGGTAGTGACCCCGGATGGCGGTGGGGACAGACAGTCGTGGGTGCGGGCGGTAGCGAATGCGAATGGCGGTGGGGCCGGGTTGGATA
>JAEWHO010000062.1 GCA_023387755.1 Actinomycetes bacterium | reverse complement strand
CGGTTTCCGTGGCGACGTCCAGTTCGGGGCAGGAGACCTCATAGTCGTCGCGCAGAGAATAGTGCGACTCGTTCATGAGTACACCTAAATCCTCTGCGGGCAGACAGGCCCTACCAGCCGCCTGACTGACCGCGGCCCCCTGGGTTAGTAGCGCAGCAAAGTCTCGGGTCCGTTGAATTTCCCCGACGACGTGCCGCACCCGCCGCAGCAGACGTTCCCGATCACCCTCAGAAATATTGCTCGTCTGCAACCGCTCCAGGGCGGCAGGTAGGTGGTCAATATCAGCCAGCAACTCTACGCCGAGTAGTTCGGCTGCCCGTTCACAGTCCGCACGGCGAGCCGCATACTGCCCATCTACCAGAGCGTGTTCAGCGCGGGTGTCAATGACCAGCAGCTCCAAGCCGGCGGCCGCCAAATCGAAGGGCACCAGTTCAGTGCTGCCATCCCGACAATCCAGCAGCAGCGCGGAGCCGGCCTGACACCGCAGAGACGCGGCCTGATCCATACCGCCCGTTGGAGCACCGGCGACGTCGTTTTCTGCGCGCACACACACGCGCGCCCACTGGGCGCGCGCGCCGTCGTCGAGTGGCAACTCCAAGGCGCCGCACAGGGCGGCCGCCACGGCGCACTCCAGGGCCGCGGAGGACGACAACCCCGCCCCAAAGGGGACACACGAATCGATAGCGAGGTCAAAACCTGGGCAGGACTCGAGTATGCCTTCCTGCTCAGCTGCCCACGCTACTCCGACGGCGTAGGCGGCCCATCCGGGCACCGCGTGGGGGGAGTCGTGGGGGCCGATGTTATCGAGATCGACCTCAACCGGGTCAGCCTGGGCCGAGGTAAGACGCACAGTGCGGTCAGGGCGCGGGCGCAGCCAGGCGTAGGTACGGTGGGGCAGAGCAATGGGCAGAGCCAAACCGCCGTTGTAATCGGTATGTTCGCCGATCAGATTGACCCGCCCGGGAGCGCTGGCCACAATAGGCGGCGCTGGATTGTCTGGAGAGCTCGCGCCAGCTGGGAAGCTTGTGGCCGCCAGGGAACTGACGCGCTGGCTGCCCTCCTGTATAGACCAGGCCTGTGCTTGGGTACTCATACTCCCACCACCACATCAATATCGGCTTCTGCGAGCGCGGTTGCGATCGCAGGTTCGGGTTCGGCGTCAGTAATGACCGCCATAATGCGCTCAGGCGGGCAGAAGCTGCGTAGGCCGGGCACGCTCCACTTGGTATGGTCCAACACCGCGACCACGGAGCGGGCCGCCGCAATCATGGCGGTATTCGTGGCCGCCTCTTGCAGGTTCGGGGTCATGAGGCCCAATTCGGCGTCATAGCCGTGGGCACCTGCAAAGACCCAGTCCAGTCGCAGCCGTTGGAAGGCCTCCACAGCCAGGAGCCCCACCAGCGCATCCGACGGTGTGCGCTCCCCGCCGGAGAGCATGATGGTGGGATGGGCGCGTTTTTCTGCTCGCGCCCCCGAGACCGCTTCTTGGAGCAGCTGGGCGGCCGGCAGGGAGTTCGTCACGATAGTGAGGGAAGAAAAGTCGGGGTGCTCCACGAGCGCGCGAGCCACCTCCAAGGTGGTGGTACCACCGGTGAGGGCGACAGCGTCCCCAGGCCGCACCCGCTTCACCGCCGCCGCAGCAATGCGAGCCTTTTCGCTCACCAGCCGAATCGACTTTGATTCGAAGGTAGGCTCCACAGTCACCGGATCCAGGGCGACAGCGCCGCCGTGGACGCGATCGACGAGGCCGCGATCAACGAGCTCAGTGATATCGCGGCGGGCGGTCATCTCCGACACCCCCAGCGTCTGCACAATTTCCGCGACGCGGATCGCCCCATGTTCGGCTACCCATGACAAAATACGTTCCTGCCGCTGCCGTGCAAGCAGCGGGGGATTGGAGTCTCGACTCATACTGCTATTGTGCCAAATCTGACATAAACGAACAGGAGCGAACAGCTCAGGAGAAGGGTGGTATGGCTGACACTGCCTCCATCCTCTTCGCAGTCGTCCCGGCCAAGCACTCGCGCAAGCGCGCTACAGTGGGGGATATGTCCACTAACGACTATGCGTGCGTTATTGCTCGACTGCCAGAAGAAATCGGGCAGGAACTACAGCGCACCCACGCGGCTATCGTGGACTTCACCGGGCCGTTACACCTCACCCTGCTACCGCCAGTGCCGTGTACCCGCGCTCAACTCCCCAAACTGTTGCGCTTCGTCCGCTCCGCTGCGGCAACATTTCCGCCCCTGACCATCACCATCACCGGGGCCGCCACCTTTTGGCCTACCTCACCGGTCCTCTACCTTCCCGTGGTGACCGATCCGGCCCTGCGCACGATCCACCAGGCCCTGTGCCAGGGCCCCCTCGGCTGTGACTTCCGCTTTCCCTTTGTCCCCCACATCACCGTGGGGCAGGTGCACGACGACGCCGCCGCTGCCGCGGGGGTGCGCGCCTTGGCAGGGTTTAACGCCGTCGTCGAATTAACGCAGCTGGATGTGATTGTGGGGGCGTTGCCCGATGACTGGATGACGGTGGCCTCCCACCCGCTCGCGGGTTAAAGCGTGGGCTGCATGACACATTGTTGAACTCGCCGCCTGCCGCGTCGCCCGCTAGCGTAGGCGATATGCCAAGCCCTCAAGAACTCGCTGCCAATCCGCAGCTCGATGAAGCCACGTTGGTGGCCGTGGAAAAGAAGTCCCTGCGTGCGCTCCTGGCCGAGGCAGAGACCACGAAAGAAAAAATCACCGCATTGTTGACCTGGTATAAGGCCACCCGGCTCGGGCGGGCGCTGGCCAGGCTCACCTCCGCCGGCGGTTTCCTCCTGGCCGGCGGGGTTGCCTACGCCGGGCTCTTCTCAGTCTTTTCAGCACTGGCTATCGGCTGGACGGTTTTTATGGCGGTGCTGGGGAACAACCAGGCGCTGCGGGATTCGGTCATCGAATCGATCAATACTGCCCTACCGGGGATCCTCACCACCGGCGACAAGCAGGGGCTGGTGGATCCCGATCAGCTGGTGCAATCCACCGCCTTGAATCTGACGTCGATTATCGCCCTCGGTGTGCTGCTATGGTCCGCGCTGGCGGTGATGACGGCGCTGCGAACCTCCATTCAGCGCATGTTCGGCGTGATCGGCCCGCCGGTGAATTTTGCCATTGGGAAACTGAAGGATCTCACCGGCTTCATCGTCATCGGCTTGGCGGTCGTCGTCACCTCTGTTCTCGGTATTGCAGCGGGTACATTCGGCAAAATCGTGCTTGATTGGCTGGGAGTAGAGGGGGCCATTGCCGGCTTCCTGCTGCGCCTGGCATCTTTCGCTTTGGCGGCGGTGGTGGACTTCGGCGTCTTCATCTACCTGTTCCGGTTTGTGGCCGGGATGCGCGCCCCCCGGCGAGACCTGTTTATGGGGGCGGGAATTGCCGCCGTCGCCTCGGGGATTTTGCGCGTACTTGGCACCAGCGCAGTTGGGTCGGTAACTGATAACCCCATCCTCGCGTCTGCGGCTGCGCTGATTACATTGCTGCTGTGGATCAACCTCCTGGTGCGGGTCACCTTGGTGGCGGCAGCGTTTACCGCGAACCCCCCGGCCCCGCTCATGCCACAGACGCCGGAAGAACTCCGCTTTGATCAGAGCCCCAACTACGTGACCGTGTCGGTTCCGGAAACACTGCAGTGGGATCACCAGGCGATCACCGGTGCTCTGAACCCGGACCCCTCATTGGACCCGCACTACCGAGAGGAAGAAGAACACCCGTACTGGGGCGGGCTTATCGGTTGGTACAAGCGCCGCAAAGTCCAGCGTCTGGAGCGTAAACTGGAACGAGCACGGGCCGACTATATGCGCCCCGTCACGTGATATAGAACGCGTGTGCTAAAGATCATGGCGGCCGCCCGGGATGTAGCCCGAGCGGCCGCCAACTGTTGCGTAGGATGAAAGGGAACTCGACAGAGTCTGACGGCTTTGGTCCCCAGCGCAGCGGATGGTTTCCTGCCAGGCACAGGGCCATACACTTCCCCGCACGTGGGTAGCGCGCCGCTAGGCCGAGTCGATACGGTCCAACGGGCCAGCTCAAAGTATGAGCTGCCGACTCACTACTTAGGCAGGAGAGTTTACCAGTGAGGAAATCCGTAATTGTCAGCACCCTCGCCGCTACCGCGATGGTTCTTTCGGCATGTGGCCAGGCTCCCGAGGCGAAGCCGTCTGCCTCCAGCAGCGAATCTGGCGGCAGCACCGCCTCCGGTGCCCACTCCGATGTCAAGGCCTGCATGGTTTCTGATGAGGGTGGCTTTGATGACAAGTCCTTCAACCAGTCTGGTCATGAGGGCCTACTGCGCGCGGAGAAGGAACTCGGCGTGCAGATTAAGACCGCTGAGTCCCATCAGGACAGCGACTTCGAGCCCAACCTGAACAATATGGTTGCTGAGGGCTGCAACATCATCATCGGCGTTGGCTTCAAGATGGCGGATCAGCTAGAAGCCAAAGCTAAGGAAAACCCGAATGTGAAGTTCGCTTTGGTGGACTCCACTTTCAAGGAAAACCCGGACAACGCCCGCGCCCTCGTCTTCAACACTGCAGAAGCCGCCTACCTCGCTGGGTACGCTGCAGCTGGCATGAGCAAAACCGGCGCCGTTGGCACCTTCCTGGGTATGAAGATCCCGACCACCGCGATCTTCGCCGACGGCTTCGAAGATGGTGTGAAGAAGTACAACGAGGACTTCGGCAAGTCGGTTAAGGTGCTCGGCTGGGATAAAGCTTCTCAGAACGGCCAGGCCACCGGTGACTTCTCCGACGTCGCTAAGGGGCAGTCCACCGCCCAGACCCTGATTGACCAGGGCGCTGACGTCATTATGCCGGTGGCTGGCCCCGTGGGCGCCGGCGCGCTGGCCGCCGCCAAGGCTGCCGGTGATGGCAAGGTGTCCGTC
>JAEWHO010000018.1 GCA_023387755.1 Actinomycetes bacterium | reverse complement strand
TACTGGCGTTTTACCTGATCGCACACCAATTTCTCTCTACGTTCGCCATTTCCGTCCAACACGGGGTTGTATGCAACCTGATGCGATATGTGAACCTTTTGGCGCAAGCGATACTTTTTGGCGCTAGCTAAACAATTTGGCGGATACCCTCCCACTGCCAGCAATTCGGCCATCAAAGCCTCTCCAGCAACCACCTGACAGGCGTTACAACCGCTTCCGGGCGACCACTTCGAGCATGCGCCAACCGCCAAAAACCCGCGATATCAAGCAAAACACCCATTCCGATCCACCACCCAGCCGGGCCGGGCAATGTATCAAAATGGGCGTCTAAGTGGTGGAGCTAAGGGGATTCGAACCCCTGACCTCTTCCATGCCATGGAAGCGCGCTACCAACTGCGCCATAGCCCCTTTGAGCAAGCTCCACTTTACTGAGGAAGCTCCGCAAACACAAATTACCGCCCGGTGTCCTCAGTCACGCTAGGAGCAGTTATGGGAGAACAACCGCCAGCCCTGCCCAGCCGCGAAGGTTCCTCCCTGTAATTCGGAGTAGTGACAATTATCCAGCCCGCGCAACACTGGCCACTCACAGTCATGAATCCCCAGCAGCAACCGCAGCCCCTGCGTAATTGCCGAGCCGTGCGAAACGACCACTAGCACGGCCTCTGCAGGCAGCTCAGCGGCGTACCGCTCAATCCCTGCGGCCATCCGCTCCCCCACCTGCTCGCGCGCTTCGATGCCGATATGAGGTGCTTCGCCATCAGACCGCCACAGTGCCCATTCTTCTGGATACTGAGCGCTGCCAGCGGCGTCGTCGAGGCCTTCAAAACGCCCGAATGACCGCTCCCGAAAAGCTTCGTCGATCAGCAGCTCCACACCGAGCCTATCCGCAACCGCCTGTGCGGTGACGACCGCCCGACCCAGCGGCGAACTGACCACCTGCACTTCGTGGCCCTCTAAATATGCAGCCAGGGAGTCAGCAGCGGCGCTAGCTTGCGCGATACCGGCAGCATTGAGGGCAATATCGATATTGCCCTGCACCCGTCGAGCAACGTTGTAATCGGTTTGCCCGTGCCGCAGGAGAATGACCCGCCGCGCCGTCATTGGTGATCCCCACCTGCAAGCTGCGGGCAATCCGCCCACAGCCGCTCCAGGGAGTACTCCTTGCGCTCATCAACGTGCATAATATGGGCGACGATATCGCCGTAATCCACCAGAATCCAGCGCCCTTCATTCGCTCCCTCACTGCGGAGCGACTTCACGCCGGCCTCATGCATCGCCCGGTCGATCTCATCAGCAATCGCCTGCACCTGGCGTTCATTGTCGGCCGAGACGATGACAAATGCGTCGGTCAGGGCGAGCCGTTCCGACACATCGATCGCCACCGCATCGATGGCTTTCTTTTCCGCAGCGGCGTCAATAGCGAGCCGCACTAATTCCTGCGCGTGAGTAGAGGCAGGCACATTTCTCCTTCATATTTTCCGACGACGACGGTGGCGCTGGCTGCCGCCAGCGCCGCTGAACTCCATACCAGCCACACCACGACGGCTAGCACTGCGATGGCGAGAATCGCCAGAATGATCTTGGTTGGGCGCGACATCCGGTCCGGGCCACCCGCGTCCTCTTCACGAGCCTGGCGTTCCTGGCGCATCTGCGCCCGAGTCATGAAGGTCGGCTCCCCGCTCGGCTCGCTACTACTGCTGACGGGCTCGAAAGGGTGGTTAGCACGGCGGGTGTCCTCCGTCTTTTCAGCAGGCACAGCAGGCACTGTTTCTCGCGCCTCCGGCGTCTCGCTCTCGGCTGGAGCCGCAGGCGGCAGATCCTCAACCTTATCAAAAAGAGACACGCGTTGAGGCTGTGGGTGGGGCTCGGTGACCGGCTGGGAGGGAGGAGGTATCTGAGCAGTATCCTCCACCACGGGTGGAAGGGCCTGCTGGATGCGCCGCGTTAGCTCCCGCTCCGCCCGCGTCTGCGCAGCCGTGTACTCCTCGGGGCGGAGAGTTCGAATCTCACCAGTGGCATGATCTAAGACCTTCACCCCTTGAGCAGTAGCGGGCGGAGTCACTACCCTCCGCCGCCACGACTGGGTATCACTACCGGAAACATCGTCACGGTTATCCTCACCGGCAGTCTCCTCAACGCCAGTCTCAAAGCGAACATTCCGCGGAGCTTGTGGCAACGGTAGATCTGATGCGGGGGGTGCGGCGGAGGCTGACTGCTGACTCTCTCGCAGGGAGCGCCGCGTTGGCAATGTGGCAGCCGGCAGAGCTTCAGCTACCTGCACATCTTCACGCCGGCGGACAGGCTCCTGCTCTGGTGATCGGGCAGCTTCTTCCTCACTGCGGCGTAGGGCCTCTTCCCGCAATGACCGCCGTGTCGGTTCCGGCTCCCCCGGTTTACGCGGGGGGCGCGGAGGCATGAGCTCGCCGTCGGGAACGTCAATACCCGCTACTTCTCCAGTTATGGTCAGCTCTCCGGTGGCGATGGCAGCCAACCGAGCTTCCTCTTCCCGCTGGCGCCGCCGAATTTCTTTACGCGTCAAAGGCTGGGATTCTTGCTGTTTCTCCCACTCCTTACGCAACTGTCGGCGCGTGGGATAGGGCTGCTTAGCGGTCATCTCATCCTCCTTCACGTTGGTAGAGCCGATATTTGCGGATGTATTGCACGACGCCGTCCGGCACCAAGTACCACACAGGCGCCCCCGACTGTACCCGCTCCCGGCAATCGGTAGACGAAATCGCCATCGCCGGGACTTCCACCAGCGACACGCCCTCATCCGGCAAACCCGAATCATCGAGCACATGGCCGGGGCGGGTAACTCCTACAAAGTGGGCGAGGGAGAATAGCTCCTCCGCATCCTTCCACGCCAAAATCTGGGATAACGCGTCAGCACCAGTGATAAAGAAGATTTCCGCATCAGGATACTGCTGCCGCAAATCGCGCAGCGTATCAATCGTGTAGGTAATTCCGGGCCGGTCAATCTCCAACCGAGACACCGAAAACCGCGGGTTTGACGCCGTCGCCACCACCGTCATGAGGTAGCGGTGCTCTGCCTCGGTAACGTCCCGGTCGAGCTTAAACGGCTGTGCGCCGGTAGGGATGAAAATGACCTCGTCCAGATCGAAGGTATTCTGCACTTCGCTGGCCGCCACGAGGTGCCCGTGATGGATGGGGTCAAAGGTTCCACCCATCACTCCTAGCCGCAGACACGGGCGGGCCGGGTCAGATTGCCGCGGCCCGCACACGCTAGTGCGATGTTCTGCCACTGCGGTCAGTGGCGCGTCCACACGCTACGGAACGCATAAGTGGTGAGCAGCAAGACCAGCAAAATTGCGAGCGCAATCGCCCCGTACATATAGGGCGGCATCGGCAGGGGGTGCGGTTCCAGATGGCTGGCTTCAGCGGCAAGGGTGAACAGGCTGCTTGACATCGCAGATCCTCCAAGTTTTCGTTTCCTCTAGCCATAGTGTCCCACGACGACGGCGGTTTTTGCTAGGCCGCCGCCGCGGGAAGGCATAAAGTCACTGCCCGGTGGTATGTGATGGAACCGGGTGTTACTTGATGGAACCGGTTGTCAGACCGGCAACCAGTCGCTTCTCAATCACGGCAAAGAGGATTACCACCGGAATAATAGCGACCACGGATACCCCGAAGACATAGTGCCAGGAGGTGTCGTACTGGCCGATGAACTTGGTGAGAGCCACCGATAGCGGCTGCTTCTCAGCACTGCTCAAAATCACCAATGATGCAGCGAACTCATTCCACGCCGCAACGAAGGTGAAGATGATCGCGGTGACGATCCCGGGCCAGACCAGCGGCAGGTTGATGTGCATGAGCACTTTCCAGCGCCCAGCACCATCAATCTGCGCCGCCTCATCGATTTCCTTCGGAACGGAGGCGAAGAAGGAGTGCATGATCCAGGTAGCGAAGGACAGGTTGAAGGCCGAGTTAACCAGAATCATTGCCAGCCACGTGTCCTGCAGATTCAGGTAGAGGAACTGCCGCATGAGGCCGGTAACGAGCACGGCCGGTTGGAGCATCTGAGTCAGCAGCACCATGAATAGGAAGAGGCCACGCCCGGGGAAGCGATACCGGGCCGTATAGTAAGCGGCCGGCATCGCAACCAGGAGGACCACGATTGTGGCGGCGATAGAAATCACCAGGGTGGAAACCAGATTGTCAAACACTGGCGTTTCCGGAGTGGACCACATGCTCACGTAGTTGGACAGTTGCCAATCGGAGGGGAAGAAGCGCGGGTCAACGCTGGTGACCTCTGACTTCGGCTTCACCGACGAGGTGAACATGTAGAGATAGGGCAGTACAAAGAGCACCAGCACAACCGCGCCGGCAAAGATACGCAAGCCCAAATGCGGCTTATGCCCCGGCCCGCTTTCCTGCGCATAACGCTGCCGCCAACCGCCACTGAGCCGGGCGGGACGTCCTACGGTATTCGTCGTCATCAGTCATCCACCTGCTTCATGGGTTTCACCACGGCCGTATAGATCGCGATAATGATGATCACGATAATGAAGTTCACCACCGAGAGAGCCGACGCCCAGTCAATATGCTTCTCACTTTTGATGATCTTGAAGATCAACGTGGTGGTGGTGTCCGCATTATTGCCCGGAACCTGGCCAGTAATAGTGCGCAGAATCGGCAGCGAGTTAAAGACGTTAATAATATTGATCACCGTTGCCGTAGCAACAGCCGAACGCAACTGGGGCAACACCACCGAGAAGTAAGTGCGGAAACGCCCAGCACCATCAATCTGCGCGGCCTCCAACACATCCCGGGGCACGGCCTGCAAACCGGCCAAGATCGTGTACGTGGTGAAGGGCAGGGAGACGAAAATGGCGATGACGATAGCAACGATAAATGCGCTCGTCGCGGTCTTAGTGAAGCCGACTTGGTCGCTGGAGGTAATCCCGAGGCTATACAGCATCTTGTTGATAATGCCGAGGCGCGGCTCGAGAGCATAGTAGGCCACCGTCGTCGTCATAATCACGGACGCCGCCCACGGAATGATGACAGCCAATCGAACTAGCCGGCGCCCAGGGAACGCCTTATCCAAAAGCTGGGCTAGCAAAAGGGACAGCACAATCGTCACTGCCACCACGACAACCACCCAGATCACAGTGTTCAGGAGCACTCGGGGAAGTTCAGGGCGGCTGAAAATAAGGGCGTAGTTATCGCCCCCGATGAAGCCTTTATCAACCCCGGACTTGGAGATCTTCCGCATCGAGTTGTAAATCATGATGCCGGTGGGGAAAGCGACCACACCGAAGATCAAAACGAGTACTGGGGTAAGCCAGGGCAAAGCCGAGAGTGTATCGCGCCAGGGCGAGCGAGCCTTGACCTCCTGCTGCTCAACCTTGCCGTCCGGCGCCGGGTCACGCGTGCTATTTATGGGCATGAGTCCTCACTATCCTGCAACGGTGCGGGCATAGCTGCCCGGGCATAGCCCGGGGGCGGCTCACGACCGCCCCCGGACTGTGCAGTTTAGTCGGCGTCAACCTTGGACTGAATTTCCTTCAGCAAAGCAGCCGGATCTTCGTCTTGGCCCAGCTTGCCGATGAGCGACTGGATCGCCCCCTGTGCAGCCTGCCACTTCGGGTTGGTGAAGGGGTAGAACTTCGCAGACTCCACCAGCGGGACGAAGTCCTTAATGGATTCCTTATCCTTCAGCTTCTCGAGCACCGGAGTTGTGGTGGGGATGAAGCCTTCAGTATCCACGAACTTCTCGTAGACTTCATCAGAGTAGAAGTAGTCGAGGAACTTCTTGATAGCTTCCTGCTTATCCTGGCCGTTATCGAAGGCCATAAGGTGATCTGCAACCCCCAGAGTCATGGGCGAGCCATCCTTGGTGGGGATAGGGGCAATGCCGTAGTTGAGATCAGGATTCTTTTCCTTGATGAAGTTAATGTACGGCGGCAGCCCGATAATCATGCCGACTTTGCCCTGGAAGAAGGTCTGGCCGAGCGGCGTACGCTGTGATGCACCCGGATCAGGCTGGGTGGCGCCCTCATCGATGAGCTTCTTCATGAAGGTGGCTGCCTCCACATTCGCGGGACTATCGATGGTGATCTTATCGCCATCGTTGTAGGCCCCGCCGCCGCCAAAGAACCAGATTGCGGTTTCAGCTTGGGCTTCTTCGTTACCGAGCGGCATACCGTAGCCATCGACGCCGCCCAGGCCCTTAATCTTCATGGCTGCAGCTTCCAGCTCATCCCACGTCTTGGGAGGCTCCGCAATACCCGCCTTCTCAAATAGGTCCTTGTTGTAGAACAAAGCACGGGCGGAAGCAATGAGGGGCAACCCGTACTGAGTCCCCTCCATAGATGCATTTTCCTTGAAGTTCTCAGGGAACTTAGCGAGGGTATCCTCTGATACAACATCCTTAATCGGGTAGAGCAGCTCATCGGATGCATAGGCGGTGAATGAGTCGATATTGAGAATATCCGGCGCCTGCTTGCTAGAAATCTTGGTGGTGACGACCTCGTTGATCTGCTCCCAGCTCTGCACCTCCAGATTTACTGTGATATCAGAATTTTTCTCCTGGAAGCCCTTAATGATGTCCTCCCACAACCCCTTGGTGTTGTCAGAATAGACCGGGACCAGCAGATTCAACGTGGTCTTACCGCCACTTTCACCACTGCTGGCGCCGCCGCCTCCTGAGCCGCACGCGGCCGTCGTCAGCAGCATTGCTGCCGAGAGCACGCTTACAGCGACCTTGGTCATTCCTCGCATAGTGACATGCCTTCCGTACTCGCCGTGACTAACTCACGAACATGGGTGAATCGTCGGTGAAACACCGATAAACAACAAAATAGCGCGGATCCGCACGGGTTGTCTTCCACATGGCTGGAAAACCCCAATTTCTTCGCTTACGACAGCGATCCACGGCAGCACCCCGATTCACTCAACCGCAGCACCTTGCGGAAATAGGCCCCACGCACAGCCATCACAGAACAGCGCGAAAGTGATAGATTTTGTTAGGTATCTTGTGCTCCATTCAGGTGAGGTTACGATGTCTCAACCGCTTCCCTCCGGCCGGCTCACTCTCCCCATTGAAGAGGGGATGGATGAGGAACTACGTACCCTCGTTAACCGACTCCGACCTGACGCGGTACGTAACTCTGATGGCACCGAACTCCCGGCCATCGCCGCTGAGCTAGTGGATAAGGTCTATTCCACCTACTTCCCAGCCCGCGGGGACCAGGACTTTGCCCTCGCCAATCTGGACACGCTGACTCACATGTACGTGATGTCCGCCCCGGTCACCCACCTCGCGGATACCACCAGTCTGCGGATCCCGATTATGGACGGCTACTTTGCCGAACAGATCCGCCCGGACGTCACCGCGCGCCGCTGGTGGCAGGTGATGGACCGCACCACCGGCACGCCCCTGCCCGGCGATAGCTGGGCGATTGAAGGTGAGGGCGAGCAGTGCGTCGTCGTCGTGGAAAACCCGGCTGACTTCCACGTGTACACGGTGGGCTTTTTGGCCGAGCAGGTGTGGGACTCCACCCAGATGTATAACTACATCACCAATGACTGGCACCTGGACCCAACCCGCGAAAAGGTGCGCCCCTACGAGGTGCGCCAACCCAAGGTGTGGCAGCACATGCAGGAGGCTCTACAGCGCTGGCTGGCCGATCACCCGGAGGTGGACGTCGTCCGCTTCACCACGTTCTTCCACCACTTCACCCTCGTTTTTAACAGTGAGGGGAAAGAAAAATTCGTGGACTGGTTCGGGTATTCCGCGTCCGTCTCCCCCGAGGCGCTGGAGGCCTTCGCGGAAGAATACGGCTATGAGCTGACTGCTGAAGACTTTGTGGATGCCGGCTACTATAACTGCCCCTTCCGCATCCCGCACCCCCACTTCCGCGACTGGATCGACTTCCAGCACCGCTTCGTCACCGACCGCGCCCGCACCCTGGTGAAGCTCACCCACGAGGCCGGTAAAGAAGCCATGATGTTCCTCGGCGATAACTGGATGGGGACCGAACCGTACGGCCCTCACTTTGTGGATATTGGGCTTGATGCTGTGGTCGGATCGGTGGGTTCGGCGGCCACCTGCCGCATGATTTCCGATATTCCCGGGGTGCGCTACACCGAGGGCCGATTTCTGCCCTACTTCTTCCCCGACATTTTCACCGAGGGAGGCGATCCGCTCGGGGAGGCCAATGAGTCCTGGCGTACCGCTCGCCGCGCGATCGTGCGGTTCCCGCTGGACCGTATGGGATATGGCGGCTACTTGTCTCTGGCCGTGAAGTTCCCCGAATTTGTGGATCGGATCGAGGAGATTATTGCCGAGTTCCGCTCCCTCCATGACAAGACCGCCGGTAAACGCCCCGCCAACTCGCGTCACGTCGTCGGGATTGTGAACGCCTGGGGGGCGTTGCGCACCTGGATGACCCATATGGTGGCCCACGCACTGCATTACAAGCAGATTTACAGCTACCTGGGTGTGATCGAATCGCTGGCGGGTTTGCCCTTTGACGTGCGCTTCCTCAGTTTCGAGGATATCCGCGAAGGGGTGCCGGCCGATATTGATGTGCTGATCAATGCGGGCACTGCGGGCACGGCTTTTTCGGGCGGGCCGGCGTGGTTGGATGAAGAACTGGTCACCTCCGTGCGTCGCTTTGTGGCTAACGGCGGCGGGTTCATCGGGATTGGAGAGCCGACGGCGGCCGCCCCCCTCACCCGTGGTGACGATCCGCAGGCGGGCGCTGGGGCGATCTTCCAGCTCGCCGACGTTCTCGGGGTGGACCGGGAAATCGGTTGGTCGCTGTCCACGGATCGCTACCTGCAGGCCGAGGACCACGAGATCCTCACTGACCTGCCGGATGCGCTGTGGGCCGGGGAGCGGCCCGGCGACGTCTTCACCACCACCGGCACCGCGCTGCGCCTACATGACGGCAGCGTCGATATTGCTGTTAACACGTACGGTAAGGGGCACGCGGTGTACCTGGCAGGCCTGCCCTACAGCGCCGAGAACTCGCGCCTACTACACCGCGCAATCATTTGGGCGGCTACCGGCAGCCAGGATGATCTGGCGGAAGTGTGGATTAGCGACGACGTGCGCGTGGAGGTGGCCTTTTATCCGCAGGTCGGTCGCCTCTTCGCCTATAACAGTTCCGACGACGCCGTTACCGCCACGCTGGCTGGCCCGGACGGTCAACGGCAGCCTGTGACGCTCGCGGGAATGGCCTCCACCTGGATTGAGCTGTAGACGAGAAGTAGGCGAGCCAGGCCGCTGACGGGGCTGGCTAGTCTTCCTCCTCCACGGTGGCATCGGTCCACACGCCCTGCTGACGTTCGGTCCAGAGCTGTTCGCGGGCGGCAGCCTTCGCGTCCATGCGGTCTTTGTATTCGCGCCGCCGCTCGCGGGTGGTCCGGCGAGTGTTCTCGTATAGGCGCGAATCGGTGCCGCGCGCGCCTAGGAGCTCCGGCCCGGTGGTGAGCGTGGGTTCCCAGTCGAAGACGACGCCGCCGTCCATGGATCCGATGACTACCTCATCGCCCGGGTGAGCACCTGCGGCGAATAGTTCTTCTTCGATTCCGAGCTTTTCCAGGCGATCTGCCAGGTATCCGATGGCTTCATCGTTGGTGAAATCGGTTTGTTTCACCCAGCGTTCTGGCTTATGCCCCTGCACCTGGAAGACCGGGTTACCCCCACGTTCGTGCCGCTTCACCGTAAACTCCGGGCCTTGCGGGTGCCCGAGCGGGCGGATGACGGCGGGCGCAGGTTCGAGTTCTTGCTGCGAGCGCTGTTCACTGACAATGGCAGCTAGACGGAAGCCGAGCTGCCGCAACCCTTCGTGGGAAGCGGTGGAAATGGCCATCACTTCTAGACCCCGCTCCTGTAGTTCCGGGGTCACGAATTCGGCGAGCTCGCGAGCTTCGGGGACGTCAATCTTGTTGAGGACCACTAGCCGGGGCCGTTCTAGCAGCGGCACCTGCCCGGCGGGGGTGTCCATCTGCTGGGCATAGGCGGCGAGTTCCTGTTCCAGCGCGTCGAGATCGGAGATTGGGTCGCGGCCAGGTTCCAGAGTGGCGCAGTCTAAGACGTGCACGATAACCGCGCAGCGCTCAATATGCCGCAGAAACTCGAGACCGAGCCCCTTGCCCTGCGCGGCCCCGGGAATCAGTCCCGGAACGTCAGCCATGGTGAACCGCTCATCTCCGGCGGTTACGACCCCGAGGTTCGGGATCAGCGTAGTGAAGGGGTAGTCGGCGATTTTGGGGCGGGCGGCACTCATCGCTGCGATCAGCGAGGATTTACCGGCCGAGGGGAAGCCAACCAGCGCGACGTCGGCCAGGGATTTCAGTTCGAGGATAAGGTCGCGTTCTTCGCCCGGCTCCCCCAGGAGGGCAAACCCGGGGGCTTTGCGCTGTGGGGAGGCGAGAGAGGCATTCCCGAGGCCCCCTTTCCCGCCCTGGGCAGCCACAAACTCAGCGCCTTCCCCCACTAGATCGCACAGCACCTGCCCGGAGCGATCTTTGACGACTGTTCCCGAAGGAACGGCGAGGATAAGGTCTTCTCCCCGTGCCCCCAGACGCATAGCCCCCATACCTTGACTGCCTGAGTCAGCGCGCCGATGCGGAAGCCGGTGGTAGTCGGCCAGGGTGGTGATCTGCGGGTCTACCCGGAAGATAATGCTGCCGCCGTCGCCGCCGTCGGCCCCATCTGGGCCCCCGAGCGGCTTAAACTTTTCCCGCCGTACCGAAGAACAGCCGTGGCCGCCGTCGCCGGCTTTCACGTGTACGGTTACTCGGTCCACGAAAACTGCCATGATTCCTCATCCTCTTCATATCGGCACCTGATCACACTCGGACGAGCTCCGCCTGTGGTGGTTCCACCAGGCTGGAGTTCATACGGGTGGGGAGCCGCTCCGCAGTATTGTACCCAGGGGGATACGGCGAGCGGGCGGACAGCTTACCGCTGCCCGCCCGCTCACTACTGCGCTCAGCGCGCAGCTGCAGTTCTTAGGCGTCCTGCAGGACGACGTCCACAACCTTGCGGCCGCGACGCTCACCGAAACGGACGGCGCCGTTTTCCAGAGCGAAGAGCGTGTCGTCACCACCACGGCCGACGTTCTCACCTGCGTGGAACTTGGTGCCGCGTTGACGGACCAGGATCTCCCCAGCCCGAACGAACTGGCCGCCGAAACGCTTCACGCCGAGCCGCTGGGCGTTTGAATCGCGACCGTTGCGAGAGGAGCTCGCACCCTTCTTATGTGCCATGACTCAGAACCCTTTCTTCTCAGCCGTTGTCGATGCCGGTGATCTTCAGGCGGGTCAGCTTCTGACGATGACCCTGACGCTTGCGGTAGCCGGTCTTGTTCTTGTACTTCACGATGGAGATCTTCGGGCCTTTTTCTTCCCGCACGATCTCGGCCTTTACCGCTACCTTGGCCAGTTCCTTCGCGCCCGTGGTGATCTTACCGCCATCCACGAGCATGATGGGGGTAAGGTCCACGGCGTCGCCGATCTCCCCGGCCATCCGGTTCACGACGATGATGTCCCCAACGGACACCTTCTCCTGACGGCCGCCGGCCTTGACGATCGCATACACCACGTTGCTACCCATCTCGATTCGGGCACAGCCTAAAGCCTGTGCTGGACTATAAATTCTTGTAGCGCCCTAAGGCGCACCAAGGACCAAGGTTACGTTAAATCCCCGCCAAAAGGCAACCTCGGTGCACCCGCAGACGCGCTACCCCTCTGTGGGATTCGGCACGTTAGCCCCGGAGCTGGTGGCGCGGCGGGACGGCCGGGCAGCGCCACTTCCGGAACTGACGACCGCCGCTCCCCCACTGGTCACCTCGGGCGTGGGGGTGGGGATCGTGGTCGTCTCCGCGGGGGCCTGGGGCCCGGATACTACCCGCCGACGACGGCGCGGCCGTGCGGGCGCGTCATCCTTAGCGGCGGCAGAGCCCTCTTCCTGGGCAGGGGCTGCTTTCTCTCCAGCCGGCTTATCCTCAGCAGGCTCTGCAGCCGGCTCATCCTTGGCGGATTCCTGAGCAGGCTTGTCCCCAGCAGACTTGCCTTTAGCGGACTCCCCAGCAGGATCGTCCTTAGCGGTTTCCTCGGCTCGCTTGGCCTTGCGGGCGCGGGATTTTTCCCACGCATTCGGCTCGATCTTTTCCTGCCGTTCCAGGCCACCACTTTCAGCCACGCTACGCTGCGAGCGGTCCGCGGCGGCCTCATCCTTGGGATGGGATTCAGCCGCTGCCGCCGCAATCGTCGCCAGGGTGGCTTTGACTGCCGCGCGGGCCTGCGCGGCAGCGTCGTCGTCGGCGGTGGTTTCTACCGGGCGCGGCTTCCGCCCCCGCCCGCGCCGATTAAAACTTGAATCGGTCCTCTCCACGGGCGCGTCCTGGACTAGGAAACCGCGCCCCTCGCAGTGTTCGCACGGCTCCGAGAACGCCTCGACCAGGCCCTGGCCCACGCGCTTGCGAGTCATCTGCACCAGGCCCAGGCTCGTCACCTCCGCCACCTGGTGGCGGGTGCGGTCACGGCCGAGGCACTCAATGAGACGGCGCAACACCAGATCCCGATTGGATTCGAGCACCATATCAATAAAGTCGATGACGATAATGCCGCCAATATCGCGCAACCGCAGCTGCCGCACAATCTCTTCGGCCGCCTCGATATTATTGCGCGTGACCGTCTCCTCCAGGGTGCTCCCCTTACCGGTGAAACGCCCGGTATTGACGTCGATGACGGTCATGGCTTCGGTCCGGTCAATCACCAGGGAGCCGCCCGAGGGCAGCCACACCTTGCGGTCCATTCCTTTAGACAGCTGCTCATCGATGCGGAAATGCTCGAAGACGTCCTCCTCCTTGTCCCACTGCTCCATGCGATTAACCAGATCGCTGGACATTTGGGAAACATACGAGTGCAGCGTCTTCCACGCTTCCTCGCCAGAGATGATAAGGCTACGGAAGTCCTCGTTGAAGATATCGCGCACCACCCGGACCGCTAGCTCCGGTTCTCCCTTCAACAGCATGGGAGCGGACTTGGTTTTGGAGGCCTTCTTCTCGATCTTCAGCCAGTTCTTGTGCAGCCGGTCAATATCCTCGCGTAGCTGCTCCTCGGTGGCGCCCTCCGCTGCGGTACGTACGATAACGCCGCAACCATCGGGCACAATATCGCGCAGCAGCTTCTTCAACCGTTGCCGTTCTGGCTCCGGCAATTTTCGCGAAATCCCCGTCATCGCACCGGACGGCACCAGCACCAAGAAACGCCCTGCCAGGGTGATCTGAGAGGTCAGGCGCGCGCCCTTATGGCCGATCGGGTCCTTAGTAACCTGCACCATGACCTGATCACCGGAAGAAAGCGCCTGTTCGATGCGCTTGGGTTTACCATCGAGCCCGACGGTATCCCAGTTCACTTCCCCGGCGTACAGAACCGCATTGCGCCCCTTGCCCAGATCCACGAACGCCGCTTCCATCGAGGGCAGCACATTTTGTACCCGCCCCAGATACACATTGCCCACCATGGATGTTTGGGTACGCCGAGCCACATAGTGCTCAACCAAGATGCCGTCCTCTAATACGGCGATCTGGTTTAGGCCGTCCTTTTCGCGCACGACCATCTGGCGATCGACTGATTCGCGACGCGCCAAAAACTCGGCTTCGGTAATTGATTGACGACGACGCCCCGCCTGCCGGCCTTCGCGCCGCCGTTGGCGCTTGGCCTCTAGGCGGGTGGATCCCTTCAGAGCAGTGACTTCAGCGCGGGCTCGCTCTCCCGCGTCCCGGCGGCGGCGTCGACGCCGCCGCCGCGAGGAGCCGGCGTCGTCGTCATCTTCACCGCCATCATCATCCTCATCGGAGGAGTCATCGGTGTCATTGCGGCGCTGCTGGCTGCGCTGCTTACGGTCTGCGGAGGTATCGGACTGTTCTTCGGACTCGTCCGGATCGGCAGAGACCCCATCCTGGGAGTCCTCGTCATCGCGCTCGTCTTCATTAGTGCGACTACGCCCGCGCCCGCCGCGCCCGCCGCGGCGGCGACGCCGCGGTGTGGCGTCGTCCTCGTCGTCGTCATCCTTGGCAGGTAACGGCGTCAAATCAGGTGCCTCGAACAGGAGCGGTACAGCCGCGCGCTCTTCAACTGCAGGCCGCCCGACAGCAGGCTCGTCATTACCTGCGGGAGATACCTGGTCGGCAGAATCACGCTGCGCGGTGCGCCGCCGCTTAGTCCGGGGTTCGGAAGCGGAGGTATCACTGGACTCAGCGCCCGGCACAGATGGCTGTTCCGCCGCCGAGCCAACTCCGAAGGCGGCGAGGACGTCAAGTTTTTGGTCAGGGGTTCGTTCGGGGCGGTTCACTCGCCGCCGCGTCGGCTCAGGAGCCGACGAAAACAGGGGCATTCCCCCTTGGTTGTGAATATCAGCCACGGATACTCCTGGACCGACCCGCCGCACTCCACAGGCCGGTGATTCTCAGCGCTGCTAACAGCAGCCGGAAAAGCCTCTCGTATAAGGGGTTGCCGTGCGGACAGCCCCGCATTCGCATGCCGTCTGCAGCGACGCCAAGTGCGGCGCATCAGGCGCGAACGCTTAGCTACAGTGCGGGTGCGCCGGACTGTAGACTTCCACGTCCAGTATTCCACAGCTCCGGCAAATCCGAACACTATGTGCTGATGCGCGGCGCTATCGCACGATCATTCGCGTTGGCCAAACCGGCGCTGGCATGGACGGCAAGGATTGTTATCTCACATTCACCCCGGGGCTACCCATACCCTTTCGGGCGTTTTATCGTTTTGGGATAATCGATATTGCCCACTTATATGCGGAACTTTTCGACGCCGCGTCGAGAGCCGGGACCATAGTCCCGCTGCCGTGACCTTAGTCCCACATACGGTGGGGATACATCAGCAATCATGCGACCGAAAGGCAGATCCGTGGATGCACTCGACCTCGCACGGTGGCAATTCGGTATAACTACCGTCTACCACTTCATCCTCGTGCCGCTGACGATCGGATTGACCCCGCTCGTCGCACTCATGCAGACCTTGTGGTACACCACGAAAAAGGACCACTGGCTGCGCTTGACGAAGTTCTTCGGCAAGCTCCTTATCATCAACTTCGCGCTCGGTGTTGCCACCGGTATCGTCCAGGAGTTCCAGTTCGGTATGAACTGGTCTATGTACTCCCTGAAGGTCGGCGATATCTTCGGTGCTCCCCTAGCCATTGAAGCCCTAGCAGCGTTCTTCCTGGAGTCCACCTTCCTGGGACTGTGGATCTTCGGGTGGAACCGTTTGAGCAAGAAGGTGCACCTGGCCTCTATCTGGTTGGCAGCCATTGGTGTGAACCTGTCCGCCTACTGGATCTTGGTAGCCAACTCCTTCATGCAGCATCCCGTTGGCGCGGTTTTCAACCCCGAAACCGGCCGCGCCGAACTGGATAGCTTCATTGCCGTGATCACCAACAACACCGCCGTTGCGGCGTTCACGCACACCGTTTCCGCCTCCTTCCTGACCGCAGGCACCTTCATTGCAGGCATTGCCGCCTACTGGATCGTGCGCAGCGTGCGGGCAGGAGATGAAGAACTTGCGCGCAACGTTTGGCGTCCAGCCGCGATCTTCGGCACCATCGTCGTCGTCATCTCCGGGCTCCTGGTAACCGTTACCGGCCACTACCAGGGCCAGCTCATGACCCAGCAGCAACCGATGAAGATGGCCGCCGCCGAGGCCATCTGCCACACCGAAAACGGAGCGGCACTGTCTCTGCTGACGGTTGGCGACTGGTCTAATGACTGTGAAAAATCGACTCACCTGTTGAAGATCCCGGGCCTGGCATCCTTCATGGCCTCCAATGACTTCAACGGAGAGTTCCCCGGCGTTAAGGATATCCAGGCAGAAATGCAGGAGCGCTACGCCGGTGAATTCGGGGCGGACCAGAACTACACCCCGAACCTGTTCGTCACCTACTGGTCCTTCCGTTTGATGATCGGCCTCGGTATCTTCTCGGCCGCACTGGCTCTGGCCGCGCTGTTCCTGCTGCGCGGTGGGCGCGTGACCGGGAAGAAGTGGTTCTCCACCCTGGGGATTTTGGCGATCCCCATGCCCTTCCTGGCCTCCAATATCGGCTGGATCTTCACCGAAATGGGACGTCAGCCGTGGGTGGTCGCCCCCAACCCGGCCAGCCCGGTAGACCAGATCTACCTCCTCACCGACTGGGGTGTATCCCCCAACGTGACCGCAAGTCACCTGTGGATCTCCCTGATCGTCTTCACCCTGCTGTACCTGGCCCTCGGCATCGTGTGGTACAAGCTCATCGTCCGCTACACCCGCGAAGGTGTGGAGCTTCCGGCTGCGGCGCCCGCTGAGGTGGCCAAAGACGAAGCCCACATGACCTTCGTCTACTGACCCGAAAGGAGAGATCATAATGAGCCACGAGTTTTTACAGGTCCTATGGTTCATCCTTATCGCGGTCCTATGGGCCGGATACCTGGTCCTTGAAGGCTTCGACTTTGGGGTGGGGATGCTGCTGCGTTACCTGCCCAATAATGAGCGGGAACGCCGCCTCATGCTCAACACCATTGGCCCGCACTGGGATGGTAACGAGGTGTGGCTGCTCACCGCTGGTGGGGCTACCTTCGCCGCTTTCCCGGCCTGGTATGCCACCATGTTCTCTGGCTTCTACCTCGCCCTCTTCGTCATCCTGCTCGCCCTCATCCTGCGTATCGTCGCAATCGAGTGGCGCGGCAAGATCTCCGATCCGGCCTGGACGAACCGGTGGGACTGGATCCACACCATTGCTGCGTGGATCCCGGCAGTTCTGTGGGGCGTAGCATTCGCCAACCTGGTGCAGGGTATGCAGATCACGATTGTGGAGCGTAATACCTGGGCGGAAATCCCGGCTGCACAGGTGGGGCCCGACACCCTCGCTACCGGCGTGCATATGATGCCGGGCGGGTTCGCTGGGTTCTTCTCCCTCCTGAGCGTGTTCACCATCCTCGGTGGGCTCGTCACCGCTGCGCTCTTCCTCACCCACGGAGCCATCTTCATTGCTCTCAAGACTGAGGGCGAGCTGCAGAAGCGGGCCGAGAATCTGGCCAAACCGCTCTCGCTGATCACCACCGTCCTGGCTGCGGTGTTCGTGCTGTGGGCGCAGCTGGCCTACTCCTCCCAGCCGCTGGGCTGGATCCCGCTGATTGTCGCGGCCTTGGCGCTGGTCGGCGTCGTCGTCACCACTCATATGGGCCGTGAAGGATGGGCGTTCATCTGCAATATGGTGGCCGCGATTGGCGCCGTCGCCTTCATCTTCACCGCGATGGCACCGAACGTGATGAAGTCGGCCATTGACCCGGCCTACTCCCTCACCCTGTGGGATGCGTCCTCCTCTGAAAAGACCCTGCCGATCATGACGATCGTGGCCCTCACCCTGGTCCCCGTGGTGCTGGCCTACGTCGCCTGGACCTACTGGGTCTTCCGTAAGCGCCTGACCGTGGACCACGTTCCCGAACAGAACGCGGGCCTACCGATGGCTTACGCAGAACGTTAATTGCTGACGACGGCGGTCGGGTTCTTCGGAGCCCGGCCGCCGTTGTTATTGCCTGATCCCCTGGGCTATCCACTAGGCACCTGCCCACACCCGCAATACCCGATAATGGATGATGATGAAGTCCTCTAACCGCGCTCCCGTAGACCCGCGCCTGCTCCAACATATCGGTGCGGCCCGGCGCTATATTGCGGTCACTGCGGTGACGGGCCTCCTCCAGGCCCTCCTCATCATCGGGCAGGTCATCCTCATTGCCCACTGTATTGCGCCCGTTATTACCGACGGCGCTTCGTTCGCCTCTCGGCAGCCATATATCGCGGGTTTGCTCGCCGTCATCGCTGGGCGATTTTTACTCACCACCATCCACGAACGTTTCGCCCACCGGGCTGCCGACCAGGTAGTCCAGCAGATGCGTGCGCGCGTGCTAGCGCACTGCGTGGAACTAGGGCCTCGGGCCCTCAGCACGGACGGCAGCGACGTCGCCACCCTCATCACCCAGGGCTTGGAAGACCTACGGCCCTACTTTGTGCGTTACATACCGCAACTGATCTTGGCGGCCACGGTCACGCCGGCGGCGGTTGCCGTCATCCTCTTTTACGACTGGGTAGCCGCCCTCACCGTCATCTTCACGATCCCGCTCATCCCGGTATTTATGGCCCTGGTCGGGTGGATGACGCAGAGTTATTCCACCACCCGCCTAGCTCAAATGCGCCACCTCAACGCCGAGGTGATTGACCTTCTCGCCGGCCTACCCACCCTGCGCGGTTTCAACCGCGAGCGCGGCCCCCTGCAGCGGGTACGCCGGTTGGCGGCCCAATATACGCGGGTGACGATGCAGACCCTGAAGGTGGCCTTCCTCTCCGGTGCGGTCCTCGAATTTCTCACCACCATCTCGGTGGCCCTCGTCGCCGTGGGGGTGGGGATGCGCCTGGTGAACGGCTTGATGGACCTGCTGCCCGGCCTGGTGGTGATTATGCTCGCGCCGGAGGCCTTCCAGCCGCTGCGCCAGGTGGGGGCACATTTCCACGCCTCAGCCGATGGTTTGGCGGCGGTGGATGCGGCCTTCCAGATTCTCGACCGGCCCCTACCCCAACAGGGGGCCCGCACGCTGCCGGCTCCTGACGCCGACGAGCAGGCCCCGCAGATCCGCTGGCAGGACGTGTCCGTTACCGCCGGTGACCGGCACTTTCACGCCCCCGCCGGGCTGACCGGGCAGGCCGGGCCCGGGGAGATCACTGCGCTCATCGGACCATCAGGAGCAGGGAAGACCACCGCCGTTATGACTGCCCTCGGCGTCTTGCCACCCACGCACGGGCGGGTGGAGATATGTCTGCCTGGCCGGGAGTGGACCGACCTCGCCACCGTGAACGCGGCCACCTGGCATACGTGGTGTACCTGGGTGCCGCAGCGGCCCGCCCTCCCGCCGGGGCGCGTATTGGATTTCTTCCCCCCGGAGTTTTCCGACGACGCCGCTCCCGGCCCGGCCCTCCGACGAGCAGCCGAGATGACCGGCCTCAGTGAGGTAATCGCGGAGCTACCCGATGGCTGGCTGACCCGGGTCGGTCACGGCGGGTTGGGATTGTCCGTGGGGCAGCGCCAGCGCCTGGCACTCACCCGCGCACTGGTGGCTCCCGCGCCCGTGATGTTCCTCGATGAGCCCTCCGCCCATCTGGATGCGGCCAGTGAGGAACAGGTGATCAACTCTATCCGCTATCTGCGGGACCAGGGGTGCACGGTCGTTGTGGTGGCTCACCGGCCTACGCTTATGGCGCTGGCGGATCAGCAGATTCACGTTGAATCGCGGGAGGTGGCGCGATGAAGGCGATTATGCGGGCTTTGCCGCTACTGGCCGTCAATTGGCGGGAGCTACTGTTTGCGGTGTTTACCGGCGCAGCCGGTTTGGGCGCGGCGATTGCGCTCTCCGCGACGGCGGCCTGGCTGATTGTGCGCGCCTGGCATATGCCGCCGGTATTGACCTTGACGGTGGCCGCGGTGGCGGTGCGGACCTTCGGGGTGGCACGGCCCTTGTTGCGTTATGTGGAGCGCCTAGCCTCTCACCGGGTGGCCCTGGGTGGGATGGCTCAGCTGCGCTCGGAGATCTATCGGATTGTCTCTACGGGTCGGGTCGAATCGGTTGCCCAGATTCGCCGCGGTGACCTGCTGGCGCGCACCTCCAGTGATGTGGAGGAGTTGGGGAACGTCGTCGTGTTGAGTTTCCTGCCTGCCGGGGTGGCCGGCGTCGTCGGGATTGGGGTGGTGGCCTTCCTCGCGTGGCTGAGCCCACCGATTGCCCTCACCGTGGCCCTGTGCCAAGTGGCGGGCGGGCTGGTAGGCCCTTACTTGACGATGCGCGGTGCCCGGATCGCGGAGCAGGCGCGCCGCACCGCCCAATACGAATTATCTGCCGACGCGCTAACTGTCCTGAACAACGCCACCGAACTGCGGGTGAACGGGCAACTGCCGCGCGTGCTGGAGCGCATCGATAGCAGCGAAAAACAGCTCACCAAGGCGGCCGACCGGGCCGCGTTCCCGGCGGCACTTGGGGCTGGTTTCGACACTCTCATGATGCTGGCCGCCGTGGCCGGCGCGATCATTATTGGCGTGGGGCAATTCCATGCCGGGCTACTCAATACGGAGGAGTTAGCGGTCGTGGTGCTCACGCCGCTGGCGGCCTTTGAGGGGATTGCGTTGCTCGGGCCCGCCGCCGTGCAGGTGGTGCGGTCAGAGCAAGCCGCCCGCCGGATCATGGGGTTACTCGACGACGCCGCAACGCCCGCCCTGGCAGCACGCCCGGGCGAGAACCAAGCCCGGCCAACCGACCAAACCCAGGATGGCCAGGGTCAGCAGAACGAACAGCACCAGCATATGACGGGCCTGTATGCTCGCGACGTCTCCCTGGCCTGGCCGGGCCATGAGGTGATCGCCAAGCACCTCGACCTCACCGTTCACCCAGGCGATTTTATTGCCATTGTGGGGCCCTCCGGCGTCGGAAAATCCACGCTACTGGCCACCCTGGCCGGCTATATTCCTCCCGCGGCGGGCACCCTGAACGGGCGGCGGCACCCAGACCGGCAAGCGTTGGCGGAACTGGTTGCCGTCACCGCCGAGGACGCCCATATCTTCCACACCACGGTGTTGGAGAATCTGCGGGTTGCCAATGGTACTCTCACGGCCGAGGATGCCCGCCGTTTGCTGGCCGATGTGGGGCTAGCCGCGTGGCTGGAGGCGCTGCCGGATGGACTGGATACCATGCTCGGCTCCGACGGGCATACGGTCTCCGGTGGGGAGCGGCGTCGGCTGCTGTTGGCGCGCGCGCTCGCCAGCCCCGCACCTTTCCTCCTCTTGGACGAAACCACCGAACATCTGGACGGCGCTACCGCCGATGCGATTGTGGCCCGGCTAGCGGAAACTGCGGCGCGCGGCGAGCGTGGGATTGTCCTGGTGACTCACCGTCTGAGCGGGCTGGAACGGGCGCAGGAGATCATCATGTTAGACGCGCACGGCGGCATTTCAGATCGCGGCACGCATGGGGAGCTGTTAGTCCGCAATGCGCACTATCGTTGGAGTGTGGAACAAGAGAAGGTGCCCCATGAGTGAGTATGCCGCCATCCAGGATGCGGATCTGCTCCGCGCAGCGCTGGATTTAACCAGTTCCCTGGAACTACCCGAGCTGTTGCAGCGCTTTGTGGATGTGGCAGCCGACCTCACTGGCGCACGCTACGCTGCTCTCGGCGTCCTGGCTCCTTCCGGTGACCACAGTCAATTCGTCCATCACGGAATGAGTGAGCGGGAAGAAAAGCTCCTCCATCACCCGCCGCAGGGCGTGGGGCTTTTGGGGACCATTATCGACGACGGCCCGCTCCTGCTTGATGACCTCACTACCCACCCGGACTTCCGGGGTTTCCCACCGCACCACCCCCATATGACCGCATTTCTGGGCGTGCCGGTCACGATCCGCGGCCGGGTGTACGGTCGGCTGTACCTGGCCGATAAGGAAGGCGGTTTCACACCCGAGGATTCCGACCGTGTCACCGCCCTCGCGCAGGCCGCGGCAGTGGCGGTAGAAAACTCCCGCCTGTACGGGCATGCGCGCGCCCGCGAACGCTGGATCCAGGTATCCCAGGAGATCACCACTACCCTGCTGGAAGGCACCGAGGAAGAAGAAGCGCTGGAGATGATCGCCCAGCGAGTACGGGAAGTGGCCGGCGCGGACACCTCCTGCATCGTGCTGCCGTCGATTGGGGATACGTGGGCCTGCGAGATTTCCGACGGCGTCCATGCCCGCGATCTGCTCGGCATCGTGTTTTCCCCGCAGGGACGGGCATTATCTGTGCTCGCCGACGGTACCGGGTTGATTGTTGATTCCTTGCAGCGAGCAGCCGATGTGCGTATCCCCCAGTTACAGCACTTCGGTTCCGCCCTGTACGCCCCCATGATTGTGCGGGGAGCGCGAATCGGCGTCATGATTTTGCTGCGCCTACCCCAGCGTGAACCCTTCGAGGCAGCCGACCTGATTATGGCCGAATCGGTGGCGCAGCAGGCTGCCCTCGCCCTCGAACTGGCCTCCGCCCGCCACGCCCAGGATGTGGCCCACCTCGGTGATGAGCGGGCCCGTATTGGCCGGGACTTGCATGATTTGGCGATTCAGCAATTATTCGCCTCCGGTATGCAGTTGCAGGCTGCCCGGGATCGGCTCGCCGAGGCCGGGCAGCACGAGGTGGTGCCCCTGGTGGAATATGCGCTTACCTCAGTGGATGATTCGGTGCGCCAAATCCGTTCGATTGTGCACCGTCTACGCGAACCAGACGAGGCCCTCATTATTGTGGAACGCCTACGCCGCGAAGCCTCCCTGGGGCGCACCGCACTCGGTTACGCGCCATCACTGGTGATCTCGGTGGACGGGATCGATATTGATGATTCTGAGGACGACGGCGAAACTGTCGATCAGCTCGATGCTCGGGTGGACCCGGATATTGCCGATGACGTCGTCGCCGTGGTGCGGGAAGCACTATCGAATACGGCGCGCCATGCGCGCGCTAATTCAGTACAGGTGCGGGTGCGGGTCTTTGGGCGCGGCCCCACCGGGCGTATCGAAATTGAGGTGGGTGACGACGGCGTGGGCCTCGACCCCGGCTCTACTCGCCGCTCCGGGCTGGACAACCTGGCCGCCCGCGCGCGCCGCCACGGCGGCACCTTCTCCGTTGGCCGCAACGAAATCGGGCGCGGAACGCTACTGTCCTGGCAGGTGCCGCTAATTTAGTACGGTGCCAATCCCCGGAGCTGGGCTAGTTCCGCCACCCGGCGGCACGCTGCCTTGTGGGGCCCATTCTTTGGTCGAGGATCGAGTATATGATCACCAGCTTCATATCTCGGGGAACTCACAACAGTTCTTGTCGCCGCGGTTGTGTCAACGATCATCACTGCTGGCCCAGCCGGGACACCGCCCCCGCCTCTGTTATCCTTGCTGCTGCTTGGCGTGCCGGGGGAACCATGACTGCCGCGAGCGTGTTTGCGGAGCGGTTTTCGGTTGCGGAGCGGCAATCAAACCTGCACCCAGGGACAATCATCGGCACCGCTGCGGCAGAAGGATACTTCACCTGATCGGAGACATCCTGTCCTCCTCGGAAGACTATTGAATGCTCCGGTGCGCTTTAACATAGCCGTAGATCGTTGCTACCAAGATGACTAGGGTGGCGCCGACCGCAATAGCAACCAGAGATATAAAAGCTTCCCTATTCACTATCCCTAAGATGAGGATCGCGAGGCCGGCAACAAAAGATGCGCATCCTTGAAATATGTAGCTGCGCCACGCCGCTCTATTGGCTTTAGCGAATGTCTCCGCGTCAACCATTGTCCGTTTCGTGCGCACTCCCCACCATTGGCTCAATGCCAGGCCCGTCCGCGATCGCACACCTAACGCGAACAGCAGAACTCCCGCAGCAAGAAAATTACACCCTAGGATACCAAATGGCCAAAACACCGCTCTTTCTCCTCCATCCGGTGGCGCGTGTAGCTATTTTTAGCCAGCAGCCTACACAGGTTAGAACGATTAGGCTCTCATTACTTGAGTCACACTCAATCAGCGAGAGGCGAGCAAGGCGGCTACCCCGGAGCCAGGCCAGCTCCGGCAGTCGGGCCAGCTCCGGCAGTCACACCAGCCCCGCAGTCGCGCTAGTTCCGCAGTCGCGCTAGTTCCGCCACCCGGCAGCACGCTGCCCAGCCACCCAGGCGGCCACCTGGGTGCGCCGCTGTAAGCCCATTTTGGCCAGCAGCGCCGTAATGTGGTTCTTCACGGTCTTTTCCGCGACCCCGAGTTTCTCCCCGATCTCGCGGTTGGAGAGTCCATCGCCGATCAGTTCGAGGACTTTGCGTTCGGAGGGGGTGAGGTTCGCGGTGGGGTCCTCATGGTCCTGGCGGCGGCGCGTGACCGTCCGCTCATCGAGGAGCACTCGCCCATCGGAGACGGCCTTAACGACGTCGGCGATCTCCACGCCGCGCACCGTTTTGAGCACATAGGCTTTCGCTCCGGCGTGGAGCGCCTGGGCGAGGGCGTCGTCGTCGTCGAACGAGGTGAGCACAATACATTTGGCTTCCGGCACCTGTTCACGCAGACGGTCAATAATATCGATGCCGGTGCCATCGGGAAGCTGCAGATCCACCAACACAACCTCGGGCCGCACCAGGGTGGCTCGCCGCACCGCTTCCGCCACGGAACCGGCCTCAGCCACCACCATCAAACCATCGGCACGATCAACAATTTCAGCAATACCGCGGCGGACGATCTCATGGTCGTCAATAATCATTACGCGGACGTCACGGGGTTGGGATGAAGTGGTCACGCCACTACCCTACCGGCTGTTGGCGTACAGTGCGGGCACCAGTGGCTGGAGCGGCCCGCAACCACGTCCCGTACCAGGGACGTGCCACAGCGCAGGCAGGGCAGCCCCGTCCGGCCATAGGCGGCCAGGGATCGCTCAAACCATCCCGACTGGCCGGCCACATCCACGTACAGCGCGTCAAAGGAAGTCCCGCCCGCAGCGATAGCCTCCCGCATGACGGCGGCACATTCGGTGATGAGACGGCGGGCGCGCACCTGGCTGAGCCTGCGCCCACGTGTGCGCGGGTGCAGCCGGGCCCGCCACAGGGCCTCATCGGCATAGATATTGCCAACCCCGGAGATCACCGTCTGGTTGAGCAGGAGCGCTTTCAGATAGCTGCGGGAGGCGGTGATCTGCCGGGCGAGGGCAAGAATATCGGCATGCGGATCGAGTGGATCGCGAGCGATATGCCGAATCGACGCCGGCACGGCCCCCTGCTTACTTCCCCACCCTCCCAGGTAACCATCGGCGGTGGCGACGAGCGGCTCGTGGCTGACCGCCCCGAAGGTGCGCTGATCGACGAACCACACCTCGTGCTCACCGATCTGCCAGTGGGCCCGCAGGTGTGTGCGCGGCATCGCTGGGCGGGGGTCGATCAGGATCTGCCCGCTCATCCCCAGGTGGAGTACCAGGGCCGTGCCGGAGTCGAGTTCGCACCACAGGAATTTGCCGCGCCGGGCAATCGCAGTAATCCGGGTGTCCGCCACCTGTTCGACCGGGTAGACGGTGCGCCGGTGGGCGCGCGGGTGCACAATGTGGGCGGCGTGGATCGGCTCACCCAACAGGTGGCGCACCATGCCGGCGCGGACGGTTTCAACCTCGGGTAGTTCTGGCATTACGCGCGCGCCAGTTGCGCCATCAGCAGGCGGCTAGCTTCCTTCTGTGCAGCCCGTTTGCTCGTGCCTACCGCTTGCGCAGTGATGGCGGGGGCGGCGTCGTCGGGCGTGACAGTAACGACGGCGGTGAACCTGCGCGCATGATCGGGCCCCTCCCCAATGATCTCAACCTGCGGGCTGGGCAACCCCAGCTCGGCGAGGCGCTGATCCAGGGCGGTGCGCCAGTCCACCCCGCGGTCGCCGTGAACGACGTCCTGGATATGCGGGATCAGGAGCCGCAGCACCATCGCGCGCGTGATTTCCAGTCCGTTGGTGAGGTAGGTGGCACCGATAAGGGCTTCCATGGTGTCACACAGGATGGAGTTGCGCTCCGCCCCGCCGGTCTTAATCTCGCCCTTACCCAGCAGGATACACGGCCCCACACCGATACTGCGGGCCACGCGGGAGAGCGCTTCTTGGGACACCACGCCCGACCGAATTTTTGACAGGTCTGCTTCGCTGCGGCGCGGGTAGGAGCGGTAGAGGTGGTCGGTCACGATATATCCCAGCACCGAATCGCCCAGGAACTCGAGCCGCTCATTGGTGGGGATCCCCCCGGCTTCATGCGCAAAGGAGCGGTGGGTGAGTGCGAGTACGAGGATTTCCGGATCGATCGTGACCTGCAGTTTGGCCAGCAGTTCTTGGGCGGGCGCCGGCAGCGCGGGCGGGGTCATTGCTCCTCCGTCGGCAACAGCTGGGCGAGCACGGCCAGCCGCGGGTCGAGTTGTTCGTGGGCGTGGTCAGCGGGCAACTCCCGCCACGGGGTGCCGCAATCTTGACACAGGCCCGCGCAATCCTCGGCGCACAGCGGTTGGAAGGGTAGTGATCCGACGACGACGTCGCGCACGGCCTGCTCCAAGTCCAGCCCTTGCGGGCCCAACTGGGGTAGCTCGGCGGCCTCATCATCGCCTTCTTCCTGCAAACGCTTAATCGCGTAGGGGGCGAAGAACATTTCGCACAGCGGTGGGGTGAGGTCTTCCGTGAATTCGTCCAGACAGCGGACACACTGGGAGGTGACGGTTGCGGCAATAGCGGCATCGACCATGACGCCGTCGACGACACCATCCATACGCCCCTGAACGGCGATGGTGCTGCCGCTGGGGATTTGGGCGACTTCATTGCCCCAGCCATCGTCTAGGGGCACCTGCAGGGTGAAGTCGCGGCTGTGTCCCGCTCGTGCTGGCAGTTGATCGGGGTGAATAACCCAGGTGCTTAATTCCAGCACGCCTGATCCTTTCTATGGTGTATGCCTCTGTGGTGTATGCCCGCGCCTACCGGATGCATATCTATCGTCGGTTATCTATGGCCGGTGGGCGCTGACGCTCGGAGAACGTCCATTAGTGTCCTCCTAGTTTAGTCCCCTTCCTCGGGTGAGTCGTGCCGCTGCAGTTTTTCGGCTAGCACTTTGCGTCCACCGGCGACTTCCCGCAGGGAGCGCCCCAGCTGGACTTCTAGCTCGGCCAGGACCCGGTCGCAGTACTCGTCTGCGTTACGCATGAGGATATCGGCTTTGGCGCGGGCCGCTGCGGTAATGACGTCGGCGCGGTCATCGGCGGCCTTGACGACGTCCTGGTCCGCTAACAGATTTTCGGCTTCCCGGCGCGCATCGGCCCGGATTTGTTCCGCCTGAGCTTTAGCCTGGTCCAGGGTTTTGCCGGCCCCTTGGATGGCGGCGTGAGCCTGGGAGAGTTCCTGCGGGAGCAGGGTACGGGCCTGCTCAACCAAGCTAAGGGCCTGGGCACGATTAACCAGGACCGAAGCACTCATGGGAACGGGGCGCGCCTGGCGAATCACATCGGCGAGCTCTTCGAGTACCGCGATCAGTTCCGCACCGGGTTCGTCACTCACGGCCTATTCCTTTCACGCGCGCTGGAAAGCTCCGTTAAGAGCGCGTTCCACCTGATCCGGGACCAGCCCGTGCACACTCCCCCCGTGCCGGGCAATATCTTTCACGAGCGAGGAGGCAATATGATTCAGCCGTGGATCGCCCATAATAAAGACGGTTTCCAGGCCCGATAGGTGCCGGTTCATCAAACTCATCGCCAGCTCAGCATCGAAATCAGCAGATCCACGCAGCCCCTTAACGATTGCGGTAGCGCCAATATCTTGGCAGAAGTCCGCCAGGAGGCCGGGTGAGGGTTCAATCTCGACGCCGTCAATGTGGTGGCATGCCGATCGCGCCAATTCCACACGCATATCGAGGTCAAACAGGGAATTCTTCGAGGCGTTATAGGCCACGGCCACGACCACGCGGTCAAACATGGTCCGGGCCCGTTCGATCACGTCCACGTGGCCGAGGGTGATCGGGTCAAAAGACCCGGGGCATACAGCAACTGTGCTCGTCATGCCTCTAGACTAGTCGGCCCGCCTTATAGGCGCACTAGCATCACAGCCCCCTTACGGCATCAATATTGCAGGAATTAGGGGACAAACCTTCCCTCGGGTAAACGGGTCACAACCGCCCCTTACCACCCCTCAACAAATTTGGAACTCCACATTGACGATTTCCACCATTTTCATCCACCTGCTTGACTCCACCGCTCCCCTAGGTACTCTAGCCTTACATGCACCAAGAGGCTTGTCAGTGGACCAGCCCGATCACGGAAGGATTCATCAATGCGTCTAAAGAAGCTCATTTAGGCACTCGCAATCACATCTAGCGTCGCCGCCGGTGCGGTGACCGGCGCTGCCGCCGCTGGCTCCGGAAATACGATCAATGGATGCACCGCAAAATGGTGGAACACAGCGTTTTCGACCTCCTGCATGCCCGCAACGCAGGACGCCCATTACCGAACCCAAGGCTGGTGCAAGGCAGAACCCACCAGAAGTGGGAAATGGCAGTGGGTAGGCAAAGGGGCACGTGTAACCGGTGTAAGCTCGGCCGAGTGCACCTTCAAAGTCAAGAGCGCCCAAACTCACGCTCGTTAGTCCTAAGGTGGGGGGAGGGGTAAAGCCTCTGCCCCACCTCCGACTCCTGGGATTTGAATCTTGAGTAATCTAAAACTTGAGCTCCGGTACAACCGCATGAAGTGGTGGGCCCTACTGACTGCCGCTGCCTCAATAGTGATGGCACTGACGGAAATAGAACGCTGGGGTGTTTCTTTTGCGGAAGCATCGATTTGGTGGGAGCTCCCACTCATCTATTTTGGCCCTATTCTTACCATCGGTGCGGCCCTGAGTGAAAATAGGTGGAGAAAAACGTCTTTCGCTAATCTTCGGCGGGCCAGTGGACGCCCCGCATGGCAAACTATCGGGACGCATTACCTCGTCAGTATTCTCTACGCGACATTTGTGCCCACAGTTCTTCCAGCAGCGGTAATATTCTCGATCGCGTCTATGGGTGAGGGGCGCGGCACCATTAGCTACTTCCATTTTCTTTTCTATCCTCTCTTTCCCGCTCTGCTGTGCATCCTAGGCATCGTGATCGGATCGACTCTGCAGTCCTACTACGGCACCCTCTTCACTGCGTTAGCATTCGGCATTATTTTCACTTCATTTACCAACCCCGCTCCCCCAAGCAATCACGCATGGATGACCACGAATCCCACCCAAGTTCTCCTTATCGTGGGACTCTTCCTGCTTCTACTTCTTGCAGCGTTTGTCAGCGCGTCAGAGCACGTAGGCCGGTGGCACAAACCGCGGATGGGTACAGCCTTTGTCCTCGCTACCTGCACAGTGGTCCTGGCGTGGCTAACCGCAGGTAATGTGCCCTATCAAGTGGAGGCTACTCGCGACACCCCGGGCCCCTGCCACCCGGTTGGCGAGGGACAGATATGCGTGTGGCCGGGAGATGAGTACTATTTTGCGTCCCTTGAGCCGTTGGCTAGCCGCTACCTCGCTGTGAGTGAAGAATGGGGCTTACCCACGACGGTTACCTTCAGCGAACCGGGCTTACCGAGTACCGGGGCGGCCCTCACTATTTCTCCCCGCGGGCTCGGTGATGGCATGTGGATGACGGCCGAGGAGATGGCCTTCAGTATTATTGGGCAGGCTTCTACCGGGGAGTTATGCGAATTCCCAACGCCCGAAGAGCAAGAGGCTTGGATGCATAAAAACTGGGTTATTACCGAGATGATGGCTGATCACTTGTACGGGCAAGCTCGTCCGGATACTGTCGGGTCTAATAACCCAGGTGATGCCGATATTAAGGAAAAAGCAGCCGCGGCTATGGCTTTGCCAGAAAACGAGCGCGTAGCACATATGAAATCGCTGATCGAGGAGGTTGACGCGTGCACACCGTAGAGATGATTAAGGCAGAAAATCTCCGGCAGGGCTACGGGAAGAAAACAATTATCGACTCGCTTGACCTGACGATTGGCCCCGGCGTCACCGCTCTAGTCGGCCCGAATGGAGCCGGTAAAACTACCCTGCTGCGCACAC
>JAEWHO010000090.1 GCA_023387755.1 Actinomycetes bacterium | reverse complement strand
GTTCCAGCTAGTGGCACAGATGACACGGCCGGTTCGTGTAGCAGACCTTCACCTACCAGATGCCCGAGGAACTCGCAGGTGAGTTCCTCGGCGTCGTCGCGAGGGCCGTAGGTCTGTACTAATGCGTCAACGAGTTCGGGTAGTGTGCGCGGATGTTCGGTCAGGTGCCACAGCAGTTGCCCCGGGCCTTGGAGCACCATGAAATTCTGCCCCAACAGGACGCTGGTGTTATCGCCGTAACGGATCGCGTCAAGCACCTTGGCGCGCTGCCAGGTAGCCACCCCTGTGGTCGGCGCGATGGGCGCCGCTTCTACCGGCTCGGTGAGTGGCACGGTCTGCCAGGCGGGAGCGTCGGTGAGCGGCGCAAACGGTGCCTCGCGGAGCAGGTCGACGGCGTCGGCAATCTCCCCGTAGGTGAGCTGCCAAACCCCGCCACAAGAATCGAAGTGCCGGCACAGATGTTGCAATGGCTGGGGGAGGCGGTGGAGCGAACTGGTTTGCGGCACGATCTTGGCGAGCGCCTCAGGGTAGGGGCAGCGTTCGAGGCGCGGCGTCTCACCCGCCTGCCGGTTCAACAAAACAACCGGGCCGAGGCGCAGATTATCGCCCGCTGGTTTCAGCCCTAACTCTTCCGGCCCGAAGGCGTGCTTTGGAAGCTGCGTCCCGACCAGAATCTGCAGCGGTTTAGGGAATGGGCGAATAGTGCCGTCGAGCTCCGCGGCCACCACCTCGTCACTGACATACCCGAAATGCTGACCGAGAGTGCGGGCCGCCGTCGTTTTTCCGGTCCCCGACGCCGCAACCAGCGTAAGCACGCGCCCGTCTGGGCGAGCCAGACCGGCCGCGTGGAACAGCAATAGTTCGCCCAGAGCGCTGTTCAGGGCCTGATCGACGCTAGCCGCCGCAACCTGATTCCCGTACAGCCGGATAAGATCCTGCTCGTCGTCGACCTCGTCGAAGGCATTCATGCGCCGGCACATGCCAAAGGCGGTGGGTTCAACCAGGCAGCGGTCCCACATCTGCGCCACCGCGGGCGCGAGATGTGCATGCTCGGGCGGCAGCTTGAAGGTCATTTGGGTGCGGAGCGCCTGCACGGTGAGCACGGCGTCTGCGCGCGAATCGTTATTGGCCACAAAAACCTCGCCTGGAGTTTCGGTACAGGCACCAGTATATGGGCCCGGGCGGGGGTGGCGGTGCCGCTCCTAACCCGGGTGGGGGTTAGCAGCGACGCGAGCCCGCCCGGGGCCGGGGGAGTATTAGGTGCGGGGCACGATATAGGTGGTGGTGGCGGTAGCCAGCAGAACCTCTCCCGCGCTCACCCGGGTAGTGGTGACCACGAGGGTACGCCCGGCGCGTACGAGTTCTGCCCGCGCCACGACCTCTGGAAAATCCCCATTGTTCAGCAGGTTGACCGAGGATTGCACGGCGAGCGGGAAGGCGCCGTCGTCACAGTTGAGCATGGCTAGCCAGGTGCCGGCCACATCGGCCGCCCCAAAAAGTGCCGGTGCGGAAAACCATCCCTGCGGCTGCCCGATCTGCGGGCGCAACGGCATGCCGAGACTAACATGCTGGGTGTCGCCACTGATCGGGTAGAGGCCGAGGGTGACGGCGACGTCGTCTACCTCCCGGTAGAACTCATCCCAGGCGGTAAGGAAATCACGGGACATGGCGGTGTTCCTCAGTGGCCGGCGCGGGTTTCGATAGCGCGGGGTTCCTTCAGTACCCATTCGGGTTCGGCCGCCAGTAAGGACAGTTCCACATCTCCGGCGATTTCGACGTCGACGACGTACCGGTACCCGGCGCGTTCGCCGAAGTCAATGGCGGGAATGTCCTCGGCTGCGGTCGCTAAAACAACGCGCCGGCAGGCGGTATCGTCCTGGAAGATCCAGTGGGTGGCAGCCTGCAGGGCAGCCGGGTCCTCCATGTGTGGCTCCACTTCCAGGTCGCGCGCGCCTACCGGGTAGGCCTCTTGTAGCCGGCCCGTGAGGGTGTGTCGTAGCAGCACATGCCCGGCGGGCGCGCCGTCGTCGGAAATATCTAACTGGAATTCCCACGCCGGATCCTCGCTGGGGTGGCGAGTAATCTGCCACCGCTCATCGAGGGGGCCGGTATAGAAAATCCCCGGCAAATCCTTAGCCATGAATCCTCCTAATCCACCATTGACCGGATGGAGCGTTTATCGAGCTTACCCGAGGAGTTTCGCGGTACGGCGTCCACCACGATCACCCGTTTGGGCAGCTTATAGCGGGCCAGGTGGCGGGCGCAGAAGTCGCGCACATCCTCCACGCTCGGTTCGGGGGTGCTGGCATCCAGAGCCATGACGGCGACGACGCTTTCACCCCACTTCGGGTCCTTCTGCCCGATGACGGCCACATCCCGGCAGCCCGGATACTCGATCAGTACCCGCTCTACCTCCGCCGGGTAGACGTTCTCACCGCCGGTAATAATCATGTCCTTGAGGCGGTCCACAATAAAGAAGTAGCCGTCCTCATCCTGGTAGCCGATATCGCCGGAACGGAACCAGCCGTTATAGAAAGCGGCCGCGTTAATCTCCGGGCCGTTCCAGTAGCCCGGCGTCACGTTCGGGCCGCGCACCCACATCTCGCCGGTCACGCCGGGTTCGGTGACGTCCTCCAAGGTGGCCGGATCCACGAGTTTAACCTCGGTGTGGATCATGGGGATACCGCATGACCCCGCCTTCTCGAGAGTCTGGGAGGCAGGCAGGTAGGTGGCGAACGGAGCGGTCTCAGTCAGCCCCCACGCCTGCTGCACGTAGACGCCTTTCTCGGCGTACTTGGAGATAATCACCGGCGCCACCGGCGCGCCCGCACAGATGGTGGCGCGCAAGCTGGAGATATCGGTGGAGTCGAACGCTTCCTGTTTACTCATCGCCAAGAACTGGGCGGGCACTAGGAAGGCCGAGTTCACCTGGTATTTCTCAATATCGGCCAGCGCCTGGGCCGGGTCGAAAGCTCGCCGCACAATCGTGGTGTTGCCACGCTCAAACGCGCGGATCGTAAACGAGTTCAGGGCGCCGCTGTGGAAGAGCGGGGCATAAGCCATATTGACGTCGCCGACGCGGGTATCCACGGAGGTGTCTACATTGACGGCGTTCCACCAGATATTCCCGAAGGTCAACTGCACGCCCTTCGGCACGCCGGTAGTGCCGGAAGTGAACAGCAGCAGGGCCAGATCATGCATGCCGACGCTGGCCACCTCGGGCAGATCATCGGCCACCTCGGTAAAGTCAGCGGAGGCGCGATGCCAGTAGGCGGGTGCGTCGTCGGGAACGGGCACATTCTTATCGGTATCGATCAAGAAAATGTGGTGGCGCTGGGCCCCGTACACATGGGTGAGCACTTCCGCATGCGATCCCTCAACGACGATCGAATGCGGGGTGCCACGTACCAGCAGTTCGGCGATCTCACTGGGGGCAAGGCGGAAGTTCAACGGCATGAATACCCCGCCCAGCCACCAGGTGGCGAACATGGTGGTGAGGAAACTTTCCGAGTTCATCCCCAGGTAGACGATCCGGTCGCCTTCTTTCACCCCCTGGAAGCGGAAGCGGCTGGCCATCGCTTTGACCTGGTGGAGGAACTCCCCGTAGGTGGTCGGGTCATCTTCGTAGATGACGGCGGTGAGGTCCGGGCGGAAATGTGCGATCCGGGCCATGAAAGCGGCCGGGTTGAGGTTGAGGTCTTCAACCGGTTGGGCGAGTGACTGGTCGATTTTCATGGGGCGCCTTTTCGAGTTAGAAGAACGTGGAAATGTTCTTGACCATCAACACGTTGACGTCAAAAAGAATCCGGCGTTTAGCCACTTGGAAGGTGCCGTCCGGGTTGATGCGGACGGTGTCCCGCCGTTCGCCGGCGTACCAGTCCTGCTCCCGTTCCAAACGGGAACGCCACACAATAAAGTTGGTGCGGGCGGTGAGCTCCTGCGGGCCGCTGTAGCGGGCGGTCAGGTTGGAGATGAGGTGGCGGGTACGGCTGGGCGGATCCTCCGCCCACGCCATCCCGGAATCGAAGCGGCGGATACGCCAGGCCAGTGAGTCCTTGGTTTCGTCATAGAAGGCAGCCTCATTGGGGGCCGCAATAGAGAGGGCCTGCTGCCGGCGAGTACGGTTCGAGCGGGTGGGGGCCCAGTAGTGCAGGTCGTCGGTGAAAATCTCCAGCCAGTCCGCGAACCGGCCGTCATCGAGCAGTTCCGCCTCATAAAAGTAGAACTGTTGCAGGCGGTACCAGGTGTCCAGATCTACCAGCTGGCCCTCAAGTTCATCGGTCGCTGCCGCCGCATCGGGCGGGGTGGGGGTTGAGTTCGTCATCCTTTACTCCTTTGATGGGGCGGCCGGCAGGGCCGCTAGCGAGCGAGCTTCTTCAAGTCGATAGTGGGGTCACGCAGCGCCTCGGCATCCACAATCTTGCCGCGGTCAATAATCCGACGGGCCGCCCGCACAGCCATTCCGCCGTCAATCGCCACCGCGCCCACCATGGTGCCGTCAGCAGCCAAACGGAAGGCCATCTGGGGGCGGCCGTCCTTCTCCCGCACCACCGTGGTGCCGGGCGCGGACATCTCCCCGATCCCCTCCACGTGTACGCCGTGCCGGTCCGACCAGAACCAGGAGGAGCCGAACTGAGGCAGTTCCTGGCCGAGGATGGAGGCGGCGGCAGCCACCCCTTCATTAGCGGCCGATTCCCAGTGTTCGTGACGGCGGGCCAGGGCGCCGTCCGGGTGGCGCTCGCGGGCCACATCCCCGATCGCCCAGATCTGCGGATGGGTGGTGCGCCCGCCCGCATCGACGAGGATCCCGCCTTCCTGGTCGAGTTCCGCGGAGGCGGCCAGGTAACTGTACGGGTCGATACCGACGGCCACCAGCACTGCATCGGCGCGAATCTGTTCGGGGTGGGTGGTAGCGCCGTCGGTCTCACCACCGGGGGTGTGCCCGGCACCAGCGCCGTCGGCGGCCTCGAGTTCAATCACCCATTCCTCGCCTTCCCGGGTGATACTGCCCGGTACAGCGGTGAGAGTGGTAATGCCGGCGTCGGCATGCATGGCGTGTAAAACTTCGGCGATTTCCGGGCCCACGGCGGGTACGAGCGGCACGGGGGCCGGGTCAATCAGGGTGACCTCACAGCCGTTCTTCGCGGCGGTGGAGGCCACCTCGGCACCGATCAAGCCGGCCCCGATGATCGCGATCCGCTGCCCGGCACGTAGGGCGGAGCGGAGTTTTTCGGCATCCGCGTGGGTGCGCAGGACCATGAGGTCGGGGTCGTTGCCGCCGGGGATGGGGAGGGTGCGGGCGTGCCCGCCGGTAGCGATGACGACGGCGTCGCCGGCAATCTCTTCCCCAGATTCGAGGATGACGACGGCGCTAACCGGGTCGATCCGCTCGGCTACGCCCGTGACCACGGTGATGTCATGGTCGGCATACCAGCTGGCTGGTGCGAGGAGGGCGTCGTCTGTGGTGAACTCCCCGGTGAGGAGTTCTTTGGACAGCGGCGGGCGGTCATAGGGGTAGCCCTCCGGGTCGATCAGCGTAATAGTGCCGGTGAAGTCGCGGTTACGCAGCTCGCGTGCACAGGAGTACCCGGCGATCCCGCCGCCGATAATCACCACAGATTCGACGCTCATTTAGTCCTCCTCAGGGGCCTGGCCGGGGAAGAGGTAGATGTCCTCACCGCGCACCTCGACTTTGTGGGCGCGCGTGTCCTCGGTGGCGGGCATGCACAGGACCTTGCCGGTGCGCAGGCAGAACTTCGCGGTGTGCATGGGGCATTCGACTTCGTCGCCCTCGATCCAGCCGTCGGCTAGGGAGGCGTCAGCGTGGGTGCAGGTGTCATCCAGGGCGTACCACTCGCCGTTATCGGAGTGGAAGAGGGCTACGCCGTCGTCCAGGCCGGTGACGTCCTGCTCAATAACGATCGCTTCGCCTTCTTCGACGTCGTCAATAGATGCAACCTTGATTCCCTCACTCATGGTGCGGTGCCTTTCTCTTTTTCGTTGGTGGCTGATTCGTGCCAGGCCGGGGTGTTCATGAGCTCGCGCCACTGGCGGTAGAAGGCGCGGCCGGCGGCGTCGGAGAACAGTTCGGAGGTGACGCCCGGGTAGCCTTCGCGTTCCTTCTCGGTGCCGATGCCCATCTGGTAGTTCAGGGCCACCCGGTTGGTGATGAAACCGCCCGCGATGGCTTGGCATTCGGACCAGTTTTCGCCGTCGTCCTGCTCAAAAATCCCGGACGGGCCGAAGGTGCGCAGGTTGTGCAAGCGCTGGGCTTCACGCACCTCTTCCGGCATGGATTTATCCAGGACGGTCCACGCCCACACTTCCATTTTGTTCGGGCCCTTGGGGTGCCACACGCGGATGGAACCGTTGACGGGCAGGTAGGAGAAGGACGGGAAAACCGTGGCGTGCCCGTTGGTGAGTGGGCCGGTGACGCGTTCTTCCCCGAGGCGTTCGCGCAGGTAGTCGTAGTCGTAGTACTCGTGTACCACGGTGTTGTCGAAGCGGTTGCGCGGGTGGACGGGGAACCCGGCACCGTGCCCGTGCGGGGAGACGAACTGGCGGCCGGGGCGTTCCGCGATTTCCTTCTTGGGGCCGCGCCCGGTGGGGGACATAACCATGAGCGCGGAGGCGTGGGACATATTCACGTGGTACCAGTCGGTGGCGAACTGTTCGGCGGCCAGTTTCCAGTTGCCGTCCAGCACCCACTTCATGACGCCGCCCACCACGCAGGTGCCCTCCGGGTCCCGGTCGAAGAAGGCATCCATATACCAGCGCATATCGCCGAGGGATTCTTCCAGCGGGGTGGCGTTCGGGTCCCAGTTACCGAAGATCAGGCCCTTATAGATCTGCACGTTCGGGACCTCCACCAGGCCCCAGTCTTTCTTGTCAAAGTCAGGGCCGTAGGCGCCCTCATTGGGCACATTGGCTAGGTTGCCGTCCAGGTCGAAGGCCCAGCCGTGGTAGGTGCAGGTGAAGTTCTTGGCCCGCCCAAAATCAGCGCGGCATACGCGCGCCCCGCGGTGGCGGCAGGAGTTGAGGTAGGCGCGAATATTTTTCTTCTTATCCATCGTCACCAGGATCGGATCCTCACCCATGAAGGTTTGGAAGAAGTCGCCCGGCTTGTGGAATTGGTCGGTATGCGCCAAGAACAGCCAGGAGCGCGCGAAAATCCGCTTCATCTCCTGCTGATAGATGGCCTGTTCGGTGAAGATGGCGCGGTCGAGAAGGCCGCCGTCGGGATCAACCATCCCGGAAACGTCTAGGCTCGCGTTCAGTGCTGGCGGGCGCGCCAGCTTCCCAATGGGCGGGGTAGCGGGGTGGGTGGTCATCTCAGCTCCTTGGGCGTTCGGCGTATGGTTCACCCGCGGACTGGGGGCTGCAGTTAGCGGTCTGCGCCGCTGCAGAGGCGAGCCGTGGGCGAACTAAACTCGACACCTCCAGCTTGCCAGGGAATTGAAGGAAATAATGGCGGATCGTGCCAAACAATGAAATTGCGTTCTCGTCAATGCGGTGTGCCGTACCGTGGAAAGCGCGGTCCCGGCCCAGCGGGGCGCTCGCGGTAGCGTCGGTGGTAATTCCCGACGACGCCGCCCGCCTGCGGCGGGGGCCAGCTAGGCAGAAACTCGGGCGGGCGGGGCACCTGGCTCGGTCAGCTCAGCTGGCCGACCCCACGGCGGGAATGACTTAGGCTCTGGCTTCCCCCATTGGAGGTTTGTGATGAAAGCATGTGTAGTCCTGCGGCACTGCCCGGATGACCCGTTAGCGGCGATGGAGCTGCGCGAGGTCGCCTCGCCGGAGCCGTCTGCTGGCTGGGTGAAGGTCCGCATAGCGGCGGCGTCGATCAATATGCACGATCTGTGGACGCTGCGTGGGGTGGGTCAAGACCCGGCCGACCTGCCGCTCATCCTGGGGTGTGATGCGGCCGGCGTCGTGGACGCGCCGGGCTTGATCGACGAGACCGGGCTGCTGGGGGAGCCGGGCCGGGAGCTGCACGGCCGGGAGGTGATGGTGCTGCCGGTGATTGCGGATGCGGATGCGGCGGCGAATGCGTGCCTGGGTGGGGATGAGACCCTCGATCCGCACCGCGCGCTGCTCAGTGAACGTCACGACGGCACGTTTGCGGAGGAGGTGTGTGTGCCGCTGCGCTGCCTGGTGCCTAAGCCGGCGCATCTATCGATGGCGGAGGCCTCCTGTGTGCCGGTGGCGTGGGGGACGGCGTTCAGGATGTTGCGCCGCGCCGGGGTGCGGGCCGGGATGACGGTGCTGGTGCAGGGCGCGACCGGCGGGGTGAATTCGGCGGCAATCCAGTTGGCCGGCGCGATGGGGGCGCGCGTGTGGGTGACGAGCCGGTCGGCCGGGAAGCGGGAGGTGGCTGAACGGTTGGGGGCGGCGGCGACCTTCGAGACTGGGGCGCGGTTGCCGGAGCGCGTGGATGTGGTGGTGGATAACGTGGGGGAGGCTACCTTCGCCCATTCGTTGCGGTGCTTGAAGCCGGGTGGCGTCGTCGTGACCTGTGGGGCAACCACGGGCCCGCATGCGGACGCGGAACTGAACCGCATATTTTTCCAACAGTTGAGTGTTATCGGCTCGACGGCGTGCACGCGCGCGGAATTACTGGCGTGCGGTCAGTTGATGGAGAACGCGGATTTGCGGCCGCTGATCGACTCAGAAATCCGGTTGAGTCAGCTCCCGCAGGCACTCGTTCGCTTGGAAAAGGGCGAGGTTTGCGGGAAGGTGGTGGTCTCTAGTTTTACGAAGTGACGTTTACCCCTAGAATCACGTTATCGTTCATACCGCCTATCCAACTGTTATGAAGGAGACCCTCATGTCTGTGGCCACCCCCCCTGAGATCGTCGGCATTGCCGAGAACGGGTTGTTGAAGAAAGCCAATACTCCGTTTGGAACGACGTTCCTTTCCGCCATGTTCGCGGGCGCATTTATTGCGCTGGGTTTCGTTTTTTACACCACCAGCCAGGTGGGGGCCGCGGATCTGCCGTACGGGCTAGCCAAGGTGATCGGTGGTCTGGTGTTCACCACCGGCCTCGCGATGGTGGTGATGACGGGCGCGGACCTATTTACGTCTACGTCTATGACTCTTATGGGTGGGGTGTCCGGCAAGCTGCCGTGGAGCCGCCTGTTCCAGCACTGGGGCGTGGTTTACCTCGGTAACTTTGCGGGTTCGGTGTTGGTGGCCGCAATCGTGTTCCTCTCCGGCGCGCCGGGCCAGGCGAAAGGCGCCTGGGGTGCGGTGGCCGTGAAGGTGGCGGTGGCGAAGGTTGGGCACACCCCGGTGGAGGCGTTCTTCCTGGGGCTGCTGTGTAACTTCATGGTGTGTATGGCCGTGTGGCTGGCGTTTTCTGGCAAGTCTCTGGTGGATAAGATTTTCGGCATCACCATGCCGATTGCACTGTTCGTGGCCTCGGGTTTTGAGCACTCGGTGGCGAATATGTTCATGATCCCGTTGGGCCTGATGCTGAAGGCGCAGGGCGCGGCGGACGTGATGGCCGCCGTGGGGGATGTGAGCACCGACGGGCTGACGATCGGTTCGTTCCTCCTTGCTAACCTCATCCCGGTGACGTTGGGGAACATTGTGGGCGGCGGTATCTTTGTGGGCCTGGGTATGTTCTTCTGGCATAACCGCGCCCGCCAGGAAGCTGCTGCTTCCGCGAAGTAAGCGGCGACTACCCGCGCGGCTTTAGCCGCGCGGGTTTTCCCGACGACGGCGCGCGCGGCTTTTCGCCCGCTGGCTGCGCCCGCGTGCTAGCCGCGCGTTCATCCTCGATGACGACGTTCCCCGTCCCGGGGCCGCACTGCGACCCCGGGACGGGTGCTTTCGTGTTGGCAGCGTGAACGCGCGCGCAGTTTCGGGCCGTTTTCTGGTAGTTTTTCCTTATGAAGAAAAGCTTTCTTAGCGCCGCTGTTGCTGGCGCTTTAGTTTTGTCTCTGTCTGGCTGTGGTGGTGACAAGGAGGCGGATGCGCCGTCGTCTGAACCGGCTACTACGCAGGCCGCAGCCACGACGCCGGCCCCAGCCCCGACGGCCAGTACTCCTAGTCCTTCGACACCGACCTCTGCCTCGGCGAGCGCGGCGGAGCTGAAGGATCCGGAGCTGACCGAGGTGCCGATCGATGCGAAGCTGCCACAGCAAATCGGCGACTTCAAGGGCGAAATTGTGACCACTACGGGCCTGGGCGATAAGCCGGGCAATATCATCTACTACAAGAACCCGGACTCCTTTAAGGAGCGGACCCTCGTGGCCGCGAAGGTGCCTGTGGACCGCATGATTAAGGACCTGCAGGGCACCGATGAGGCGCTCGGCAAGATCGGCGCGTGCGGTTATCTCTACGGCAATGAGAGCACCCCGAACTGCAAGCTGCGCCTGCCGGGCGACATGACGCTGACCGTCGGCGGCGACTACCAGGCCACCCTGGACGAAGTCCGCTCCTTCACTATCGAGTTACTCAACGCGCTGAACCAGTAAGGCGTGGGCGGGCGCGGGCCGGCGCGTTGCCGCCTGGTCTGCGCGCGTCTTCCACACCTCGCAGCGAGTATTCCGCTAGCACGAGGTCTCTGGAGGCGGCAGGAACTATGAGTTCCCGCCGCGCCCTGTGCTTTTTGTGGTGCCGCGGGGCGGCGCGGCAGGCTGGCGTGCATCCGCCCGGGCTGCGCGCTGCGGGGCGGTGCTGTGGGACGCTGATAGCAACTCCTATCGGTTTCCGAAAGAACACCCTTCCCCCGGGCCCGGGGAAAACAACATCTCGTTTTACAAGTCGATAGGAAGTCCTATCGTGTGTGCTCAAGGTCTCCCTGGGTGTGTCCCAAACATCCGCCCACAGACATCAAAGTGATATCATTCTGATATTGGTTTATCGGAAAGGATGCGCCATGAGTGCACACGATTTTAACGATGATATTGCGGTGGAAGGAGTGAGCTCTCAGCCGGGGAGCTCGGCGGGCCGGCCGGTCGGTCACGACGGGGTCCGCGTGGAGGTCACTGAGATTCCGGCTAAGCGGATCGGTGGCGTGAGCGTGCTGCTCGCGCTGCTGGGCGCGATTGCCCTGTTGGCGTTGAGTATCGTCGTCCTCGTTCTGGGCGCGAATGGGTCGGGGTTCTTCGCGGTGCTGGCGATAATCGTGGGCGGGTTCGGCGTTGGCGCCCTCCCGATTCTTATTTTTTCCAGTTTCGTCATTATTTCTCCCGGGCAAACCTCGGTGCGTAAGTTCTTTGGGCGCTACATCGGTACGGTTCGCGCCGACGGGTTGAGCGTGGTGATGCCGCTGTCGATTGGGCAGCGCGTGTCCGTGCGGGTGCGGAACTTTGAAACGAACACGATTAAGGTGAACGATCTGGACGGCAACCCGATCACGATTGCGGCGATCGTGGTGTGGCAGGTGTCGGACACGGCGAAGGCTGTTTTTGCGGTCGATGAGTATGACGAGTTTGTGAGCACCCAAGCGGAGGCGGCGTTGCGCCACGTTGCCGGGGCTCATCCGTACGACGACGGGAATGCGGAAGTGCCATCTCTGCTGGGCTCCACGGAAATCGTCTCGGCTGAATTAGCTCATGAGGTGGCTGAGCGGGTGGCGCTCGCGGGCGTGGAGATTGTGGAGGTGCGCATTTCGGCGTTGGCGTACGCTCCGGAGATCGCGCAGGCGATGTTGCAGCGCCAGCAGGCGGGCGCGATTGTGGCGGCCCGCGAGCAGATCGTGGAGGGCGCGGTGTCTATGGTTGATGATGCTCTGACTCGGTTGGAGAAGGAGAATATTGTTTCTTTGGATGACGAGCGCCGGGCTCAGATGGTTTCGAATCTGCTGGTGGTCTTGTGCTCGGAGTCCCATACGACGCCGGTCGTGAACGCGGGTAGCCTGTATAGCTGAGATGACGCAGGAATCTTCCGGCCGGAAGCCGACCCGCAAACAGTTGCCACTGCGGCTAGACCCCAAGGTTTACGCCGCAGTGGCCAAGTGGGCCAACGACGACCTGCGCTCGATCAACGCCCAAATCGAAGTGCTCCTGCGCCGCGCCCTCAAAGACGCCGGGCGGTTGAAGTAGGGGGTACGCGCGGGCGCGTGGAGCGCGTGCAGGCGCGCGCCGGCGCGTTGGCGCGCGCCCCCTGCCTAATTGGTGGCTTGGCTGAGGCTCGTTGGGGCGCAGTGATAGTAACCCCTATCGGTTTCAGAAAGAACACTCTTACCACGGGGCCGGGAAAAAGGGATCAAATTTTAGAAGTCGATAGGAACTCCTATCGTGTCCTCTCAAAGCCGTCCGGGAGTTGTGAGCAGCCATCCGTTCTTCCCAGCCACGGGACGCTCCGAGGGACAACGCTCAGGTCACGCGCACCAAAAATGGAGCTGGCGAACCAATGGGAATACCGGTCATCCGGGTGCTTGACCACTGGTTTCTCCTCCACACTGTTGGCCTCGATAGCGCGGAACGAAACACAGTGCGTATCATGATGATGATCGATCCCCGGCCGGGCCTCTCCACCCAGGAGCAAGCACAAATGGCCGGGGACATTCTGTATTCAACCAGCTAAGAGCGGGTCCATCGGCGTTCCTCCACCTTAACCGGGCATTTCTGACGGTGGTCCGTGAGAAAGTGGGATGGTCAGCCCAGGAGTGAAGCGTAGTGCAGGTGCTACGCGAACGTGGTGCAGAGTAGCAGCGTTAACCTGATCGCAAGGGAGAAGATATGTTTGGGGCGAAAGGCAAGCAGATCAAGGATCTGAGGGAGCAGCTTGAAGCGTGCGCGAACCACAGCGCAGAGCAGCTCCGGCAGTATGAAGCTCTTAGGGCCCAGTATGGGGAATTGAAGGCCTTTGTCGACAGCAACGGGAGCGCCGACGCATGGGATCAGTACCTAATTAATAAGAAGTACATGGACGAGTATGCGGAGCTAGAAAAAGCGCACAAGGAGGAGCAGCTCAGGTTCGACAAAGAAGTCGAAGACTACGTCCGGAAGGTCTCCGAGCTGGAGGAAGAAGCGAAGGAACTAGCAGACAAAGTACCTTTGATCGAGGCAAATGCCGCTGAGATTGAATCCCCAGGAGAAGCGCTGGTCGCATTAGCGGTTGAGATAAAGGAAACCACGGCGGAAATTAAGAAGCTCGTGAAAGAGAAGCGGGCCATCAGAACTCGTACCAGCTGGGGCGGAGTCGACGATGCCCGCGCCATAACTAAAATCGTAGACGTTATTAGCAAACTTGCACTCCGTGCGTACAATGCGGAAGCCCAGGAGTTGCTCTCCAAGGTGACAGCAGCTAATTATGACACCACGTTGGCCCGTTTGATCCGCAAAGGTGAGCAGATTGAGAAGCTGGGAGAACCGTGCGGTCTTAAAATATATAAGCAATATCAGATGCAATGGGCGAAGCATCTTCGCCTTGCAGCCGATTATGCGAAAAAGAAGGCACTTGACCGCGAGTTGGAGCGGGAGAAGAAGGCCGAGCTGAGGGAGGCCGCCCGAGCCCAGAGGGAATTGGAAGCCGAGCGGGCTCGCCTCGAAAAAGAAGAGAAACACTACGAGAACGCGATTCGTAAGTTGCAGGCAGCAGGCCGGGAAGACGAAGTTGAATCCCTCGAAAACGAGCTCGCAGAGATTCGAAAAGGTATTGCCAACGTCGACTACCGCTCCGCAAATATCCGAGCCGGCTACGTGTACGTCATCTCTAATCTCGGATCCTTTGGAGAGCGCATGGTCAAAATCGGCATGACTCGCCGTCTCGATCCTATGGACCGTATTCGTGAGCTGTCGGATGCCTCGGTGCCTTTCAACTTTGATGTCCACGCGCTGTTCTTCTCAGAGGATGCGGTGGGCGTTGAGGCTGAACTGCATCGGCGGTTCGCTAAAGAGCGCGTCAATCTCATCAACCTGCGCCGCGAATTCTTTAACGCAACTCCCGTAGAGGTGAAGGATGCGTTGGCAGATATTACGGGCAACCTGCTCGAGTTCGTGGAGTCACCCCCGGCGGAGCAGTATCACGAGAGCGAAGCACAACGCGCATCGCTCGCCTAGTGAACGCGCGTTGCCTACGGTTGGGTCCCCCTAGCTAAGATTCAGCCGTAGGCACTACTACATTGCTCAGTTTGCAGCTTGCACTGACTCGCGCGCCATCTAGATGCCGGGTCCTGACGGAACTAATGATGCCTAATCGTGGGATTCTGGTTGCGAGTTCTTCTAGCGAGCTGTACTTGCCCGTGAGTAGAGGGTGAAGAGGTGGGCGACGATTTTTTGTTCGTCGCCGTTGAAGTTCACCTCGTAGGCGGCCTCGACCGCGCGGTCTAGGTTATCGTGGGCTTTGGTGAGCCGCGTGTAGAGGAATGCGTTGTCCGGATCGTAAAGGTCGGCCAGGGTGGCTTGGGCAGCGGGGGCGGTACCAGAAAGTTTGGCAGCGAGGTGCGGCTCCCCATCCGGCCACATATAGGCCATCCGAGCATCCACGATCTCCTGTGCGTAGTGCTCGATTTCAGCTCGTGAATCATCAGTAAGCTCGGGCCAAATAAAGTTGTTCCAGACGATTGTGTTGGCGTAACTGTAATCAGACTTGAGTCGCCCAGCTACGCTCCGCATCCAAGCATTATGCGCCTGGGACATCACGATCCCGAAGACGAGCATGCTCGCCGAAGGGATGAAATAGAGTTTATCTCCGGGGATCGTACCGTCATTGACGAAACCGGCAGGGATATATTTTCGGCGCTCGGAACTCACTTTGGGAATGCCGATATAGGTGCCACCTGGATCTCGTATCTCGTCAAAGAGCCAGGGAGTATCGGCTTTCTTGCGGGTTGCAGCCTTTGAGGACTTGAGGCGGAATTCTCGAACAGCATTCACGCGCTCCCTGACCAGCGGCATCTGACTGATTGTGGCGGGAGGGCAATCCTTGAGCCAGAGACAATATCGGTCCTTACCGTTAATAAACTCGGCCCCCATCGAGAACGGGCGAATCCACTCGCGAGCTCTTGGCTCTGACTCGACCAATTTATGGGCTTCTTGGGGGTCAAGCAGCAGATTGCCCTGATCTGTCGGCTGACATCCGCGGAAAACCCTCTCCGGCGCACTTATCGGTTTGGCGCGGGCAGTGATGAACACGTCCGGCGCTGGCGTTAGATAGGCATTTATGTGAGAGGGATATTGAACATCCGTTAGAGCGCCCCGAGAGTTATAGAAATACAGCGGTTTGGCGGCGTCGTCGTCGCCCTTACTGAACCCCACGATAACCACGTGCACGTGCGCTTGATCGGTGGCCTGGTTATCCCACATGAATGTGCGGTGTGCGAAGTCGATAGCGAAACCCCGCTCGAACAAGGGCTGCCACAGGGGCGTAACTTGCTGGCCTTGGCAGATGGAATTGGTTGAAACGAAGGCGCAGCGGGTGGGCGATTTGCGGTAGAGCTTGCGGCTCTCGATGTAGTCGGCTGCGCGTTTGTACCAGCAGGCGACGTAGTCGAGGACGCCGCCGCGTTTGCCGAAAATGGCGGCGCGGTCCTCTTTCTGCTCCGGGGAGTGGTTGGAATAGCCGATGAACGGGGGATTGCCCATGACGTAATCGCACTGGTCTGCGGGCAGGACGTCGTTCCAGTCAATGCGGAGGGCGTTGCCTTCCCGGATATTCGCGGAGTCGCGCAGGGGGAGGTCTTCGAGTTCTCGCAGCACGATCTGTTCCGAGGCGATATTCGCCTGCAATTCCGCGATCCAAAGAGCGGTACGAGCAACCTCGACAGCGAAGTCGTTAATTTCGATCCCGTAGAACTGCTGCAGGTTTACGCGGATGGGGGATTCGCCGACGTCGTCGAAATCCATCATGGTCTGGCCGCGTTGCAGTTCAGTGAGGACCTGGTCTTCGAGTTTGCG
>JAEWHO010000072.1 GCA_023387755.1 Actinomycetes bacterium | reverse complement strand
AGACCGGATACGAGAGCACCGCCGCGCCGTCGAGCAGGCTCACTCGATCGAGCGGGAACGCATTGCCCGCGATCTGCACGATCTGCTCGGCCACTCGCTGACCGTCATGGCTCTCAAAGCCCAAGTGATCGAACGGTTGGCGCAGCGTGATCCGGCGCGAGCGGCCACGGAAGCCCACGAGTTACACACCCAGATTCGTGACGCCCTCACCCAGGTGCGTTCTACCGTGGGCGCGCTGCGAACGATGGATCTCGATGAACAGTTACAGGCAGCCCGCACCGCCTGCGCTGCCGCCCAGATTGACCTGCGTATCAATGATTGCGTTAGTCGCGATAATCCGCGAGCGGCTGTCTTCGCCTGGGTTGTGCGGGAGGCGATTACTAACGTGATACGCCATGCTCACGCGACTGAGGTGGATATTGAGGTCAGCGATACGCACCTGCGTATCAGTGATAACGGGCGGGGTTTCACGCTGAGCGGTGGTACGGCTGCGGGGCTGGCCGGCGCTACCCATACTGGGATTTCGTCAATGCAAGCCCGCGCGCAACATGCCGGAATGTGCTGCCATATTAGAAGTAGCCCAACGGGAACAGTGGTGGAGGTGCGGGATGATCCGAGTGCTGATCGCTGACGATCAAGCCATGATTCGCGGGGCACTGGCCACCCTGCTGAGCCTGGAAGATGATATCGACGTCGTGGCGCAGTGCGGTCGCGGGGATGAGGTTCTCAGCGCCGTCAAACGCTGTGCACCGGACGTGTGCCTGCTGGATATTGAGATGCCCGGTATGAGCGGATTGGAGGTTGCCGAAGCACTCTCCGCACAAGCACCCCTGTGCCGCGTCATTATGGTGACGACATTTGGCCGGCCCGGGTTTGTGAGTCGGGCAATGAAAGCGGGCGCCGCTGGGTTCGTGGTGAAAGATACCCCGGCTGAAGAGTTGGCGACGGCGGTGCGGAGCGTCCATGCCGGCGGGAAGGTTATCGACCCGGCTTTGGCCGCGGAGTCGATGATGGAGGGCAGCAATCCCCTCTCCGAGCGTGAGGTGGAGGTGCTGCGGCGAGCAGCCACCGGGGCGACGGCGCGCGCAATTGCCGCTGAACTGTATGTGTCCGCCGGAACCGTCCGTAACCATATTTCTGCGGCCATGCGGAAACTGGATGCCTCTAATCGCACCCAAGCAATAGATATTGCCCGCGAGCGCGGGTGGCTCTAAATAGTCCGATAATCGGCAAATTAAGCCTTGACGCACCTGTGACGTAAGCACAGCGTAGTTCACATAGAGGCATATTCTGTGCCTATCCAAAGTCAGGGGGAACCATGCGACTGCGACGTCCATTTTTTATTTTTGCGGTAGCTGCCTGTACACCACTTGCTGCACTCGTGCCCAGTCTCGATGATGCTGCTGCGGCAGCTATGACGTATTCGAACTGTTTGTCCACCGCACTAGTGAGGTAGGGCCCGGCGGGCGTGCACCCCAGTGGGAGCGGGGTGAGCCCTGGTCACAGCGCGTCGCGACGGCGGGTGCTACGCCTGGCCTGGCATATGTGGATCAGATGGAGATCACTCCGTACCCACAGGAGGTTACCGGGATGCAGTCCCTGACCTGTAGCGGTGAGGTGCTAACCGTCAATCGCGAGGACCGAGCAGTTGTCATTAACGCCGACGAGCCGTGATGCATACCCACTGGCGCGGACCGATCTCTACAAATATCGGTCCACACCAACTCTTCTATAGTGGAGTTTTTCCCACGTGAGGTATGGAGTTCTCCATAGCTGAGGTATGGAGTTCTCCATACCGGTGTGTTATTGCCAGGGCATGAAAACGTATCTCGAGCGCGTCGTTGACCGACAGATTGAACGGGCGCTCACGGTGGCCGGAGCCGTTGAAATATGCGGGCCGCGTGCATGTGGCAAAACCGAATCAGCGCGACAACGCGCCAAGTCGGAGATTCGTCTCGACGTTCCTGGTCCGCAGCAGCTGCAGGCCAAACACAATCCGCAGTCGATGATCGACCAGGAACCGCCCCTACTCCTGGACGAGTGGCAGGTGGTTCCGGGAATTTGGAATGTGGTGCGGCACGCGGTTGATGACAGAGGTAAACAGGGTCAATTCCTCCTCACTGGCTCAGCTTCCCCTGACGACGACTCAACGCGCCATTCTGGTGCAGGGCGTTTTGCCTCCGTACGGATGCGAACGATGTCTCTTAGAGAGACGGGGCATTCCACCGGAGAGGTTTCTCTGCGAGACCTGGTGGAAAACGACCACCTCGACGTCGGCGCGCAATGTCCTAACGGATTTCAAAGCGTGGTTAGCCGGCTCGTTTCAGGTGGTTGGCCTGGTTGGCTCGACGCTGACGCCAATGACGCGATGGCAATGGCATTAAACTGGGTAACCCACTTAGTGGAGCGCGACTACCCGAATCTCGCCGGAGAACGACGGAATCCGCGTCTAATGGCCGAATATGTGCGCGCGCTGGCCCCCTTGATCTCCCAACCGGCGAGCTACTCCTCGATCGTCAAGCGAATGCAAGAAGAGCTGCAGCGCAATGTGGCTGACGCTACCGTCGCCACGGTTCACGATATTGCCACCCGCATGTACGTGGTGGAAGATCAACCTGCTTGGTCACCTAAGCTGCGTTCGGCCTCCACCGCAGCCCAGGCTCCCGTACGACACCTCGCCGATCCGTCACTGGCAGCCGCCCTCTTAGGGGCCGGTCCCGACCGCCTGATGGAGGATCGTGAAACACTTGGATTTATCTTCAAAAGCCAAGTAGTACACGACCTGCGCATATATGCAGATGGGTTAGCGGCACACGGCCTCCATACTCGCGGCGTCTTCCACTATCGCGACACCAAGGGGCGCGACGAGATTGACGCTGTCGTAGAAATGCAAGACGGACGCTGGGCCGGATTCGAAGTCAAAGCGATCGGACAGCACAGCGACGCAGACATCGCCAAAATCGACCAAGCTGCCAGCAAACTACGACGACTATCCGCGAAGATGGTCACTCCTCCGACCGCCCTTGCCGTGATCGTCGCAACCGGCGTTTCCTATACCCGCTCCGAAGACGGGGTACACGTTATCCCGCTCGGCACCCTCGGAGTATGAACGTGGCCGTAAGGGGTACCGGCGTCAGTGCCGGGAGCCGCCCCCGTGCCGCGCCAAACGCATCCCGCGCCGCTGAAAACGCATTCCCGCACGAGAATAAGAAAATATCCCAAGACTTCGTGAGAACGAGGCCTTGGGATATCATCGCGTACCCCCAACGGGATTTGAACCCGTGTTACCGCCGTGAGAGGGCGGCGTCCTAGGCCGCTAGACGATGGGGGCCTATATGCGCCAATTCCGCGCCCGGGCGCGGAACCAACGTGTACCCCCAACGGGATTTGAACCCGTGTTACCGCCGTGAGAGGGCGGCGTCCTAGGCCACTAGACGATAGGGGCAAAAGCACAATTTTGCGAAATCGTACTCGCTGGGGTACCAGGACTCGAACCTAGAATGGCTGAACCAGAATCAGCTGTGTTGCCAATTACACCATACCCCAAGGGCTGCAGGCGCTAGTGCCTTGCGAACGATAACGTTACCTGAGCCAGCACGAATTCCCAAATTAGCGTGCGGTGAAAGGGGTCACGCGGCTAAGCAGTCACGCAGCCACGCGAGCGCAACCCCACCCCGCTAAGCGCTCAGCTGGTCACGCAGGGCACGCAAGCGAGCCAGCGACTCATCCTTCCCCAGGATCTCCATGGACTCAAAGAGGGGCGGGGAAACCTGCCTGCCAGATACCGCCACCCGCAGCGGGCCGAAAGCAAACCGCGGCTTAATCCCCATTCCCTCGACGATGGCCGCCCGCAGGGTTTCTTCTAGCGCTTGCGCGTGGAAGTCGGCGTCAGCGAGCACGTCCAGCGCGGTATCTAGCACCTCCACGGCCCGCTCCCCCACCTTGCACACGGCCTTTTCTTGCATCTCCAGCTGCGTGCCCGGCACGAATAGGAAGCCCATCATGCCCGGCACATCTCCCAGCAGTTGCACGCGAGTCTGGACGAGCGGGGCGGCCGCCGTCATAATCTCTTGTTCGCGGGCGGTGAGCCGCTCGAATACTGGGGCGCTCACCAGCTGCTGCGCGTGCAGGTAGGGCACGCAGCGGTCGCGGAAGTCCTCGGGTGCGAGCATACGGATATGGTCGGCGTTGATCGCGGTGCATTTCTTAATATCGAACCGCGCCGGATTCGGGTTCACATCGGCGACGTCGAAAGCTGCCATCATCTGTTCCTTGCTAAAAACGTCCTCGGTGGCCGAGAGCGACCATCCCAGCAGGGCCAGGTAGTTGAGCAGCCCCTCCGGGATCATCCCGTGTTCGCGGTGCAGGAGCAGATTCGATTCCGGGTCCCGCTTGGACAGTTTCTTATTGCCCTCCCCCATCACGTAGGGCAGGTGTCCGAAGGCGGGCATGTAGTCGGCTACGCCGATGGCCTGCAGGGCCCGGTAGAGCACGATCTGGCGGGGGGTGGATGAGAGCAGATCCTCGCCGCGCAGCACGTGGGTGATCTTCATGAGCGCGTCATCGACCGGGTTCACCAGTGTGTATAGCGGCTGCCCGTTGGCGCGCACGATCACATAGTCCGGCACCGAACCAGCCTTGAAAGTCACCTCTCCGCGAACCAGATCCGTGAAGGTAATGTCCTCATCGGGCATCCGCAGGCGCAGCACGGGTTCGCGCCCTTCGGCCCGGAAGGCGGCTTTCTGTTCCTCGGTGAGGGTGCGGTCATAGCCGTCATAGCCGAGTTTGGGGCTGCGTCCGGCCGCAATATGGCGGGCTTCAACTTCCTCCGGGGTGGAGAATGATTCGTAGGCGTAACCGGCCTGAAGCAGTTTCGCGGCAACGTCGGCATAAATATCCATACGTTCGGACTGCCGGTAGGGCCCGTGCGGCCCGCCCACACCAACGCCTTCATCCCAGTCCAAGCCGAGCCATTGCAGCGAGTCAATGATCTGGTTGAACGATTCATCCGAGTCGCGTTTAGCGTCGGTATCCTCGATGCGGAAAACGAAGGTGCCCCCGGTATGGCGCGCATAGGCCCAATTAAACAGGGCGGTGCGGACCATCCCCACGTGGGGGGTGCCGGTAGGTGAGGGACAAAAACGGACGCGCACCGGGGCGCTGGCTGCAGAATCACTCATAATGCTGCCATTCTAGCTGCTTTGTTTCCCGCTACCTCGCCGCCGCAATTGGGCGTTAGTGAGATGGGTGGGCGGCACCGTCGTCGGATCTGCGGGCCATGGATGTTTGGGGTAACGCCCCCGCATATCGGCGCGCACCTGCTGGTAGGGGCCGGCCCAAAAACTCGCTAAATCCGCGGTCCGCGCGGCCGTGGCCCCGTTGGGCGCCAGCAGCTCGATGACGACCGGCACCCCCAAAATACGCGGGGAGTTCTGCATTGAGAAACACTCCTGCAATTTCACCGCGAGCGCAGGCTGGGCGCCAGAATAATCCACCCGCACCTCCCGCCCGCTGGCCACCGGCAGGTGGGTGGGCAAAAGTTCTTGCCAGCGCGGGTTATACGTGTACAGGGCGGCGACGACGTCGGCGCGCACATCCTCGGCCCCGGCCCCGCGTCCGGCGGCTAGAGCGCACAGCGTGGTCGGTAAGAGTTCCGGGTTGGCGCGCACGGCTGCGTCGGAGAAATCTGGCCACTGATCGGGCTGGGTGCGGTGGGCGAAGGCGAGCCGTTCCAAGAGCCTCTCTGGGCGGGCGGGCAGGGCGTCCCAGCCGCGTTCCCGCACTGCCTGGACGGCCACCTCGTGGGCTTTACCTCGCTCCGGCGGGATACCTTCTCGATGTAGCTTAATAGCACCGAGCCGGTGCACGCGCGTAGCCAGGACGCGCCCGTTATCCCAGCGGTGCTCGCTGGTGACCTCGGCCCGCTGGCGCAGGTTCTCGACCGCGCTCGCCGGCAGGGGTGCGGCAAGGCGGATGAGGTCCCGCCCGCCCACTGACTGCACCTGCGCGATTGCTAGCCAGGCGGCGCCGAATAGCGAGGAGTGCTCCTGCACCTGCGGGCCGATCCCACTGGCGGTCAGGTAGACGCCGGGCCGGGAGCGTTGCCGGGCGATCAACCCCGGGTGAGCGCTGGCAATGAGCAGGGCGGTGGCGGCGTCGTCATCCAGGGCGGCACCGGTAGTAACGGCCGACGCGCCCCCGTCAGCGCGCCCATCATCGCCCCCATCAGCGCCGCCGCCGAGTCCGGCCGGGATCTGCCTCAGCGCGCGTTCGATTCGCCGCGTCAGCGTGGTGGCAGCGGGCGGGAGGGTGCGGGCGTCGTCGTGGCGTTCGGCCTCGGCTAGGCGGACCACCAGGCGGGCAGTACGCGCCGCCCCGAGCCTCGGTAGCAGCCGTAGGGCAGCGGCAGCCCACCGCATATCCACTGGCAGTTCTGCTACGTAGCGCCCCACTGGGGTGAGTTCCCCCTCCGTGACCAAACCGAGTTCGGCGGCCACTCGGTGTGCGTGTTCCCAGGCGGCGGACGGGAACGGGTCGAGCAGGCGGGTGAAACGTGCCTGCGGGTCACCCCAGGCGGTGAGGGCGACGGCGGTGTCGGTGAGGTCTGCGGTAGCGCTTTCGGGCGGGTCGTAGGCGCGCAGCCGCGCCACGGTCGTCTCATCAACACACCGCACCACCCGGCCAGGCCCCTGCCGTCCGGCCCGCCCGGCCCGCTGCGTGATTGCGGCCTGGGAGGCCAGCACCGTCACCAGCCCGGCGACTTCCCGTTGCGCATCAAACCGGGGTTGGCGGGAGAGCACCGAATCAATAACTACGTCCACGCCCTGCACGGTCACGCCCGTCTCCGCCACCGAGGTTGCCACCACGATGCGCCGGTGTGGTCCACTGATGGCCGCGTCCTGCGCGGCGGCGGGGATACGTGAATGGAGCGGATAGACTGGGGTGTCGGTCAGACGCGCCAGGTGCTGGCAGACCGCGTCCACATCCCGAATAGCGGGCGCGAATACCAGCGTGGACCCGCTCTGGCTCGCGTGCGCCGCGGCAGTATCGGCTATATGTGCCAGGAAGTCCCGGCTCACTCCCCTACCGTCCAGGGGCTGCGGGCCCGGGGCATAGCTCACATCTACGGGGTGTAACTCGCCTGGTGCGTCCAGGTGAGTGGCCGGGGCATGCGGGCTGGACATGAGCGCGCTTAAGCGCTGCGCGTCGGTGGTGGCTGACATTGCGATAAGGGCCAGATCGTCACGCATATCGGCCACATCGAGGCTGAATGCGAGCGCGACGTCGGTCACGAGGGACCGCTCATGCACCTCGTCGATCACCACGGCGCTGACGCCCGCGAGTTCCGGATCGGCGAGCAGTCGCGCCACCAGCACCCCGGAGGTCACCATGAGCACCCGCGTATTCCGGCCTGCCTGGGTATCGCCGCGCACGGCATAGCCGACTCGCTCTCCCACCCGCTCCTCCAGCAGCTGTGCTAGTCGGTGGGCCGCCGCTCGCGCCGCCACGCGGCGCGGCTGGCACACAATAATGGTGCCGCTCCCGCCGGCGGCTTCCTCCAGTTCCGCCAGCACGGCCGGGATCAGCGTGGTTTTGCCGCTTCCCGGCGGGGCGGTCACCACGGCGCGCAGCGGCGTGGCGGCGTCGGAATATAAACGCGCAAGCGCCGGGGCGACTGCCCGGCACGGTAAATCCGAGCCCTGATTCAACTCCCGCCACGTGCGCATAGTTGTACCGTAGTCCAGGACGGTATTTACAGCAGGAGCACGCACGTGTCTATTTCAGAATTTTTTGGAGATTTCAGCGATTACACCCCAGAGCGGATGCGCGAGCACGGCTCCCTGAAATGGACGGCCCACCCCGGCAGCATCGGCGCGTGGGTGGCCGAAATGGACTTCGGCGTGGCACCCGCAATCGCTGAGCTTATCCGCCACCAGGCAGCCTCCGGAACCTTCGGCTATATGCCGCCCGCCGTCAGCGAGGACGCCCGCCTGGCCGTGCGCGAATGGTACCGCGAGCACTGTGGGTGGGAGATCCCCGACGACGCCGTCCGCCTCTACCCCGACGTTCTCACCGCCCTGGAAGCCACCTTGCTGCACCTGGTCCATCCGGATCAGCCAGTGGTGGTACCCACTCCGTCATATATGCCGTTCCTGACCGTGCCAGCACTCTTTGACCGCGAGATTATTCAGGTGCCGAGCCTGCGCGATAGCAGCGGCCGATATCGACTCGACCTAGACGGAATCGACGCGGCTTTAAGCCGCAATGGTGGGCTATTAATCCTGTGTAACCCGTGGAATCCGGTGGGGCGGGTGCTCACGCGCGCGGAACTAAAACAAGTGGAAGAAGTCGTGGTGAAGAACGGGGCACGGGTTTTCGCGGACGAGATTCACGCCCCGGTTATTTTGGAGCCTGAGCTAACTCATATCCCGTACGCGTCGATTTCTCCGGCCGCTGCGGCCCATACCGTGACGGCGACGTCGAACTCGAAGGGCTGGAATATCCCGGGACTGAAATGTGCACAAATGATCGTGACTGCGCAGGCTGATCGGCAGACGCTGGCACCGTGGGATCTGCACTACGAGAAACTGGCGAGCCCGCTGGGGGCACGGTGTGCAGCCGTGGCCTACCGGGATTGTGCCGACTGGCTCGCAGCCGTCACCGAGGTGCTACGCGGCAACCGATATGTTTTTGCGCACGAGCTGAGCGAATGTGCCCCCGAGGCTATCTATCGGCCCGCCGAGGGCACCTATTTGGCGTGGGTTGATCTGCGCCCCTACGGGGTGGAGCATGCCGCTGAGGTATTACGCGGCGTGGGCTTGGCGGTCAATGACGGGGCTGACTGTGGTGCCCCCGGATTCGCGCGCGTAAACCTAGCCATGGCACCGGACAATGTGCGTGCCGCCGCCTGCTGTATCGGACAAGCGGTGAGCCGCTAACGCCGCACTACCGGGTTGGCCAGGACGCCGATCCCCTCAACGTCTACCTCTACGCGCTGGCCCGGCTGGATGGGCCCAACCCCGGCGGGTGTGCCGGTGAGGATCACATCGCCCGGCAGCAGTGAGCACACCGAGGAGACATAGGCGATCTGCTCGGCGATCGAGAAAATCATGTCTGCCGTGGTGCCGTCTTGGCGCAGTTCGCCATCGACCGCACAGCGAATCCGCGCATTGGCGGGGTCGAAATCGTCGTCGCCGGGGATCACCAGGTAGGGGCCGAGCGGGCAGGAGGTGTCAAAACCTTTGGCGCGCGCCCAGGTGGAGTCCCCGCGTTGGGCGGTCCGGGCAGAGACGTCATTGGCGGCCGTGTAGCCGAAGATCACCTCGGGGGCCCGTTCGAGGGGCACATCTTTGCAGGGGCGGGAGATGACGACGGCGAGTTCGGCTTCATGGTGAATCTCGTCGTCCCACGGTGGCAGCACGATCGGATCATCCGGGCCGATCACAGCCGTATTGGGTTTGAAGAACATGACCGGTTCACTGGGGACGTCATTGCCCAGTTCGGCGGCGTGGGCACGGTAGTTACGGCCGATCCCCACCACTTTGGAGCGCGGGATGACGGGGCTGAGCAGGCGCACCTCCTCCACCGGGATACGGCGGTTAAGCGGCTTGAAACCGGCGAAGAGCGGGTCGGATTGCAGCAGAACGAGTTCGTCACCGTCGAGGACGCCGTAGGAGATGTCGTCGTCGTGGGAAAAGCGCGCGATCTTCATGGGGCCAGCCTACCGCGCCCAACCACCGTTACCGACAGGTGAGTGAGAAGATGGGGGTATGTCTGAGCTGCCCGCCTACCTGCCGCCCCTCAACCTCCTCCTCGATGACTTAGAGGATGCGGGCACGATTGGGGACCCAGATGCGCTGCTGGACGCATTCGCCGCCTGGGCTGCCGACGGGGGCCGCCCACTATATCCGCACCAGGAAGAAGCCGCCCTAGCGATTATGGGCGGGGAGCACACGATTGTTGCCACCCCGACTGGCTCCGGTAAATCTTTGATCGCCGTCGCCGCCCATCTCAACTCCCTGGCGCGCGGGGAACGCTCCTACTACACCGCCCCACTAAAAGCCCTCGTCTCCGAGAAGTTCTTTGATCTCATCGCCCTGTTCGGCTCCGCGAATGTGGGCATGGTAACGGGGGACGCCGCCGTTAACGCTGACGCCCCCATCATCTGCTGCACCGCCGAGATTCTGGCCCAACAGGCCCTACGGGAGGGGGCAGCGCTCGACGCGGGCAGTGTGGTCATGGACGAGTTCCACTTCTACGCCGACCCGCAGCGCGGCTGGGCCTGGCAGATCCCGCTGCTGGAACTGACGGGTACCCAGATGGTGCTGCTGAGCGCCACTTTGGGGGATGTCAGTTTCTTTGAACGCGACCTGCGTGAGCGTAGCGGGCGGTCCGTCACCACGGTCACCTCCGCTACTCGCCCGGTGCCGCTGAACTTTTCTTATAGCACTGAGCCGATCCACGAACTGCTCGATGAGCTCGTCCACACGCACCGCGCGCCGGTCTATGTGGTGCATTTTGCGCAGCGGGAGGCGGTGGAGCGGGCCGGGGCGCTGCTGAGCGTGCCGCTGATCGGCAAGGAGCGTAAAGCAGCCATCGCGCAGGCGCTCGGGGATTTCCGCTTCGGGCCGGGCTTTGGTAAATCGCTGTCGAAGTTTATTCGGCACGGGATTGGGGTTCACCACGCCGGAATGCTGCCGCGCTACCGCCGCCTGGTTGAGCGCCTAGCCCAGCAGGGGTTGCTCGCCGTGGTCTGTGGCACCGACACCCTCGGCGTCGGAATTAACGTCCCCATCCGCACGGTGGTGCTGACGAAATTGACGAAATTCGACGGCGTCAAAGAACGCCACCTCACCGCGCGTGAGTTCCACCAGATCGCGGGCCGCGCCGGGAGGGCAGGTTTCGATACGGTGGGCGACGTCGTCGTGCAAGCCCCCGAGCATGTCATCGAGAACGCGGCGGCGCTGAAAAAGGCCGGCGATGACCCCAAGAAAATCAAGCGGATTACGCGGAAAAAAGCACCCCAGGGCGTGGTCAATTGGACGGAGGCGACCTTCGACCGCTTGGTGGCCGCCCAGCCGGAGCCTCTGACCAGTTCGATGCAGGTCACGCACGCGATGATCCTGGCGGTCCTCACCCGCCCGGGCGATCCAGTGGCGGCCCTCGCCGCGCTGCTGGGCAATACCCACGAGCCCCCCGCCCCCTGTAACCAGCTGCTGCGCCAGGCCGTGCAGATTATCAGTTCGCTGCGGCAGGCCGGGGTGGTGGAGCACGTCTCCAGCGCGCAGGCGGCTAACGACGGCACCGCGCGGCTGCGCCTGGTTGCCGATCTGCCCGATGATTTTGCCCTGAATCAGCCGCTGTCACCATTCGCGTTGGCGGCTTTGGAGCTGCTCGATCCGGCGTCGCCCACCTATGCGCTCGACGTGCTGAGCGTGGTGGAGGCGGTCACGGAAGGGCCCATGCCGCTGCTGTACGCGCAACGCAACGCTGCCCGTGGGGAGGCGGTGGCGGCCATGAAGGCCGAGGGGCTCGACTATGACGTGCGGATGGAGGCCCTGGAGGAGATCACCTGGCCGGAGCCGCTCAAGGAGATATTGGAGCCGGCGCTGGCCACCTATGCGCGCACCAATCCGTGGGTGTATGGCCAGGAGCTGCAACCCAAATCGATCGTGCGCCTGATGGTGGAGCAGGCCATGACGTTCTCGGATCTAATCTCGCGTTTCGAGGTGGGGCGTACCGAGGGCGTGGTGCTGCGCTACCTCACCGACGTCTACCGGGCGCTGTGCCAGATCCTGCCCGAGGAGGCCCGCACCGAACAGGTGGCTCAGATCATCGAATGGTTGGGGGCGCTGATCCGGGCCGTGGACTCCTCCCTCCTCGATGAGTGGGAGGCCTTGGCGAACCCCGAGGCGCCGCGTGAGGATTCCGACGACGCCGCCACCCGCGGTAGTGAGCAAGCCTTCGGGGCGGACGCTGACGGGGTGGTCGCATACCGCACCAATCCACATGCCCTCATGGCCCACGTTCGCCGCGACCTCATGCAAATAATCCAGTGGCTGGACCAGGAAGACTACGTCGCCGTCGCGCAGCGCTGCGGGCAGGATGTGGATGCCTGGCAGGAGGCCGGCGTACGGGTGTGGTCAGCGCAGGATTGGGCCGATGCGCTCGATCCGTACTTTGAGGAATACGAGTGGATTGGTACCGGCCAGCAGGCCCGCTCCGCCGATTACCTCACCGTGCTCACCGCCCCGGAGGAGGCCGATTTTCTCGACGCTGATTTCCCCACTCCCCCGCCCCACCATGCGGCCTGGGTGATTACGCAACGCCTGCAGGACCCGTTCGAGGACGGCGCCTGGCAGCTGCGAGTACTGCTGGATGTGACGGCCAGCCAGGAAGCAAACCGACCGATCTTCGTCGCGGGCCGCGTTGTGGAGGTGGGAGGTTAAGGCCCGCATATGTGGCGCGGTGACCTTGGGCACAAAGCACTAATTTCGGGGGTTCCGGATTTGGTGGCAGCCCCCCAGCGGGGGTAATGTTTCAGAAGTCGAAAGACACCGCGCCAATAGCTCAACTGGCAGAGCAGCTGACTCTTAATCAGCGGGTTCGGGGTTCGAGTCCCTGTTGGCGCACTATTTTTTTACCCTCTTCTATTTTAGCGCGTGGCTAATATTCACCGCCTGTGTGCGCCGTTCCATCCGCAGCACACGGATAAGGCCCCATCCACTTGCCGTTCACGCGGTAGAGTTCCTACAGACCCCGGACGCGACCGCCACAATCGGGGTGCCGTATTCAATTAGGAACCTACATGAAGCCGCTCTTCGAGTCCTCTGTGCTGCGGTACCTTGGCGTCGGCGGTACCGCCTTTGTCGTCGATTTTGCGCTCACAGTTGCGGCTCGCGATTTCTTTCACCTCCCCTTATGGCTGGCAGTAGCTATCGGCTTTTGGGCCGGTTTCCTCGTTAACTTTGGGCTGCAGCGTAATTTCACTTTCCGCTCCGACCGCTCCTACACCTTCTCGCTGATCCTGTATTTCGCGCTCGTTGGTTTTAACTGGGCCGTCACGACAGCGATGATGTATCTGCTGGTCGATCTCGCGGCTCTACCCACCTGGCTCGGCAAGATTATCTGCACCCTGGCCACCACGATCTGGAATTACCCGATCTACCGGTTCATCGTCTTCCCGAGCCCCGACCCAGTCAGCAAAGCCCCCAGCCGGGAGCTGCCGGCCGCTATTGACGTGATCGTGCCCGCCCACAACAGTGGCAACACCCTCTCCGAAACCGTGGACACCCTGCACGCGTGGTCCGCCCAGCACGGCGTCAACCTCAATATCTTGGTGGTGGAAAACGGCTCCACCGACAACACCGCCGAGGTAATCGCCACCCTATCCGGGATCACCGCTCTAACCAGCGAGACCGGCCTCGGGCACGCCTACCAAGCTGGCATCGCAGCTAGCACCGCCGAGCTGCTCTTACTCAGCGCCGACGACCTTCCCTTCGGCACCAGCGACCTCGATACCTTCCTGGCACACCCCATGCAGGGAGTCCTTATCGGCTCCAAAGCCCACCCCGATTCGAAGGTCGATCGCGAATCGGTACGTACTGTGGCTTCCCGGGGCTTCCGCCTCCTGCGCCGAGTGATCCTCGGCCAAACCGTGGGCGACACCCAGGGAACCGTGCTGCTCCCTGGCGAGTGGGCCGGCAATTTAAAGCTGCGTGAACCCGGTTTCCTCTCCTCCACCGAGATCGTCACCCGCGCCTTGCACGACGGCCTGCCAGTTACCGAAATCCCGGTGACGATGCTGCGTAACTCCCCCACTCGCATCCGCATCGCCGACGCCGTCCACATGGGTCTGGGCCTGCTACGCCTCCTGCCCTACCGATGCTAAGCAGGTTGTGGACGACATCATCAAACAGCCCGTGGATGACCAACGCCGCTGGGTGCAAGAACAACTCGCGGCTGTACCCCAATGAGCACGCCTCCCACTGCCTCACTCACCATGGATTTCCTACGCTACTGGTGGACGTCCCGGCAGGTGTCCACAGTCCTGCTCATCACCGCAGCTATCCTTGCGCTCAGCGCCTTCTTCTGCGCAGCCCCCTGGCGCAGCGATAAGTGCCGCTCCCGCGCCTGTGGCTCGTACTGGTAAGGGGATTATTCCGCGATAATCACGTACAGTGACCGCGGCCCGTGCACCCCCTCCACCCGCGAAAGTTCAATATCGCTGGTGGCGCTCGGGCCACTGATCCACGTGAGTGGCTGCCCCGCGACGACGGCGTCCTTCAGCCGGGTGACCGCCTGCGGCACACTGGAGACCACCTGGCTGGCATCAACCACGCAGATATGACGGTCTGGCACTAGCGTCAGCGCCCGCCGGCCTTGGTTGGGCCCGTGGTCCAACACGATCGTGCCCGTCTCGGCAATGCCCACTGCGGCCGCGGTGACGACGCCGTCGATCTCGTTAAGCTCCGCGGGGGTGAGGGCCTCCTGTTCGCGTACCAGCTCGACGCCCTCGAGCTCCGCCACCCACGCCTGCTCCAGGCCCGGCGGGAGGAGCAAACTCGTGGCACCCAGTTCCCGTGCGGCCACCGCGACTTGCGTGGCCACCTCGGCGCGGGGGCAGCGCACGACGACGGCGCGATAGTCCGCCACCCGTTCAGCAAAGACGTCCAGGAGCTGGCCAGGAAGGTTCGTTTCCTGCCCGTAAACCCAGTCGATAGGCGCGTTCACGGCAGGATCGGCGTCGGCAATATCGGTTAGGGCCGCCCGCACCCGCGCGAAAATCTCCTCCCGCGCACTGGCCGTCTCGCTCACACTGTTGCTAGTCATTCTTGCCCTCATTCTTCCACCAGGAACGGAAAGACTGCGCCGGCGGTACCGGCACATCGCGCGTATTGGTCCACCGGGACACCGGCCACGGCAACGGGCCGATCTGCCCGGTCACCTTACTGAGTGCCCGCCCGGAAACTCCGGACGCCCCCTGCGCGGCAGCCAAGTGCCGGTGGTCGCTCATCACCCACGCCCCGGCTTTCATCATGGCGGCTTCTGTGCTCATATGTCCGCGTTTAGCGTCCACCACTTTGCCGCGCATATGCACCAGCAGGTCGGCAATCGGGATCTTCACCGGGCACACATCCGAACACGCCCCGCACAGGGAGGAAGCGAACGGTAGGGAGCGGTCCACGGCGGAATCCGTACCGCGAATCTGCGGATTAAGGATCGCCCCAATCGGCCCCGGATAAACCGACCCATATGCGTGCCCGCCGACCTTCTCGAATACCGGGCAGATATTCAGGCAGGCCGAACAGCGGATACAGCGCAACGCCTCCCGCCCATCTGGGTCCGCGAGTGCGCGGGTACGTCCATTATCAACAAGCACCACATGCACATTCTGGGGGCCATCACCCGGCGTCACCCCGGACCACACCGAGGTGTAGGGGTTCATCCGCTCCGCCGTTGAGGAGCGCGGCAGCAGCTGCATGAACACTTCCAGGTCATCGAAAGTGGGCAGCATTTTCTCGATCCCGACCACCGAGATGAGCGTCTGCGGCAAGGTCAGGCACATCCGCCCATTCCCCTCCGACTCCACCACTACGAGGGACCCGGTCTCGGCAATCGCAAAGTTCGCACCGGAAATGCCAACGCTGGCGCGCATGAATTTATCGCGCAGGTGGGTGCGGGCGGCTCCGGCTAGATCGGCCGGTTCGTCGCTCAGATCGGCGGGTGCGGGGGTGCCGTAGCGGCCCATTTCTTCGAGGAAAATCTCGCGCACTTCACTGCGGTTGCGGTGGATGGCAGGTACCAGGATATGGCTGGGCCGGTCGTGGCCGAGCTGCACAATCAATTCAGCCAGATCGGTTTCCCAGGCCGCAATCCCGGCTTCCTCCAGGGCCTCGTTTAGTTCGATTTCCTGGGTGGCCATGGATTTGACCTTCACCACTTCTTCCGCCTGGGCTTGGCGCACGAGGTCGGTGACGATCCGGTTCGCTTCGGCCGCATCCCGCGCCCAGTGCACGACCGCACCGTTACGGGTGAGGGACTCTTCTAGTTGCGCCAGGTAGGTGTCCATATTGCGCAAAATGCGGTTCTTAATCGCCTGCCCGGCGGCGCGGATCTCCTCCCAGTTCTCCACTTCCGCTACCGCTTTGGCACGTTTAGCGCGAATCGTATGCGTGGCGTGGTGCAGATTCTTGCGCTGCTGGGAGTTATCGAGCTCCGCCTTGGCGGCCTGCGGGAAAACCGGCGAGTCGATCAGTTCACCGGCGGGCGGGGCCGGGGTGAGCCGCTGCTTATTGACTGTGGTGTCCTTGCTCATTTGCTGGCTCCTTCGGTATTCGCCAGAATCTCGGCCAGATGAATGGGTTTAATTCCGGTGCGGTTGCGATGCAGCACCCCACCGATATTGAGCAGGCAGGAATTGTCGCCCGCCACCAGGTATTCCGCCCCGGTATCGGCCACATGCCGGGCTTTATCGGCCGCCATCGCGGCCGACACATCCGGGTTCTTCACCGAGAAGGTGCCTCCAAAACCACAGCAGCGGTCGGCGTCGGGAAGATCCACCAAGGTGAGCCCGCGCACGGCCCGCAGCAGCTGGTAGGGGCGGTCCCCCACTTTCGTCACCCGGGTGGAGTGGCAGGTGGGGTGGTAGGTGACGCGGTGCGGGAAATATGCGCCCACATCTTCTACCTTCAGCACGTCGATAAGGAATTCGGAGAACTCGTAGGTTTTCTTGGCGACGGCGCAGATACGCTCGTACACCCGCTCGCTAATCTCGCCGCGGTCCACCAGCCGGCGGGCCAACATCGGATGCTGGTGGCGGATTGAGCCAATGCAGGAGCCGGACGGACCGACGATATAGTCGTACTTCTCGAAGGCCCGCAGGTAGGTTTGCAGCGAGCCGGTGGCTTCATCGAAGTAGCCGGTATTGGTGAACATCTGCCCGCAGCAGGTCTGCTCGATGGGGAACTCCACGCGGCACCCCAGTCGGCGCAGTACCGTCACCACCGCCTTCGGGGTTTCGGGGAACATGGTGTCATTAATACAGGTGGCGAAGAGCGCCACCGTGGGCATCGTCGTCATGCTCATCTCCTAGGGAAGCATCCAGCTGAGTACGGAGGTGGATTGCAGCCCCACCAAGAGGCACAAGATCACCAGCAGCCCGAAAGACCACCCCACCACCTTGCGCAAAATATCGGACTCTTGCCCCACGAGACCGACCGCAGTGGCAGCAATAGCGAGGTTTTGGGGGCTAATAAGTTTACCGACCACACCGCCGGAGGTGTTGCCTGCTACCAGGAGGGTCGGGTCGATACCAGCGTGGGTCGCCGCGGTCTGTTGCAAGGTGGCGAACAGCGCGTTGGCGCTGGTATCGGAGCCGGTGACGGCGGTGCCGATCCAGCCGAGTACCGGGGATAGGAATGCGAAGGCCGCGCCAGTCCCGGCAATCCAGGTGCCAATCGAGAGAGTCTGACCAGAAAAGTTCATCACGTAGGCCAGCGCCAGCACCGAGCCGATGGTGAGGAAGGTGAACCGCAGCCGGTAGAGCACATCGAGGAAAGTGCGGCCCGCCTGGCGCATACTCACCCCGTACACGACCGCCACGATTAGTCCGGTGAGCAGCAGGATCGTGCCGGGCGAGGATAGCCACGCGAAGGTGTACATCGTGGAGGTGGCTGGTGTCCCGCTGGCGGTCAGCAGGTGGCCGTGTAGGCCGGGCCAGGGGATGTTCAGGTCGGTGGCAGCCAGGGCCTTACTGATCGGGGTGACGAGTTTGGCCAGAGAAAAGACGATCACCACCAGGATGTAGGGGAAGAGCGCCATAGCAATGCGTTTACCGTCCAGGGTCTGTGGGGCCGGCGACGCCGCTCCCGACTCGGCCTGTAAACGCTCTTGGGCAGCGGCAGTTCCGCGCGGTTTCCATACCCGTAGGAAGGCTACGCAGGCGGCCAGCGAGACTAGCGAGGCGATCACGTCGGTGAGTTCCACCGAGATGAAATTCGCGGAGGCCAACTTACCCAGGGCAAAGGTAATCCCGACGACGAGGGCGGCCGGCCAGACTTCCTTCAAGCCGCGCACACCGTCTGCGACCAGCAGCAAGATCAGCGGCATGAACCATGCGAGGGACGCCGTTTGGACAGCCACGTAGCCGCCAATCTCGTGGTAGTCGATACCGGTGAGGTTGCCGGCGGTAATGATCGGGATGGCAACAGCACCGAAGGCAACCGGTGCCGTATTGGCCAGCAATACCGTGGCCGCCGCGCGCATGGGCCGGTAGCCGATAGCCACCAGCATCACGCCGGTGATCGCCACCGGTGCCCCGAATCCTGCCAGGGCCTCTAGGAGCCCACCGAAGCAGAAGGCAATGAGGATGGCGAGGATACGCGGATCATCGCTCACTAGACGGAAGGTGGCGCGCAGGTCCTCGAAGCGCCCAGAGACCACCGTGATCTCATAGAGCCATACCGCGCTGAGCACAATATAGGTGATGGGAAAAATCCCGAACGCAGCGCCTTCTGTGGCTGTCAGCAGGGCTAAGTGGGCGGGCATGTGGAAGGCGAAGATTGCCACCCCGATTGCCACCACCAGGGAGGCGAGCCCGGCAAAGTGCGCCTTCCAGCGCAGCAGGCCAAGGGTGACGAACATGGTAAGCAAAGGCAACAAAGCGACCAAAGCGGACGCAGTTAGGCTACCTAGCGGGGAAACATCTGGCTGGAACGTCATCGTTACTCCGGTTTTGTGGGGCGAGGGACCAGTGGTCTAACCACAGGTCGTTGGTCTGACCATACACCAAAGTCTGAAAAGAACGATAATGGTTGGTATGGCTAAAACGTTCGAATTCGTGCTTCGATATATCGAAGATGAGATAAAAGCCGGTCGGCTACAAGCTGGCGATCATCTCATGCCAGAACGTGAACTCGCCACACACTTGAACGTCAGCCGCACGGCCGTGCGGGAAGCGATCCGCGTGTACCAAGCCCAGGGGCTGCTCACATCCAACGTGGGGCGTGGCCCCAACAGCGGTACTCGTCTCACCCCTGCCCCCGCTACCGCTTTAGCGTCTATGGTGCGGATCCATGTGGCTCTGGGCGGTTTTGCCGTAGCAGAGGTAATGGAAACCCGAATCGCACTAGAGACGGCGAGTGTACGTTTGGCCGCCCAACACTGTGCCGACGCCGATATCCAGGAGCTACGCGAGCTGGCAACTCTCATGGCCAGCCCGGATATTGAACTGCCGGATTTCAATGCGGCGGATACCCGCTTCCACGTCACTCTGGCAATGATTAGTCACAATCAGCTGGTCGCAGACCTCACCCAGGCGGTCCGTGACGCGCTTGCAACCCCCATCTATCACGCCTCCACCGCCCTATCCGATTGGTATGCCTTCCGGGCCCGGCTGATCGAGGATCACCTCGCTATCGTCGCCGCCATTGAGCACCGCGATACCGACGCCGCCGCCGCTGTCGTCGAGCGGCACATCCGCGACGCCCACCAGCATTTGTTCAGCGAGCAGTAAGAATCCGCCGGGGCTCCAGGCCCCGGCGGATCGGCGTCGTCGATTCTAGGTGAGCAGACGGCGGAGGCGATGCGGGGAGAATTTCTCCATATCCACCTGCTTGCCGGCCAGGATGGTGGGCTGGCCGAGCAGTATATCTGCCACTGCCTTACCCGTAACCGGGCCGAGAGATAGGCCGTGCATATTGTGCCCGGTGGCGAGCGTCAGGCCCGGGAGTTTGCGGTGCTGGCCGATAATGGGCAGGCCGTCGGCGGTCATGGGGCGGGCCCCCACCCACTGTTCACTAATATCCGACCAGTCAATCCCCTGAACGAGCGGGGCGGTTACGCGCCGGATCATGGCGATGCGGTCTGGGTGGAAGACCTCGTAGGTGCCGTCGATCTCCATTGCCCCAACCACGCGCAGCCGCCCGCTCATGGGCACGAGTACAGTGCGCGCGTCGGACAGGTGGATCAGGTGCTCCGGGAGACGGTCCGCCCCCACGGTGAAGGAGTATCCCTTCCCGGGAACAACACCGATATGGATACCGGCTTCGCGCATGAGGTCATGGGACCATGCTCCGGCCGCGAGTACTACATGGTCGGGGCGCATAACTTCCCTTCGGCCCTGGTGGACTAGGTCCAGGGAGGGCCGAATATCAGGATTAATACTGGTGACGCGTACCCCCTCGCGGATCTCCACGCCCATATCTCGCAGCACTCCCTCGAGGGAGTCAACAAAGCGGGACGGGTCGATCCAGCGGGCACCGTGGTCGATGAAGGCGGCCGCGCACGCCGGGGAAAGTGAGGGCTCGAGCTCGTGAACGGCGCTACCTTCCACTAAATCGCCGGGAGCGGGCAGGCCGGTATCCTCGGCGCGAGTGCACAGCAGATCGTGGAAGTCCCGCACCGTGTTGGGATTGGCGGAAGTATAGAGGAACCCTTCCCCACCCCCAGACAGGTCCGCGCCGGCCTCCCCCATCTCATCAAAAGCCGCGAGCGCACCTGCGCCGAGCTGGGTCATGGCCATCACGCCGGCGTCCGTGCGGGCCGGGCGTGAGGAACGAATAAAACCGAACCCGAAGGTCATGAGCCGAGCCGCGCGCAGCGGGGAGAGGGTCAGCGGGCCGGAACGCCCCACCATACCGCGGAATACCTCGGGCACCATTCCAGGACCGGCCAGCGGCACCGCGGTAAGTGGGGTAATCTCACCCGCGTTTCCGCGAGACGCCCCCGAGCCCACTTGGTCTCGCTCAATGACGACGACGTCGTACCCAGCACGCCGCAGATAGAACGCAGTAGAAAGGCCGATCAGGCCAGCACCAACAATGGCGACGCGGGAGCCGGTAGGCAGGGTAGCCAATGTGAACCTCCTCAGAATAATCATTAGCCACCATCGTGCCACATACAGGGTGATCTGCACCTCATATTGCTGTGCTGCGGAACAGGAAAATTAGGGCTTTTCCGCGTTACTTCCTAAACCGGAGAACGCTTAAGGAGGTACACCGGACATTTTTCGTCTGCCTGAGGCTGACCGGATTAAAGGTGGAGGGCAGGCCTTCTTTTCCGCCGCAGCCACGGCTTTGAGCATTGACGGTGTTCGTGGCGAGTGTGCGCGCTACACTAAGGGGCGAATCAATTCTCATGGCAAAGGAGTTCCCGGTGAGCGCTCGGTTATCAGTTGGGGATATCGCCCCCGAATTCACGCTGCCAACCGTGGACGGACCGGTATCGCTGGATGGCTTGCTCGGGCAGAGCACCAATGGTGTTATCGTCTATTTCTATCCGCGCGCCTCTACACCTGGCTGTACTAAACAGGCCTGCGACTTCCGCGATTCCTTAGCGCAGTTCAAACAGCACGGCTACCGCGTCGTCGGAATCTCCCCGGACCCGGTTACGCGCCTTGAGAAATTCGCACAAAATCAGGAACTCACCTTCCCTCTTGCCTCCGATGAGAGCCTGGAAACCCTGCGCGCCTACGGTGCTTATGGGGAGAAGAAACTCTATGGGAAGGTCACCGAAGGTGTGATTCGCTCAACCATTGTGGTGGCGGAGGATGGAACAGTCGCTCATGCCCTATACAATGTGAAGGCGACCGGCCATGTGGAACGGCTTCGCAAGACGTTAGGTTTGGCCTAGCGTTCGTCACTTGCGCGAGTGGCGGAATTGGCAGACGCGCCAGATTTAGGTTCTGGTGTCCTAGGACGTGCGGGTTCAAGTCCCGCCTCGCGCACTCATGCCCGGCCCTACTGGCCGGGCATGTTCCGCTTCTGAAGGGAGTTTGTACAGTGGTGACCAAACCGTCTTCAACCCCAAGTACCCCAACGCCGTCTGGCAAACCCCATCATCCCCGTCCCTTTGGGGCATCTAATGACCCTCGGCTGCTGTGGGCGCTGCTGTGGGACACTGCAGCCGCGTGTGCATTGGCGGGTATTGGCCGGGCAGCACACTCGGAATCGCTGGCTATCAGTGAGGTGCTGTTGACCGCGCTCCCCTTCCTCGCCGGTGTCTACATCACGCATCTATTGGTGATCCGCTACTTTGACCCCTGGGCGATTACCACCTCCGGGCTACTGGTGTGGCTCGGCGCGTGGGGTGTGGGTATGGTCGGCCGCCTGCTCATGGGGCAGACGAACGCACCTGCCTTCATGGGGATCTCGGCGGCCTTCCTACTGGCCACAATGCTGGGGTGGCGGCTAGTGGCGCTGTTCCTCGAGCGCCGCCACAATAAAGGGCGCTAACTGCCGGAACGCCTGGCCCCGGTGCGAGATCGCGTGCTTTTCCTGTGCACTGAGCTGGGCCACGGAGCGTGACTGCCCCTCAGGCTGGAGGAGCGGGTCATAACCGAATCCGCCGTCTCCTGCCGGGCTGGTGCGTAGGAATCCGCGCATCTCCCCTTCCTCCACCTGCTCTTGCCCGCCGGGGGTAACGAGGGCAGCAGCGCAGATAAAGGAGGCTTGGCGGTCATGGTCTTCCACATCCGCCATCTGCGCGAGCAGCAGCTTGTTGTTGGCGTCATCATCACCGTGGCGTCCACTCCAGCGAGCTGAGAAGATACCCGGAGCACCGCCCATAATTGCCACGCACAGTCCGGAATCATCTGCGGCTGCAGGCAGACCTGTAGCAGCGCAGATAGCACGGGCCTTAATGAGCGCATTCTCTGCAAAGGTGCGGCCGTTTTCCACCGGATCATCGACATCAAGCTCGGCGGCAGAGATCACCGCATCCTCGGGTAGCTCCGGCATACTGGCACGCAGAATCTCGCGTAGCTCGACGACCTTATGCTCATTCTTGGTGGCCAGGATCAGCCGGGCGCCGTCTGGGACCGGCACCCGGTCATAGGCGTTACCGGGGTCTTCCCCCATCGCTCCACCGGCCACACCTTCTAGGTATTCACTCATGGTTCCCCTCCAAAATCTCGCGTTGCAACCGGGCGAGTTCAGTTGTCCCTCCGGCAGCCAAGTTAAGTAACATATCCAGCTCTTCGCGACTGAACGCCGCCCCTTCGGCAGTGCCTTGGACCTCCACAAAACTGCCGTTACCGGTCATCGCCACGTTCATATCAGTGCCGGCTCGCACATCTTCCTCATACGGCAGATCCAAGCAGGGAACGCCGTCGATAATCCCCACGGATACCGCGGCCACCGAATCAATGAGCACCCGGGCGCGCGGGGATATATGCCCTTCCTTCCGGCCCCATTCCACTGCCTGCGCGAGGGCCACATAGGCACCGGTAATGGCGGCTGTCCGGGTGCCGCCGTCGGCCTGAAGCACGTCACAATCCAAGGTGATTGTGTTCTCGCCGAGCGCCTCCACACTCACAACAGCTCGCAGGCAACGGCCAATAAGGCGAGAAATCTCGTGGGTGCGGCCTCCAATCTTGCCGCGTACGGATTCGCGGGCGGAACGGCTGGAGGTGGCGCGCGGCAGCATCGCATATTCGGCGGTCACCCAGCCGGTACCCTGCCCGGTCTTCCAGCGAGGAACGCCAGGGGTGAAAGACGCGGCACACAGCACACGAGTTTTACCGAAATGTACCAGGCAGGATCCTTCGGCAGAATCGAGCCATCCGGGTTCAAAACGGATCGGGCGGAGTTGGTCGGGGCGGCGCCCATCGGCGCGAGTAAAGGTCATGGATACTACCCTAGTGCCCCCCACCGCAGTTCGGGACGCTGAGTCTGTCTGGCTTCCAGATTTGATAGCTTTGCCCAGTTTGGCGGTCGCGAGTAAAACCCCTGATAAAACAAGTCTTTAGGCGGTTTTAATTGGGGTTTCCTGCTTCAAAGGGGCTGAAATTGGGGGCTGTTTGAGGGGTCTGATTAAGCACTGTGTGGGGCTGCGCGTTAGGGAGTTATCCGCGATTTTGAGTACGCGTTAGTGAGTTGTCCGTGAACGTTAGGGAGTGCGTTTTGGGTAGAGAAAAGCCCACCGAGCCTAGGTAGCTGGTGGGCTGAGGTGAAGCGTCCTGGGTTTTGTTCCTCGGTTTTTTCGAGGAGGATTGAAGCGTACTGGGTTTTGTTCCGCTTCTTATATGGGGGTCAGCTCGGCTGCCCGGTGTTGATTGTAGCTGGCGATGACCTCCTCAGGGGTGGCATATCCCAGGGCTTGGTGGAGGCGCTCGTTGTT
>JAEWHO010000065.1 GCA_023387755.1 Actinomycetes bacterium | reverse complement strand
CGGTAAACCAAAACACCACCCCAGCGACCCGGCGCAGACGGGCGACGGATGTGCGGGAGATAAGAAAACCGGCCGGGACCGCAATCAGGGCATACCCCAGCTGCCGCTTGATATTCGAAAATGGAGTGGCGTCATCCTGGATCGAGGTAATGGTAGAGGCAGAGAGCACCATGGTTAAGCCCAAGGTAAGCAGAATCAGCGCGGTACCCAGGATCACGTAGTACGAGGTTGCCCCCGGATGGGCAGTAATACGCGCAAAAGTCGTGGAGGGGGCGCGTTTCTCAGTGGTTGACATACCCTCACCTCTCTCACCGGTAGCCACACGACTCTCCTAGGCTATTCTCACGTGCCTGCGCCGCGAGCGAGGGTAGGGCACGCCTAGAAGCGCATAATCGCGACCTCCAGCCCGGGGGCGTCCACTACCGTCTCCTCGAGCTGCCTTCCTGCCTACTCCCCTAGGCCCCGTGAGCTACTTTCAAACCCCGCACCGCTGCGGCGAATTCGTCGCCCCGTACCGCATAGTTCGGGAATTGATCCATCGAGGCACACGCAGGAGCAAGAACGACGACGTTACCCCGGTTGGCCACCGCCCGCGCTTGTTCGACGGCGGCGCGCATAACCGACTCCTCGGCCGGGTCGATCCGGTGCACAGGAACTTCTGGGGCCTGTGCAGTCAGCGCCGCCGTAAGGGGCTCCGGATCGGCACCGATGAGCACCACGGCCTGTAGCCGGTCGCGTACCTGACTAACGAGCTCATCGAAGCGGGCCCCCTTTGCTAAACCGCCCGCAATCCAGACCACGCTGTGGGGCCGCTGGGCCAGGAGGCAGGCGCGGGCCGCATGCGCGTTGGTAGCTTTGGAGTCGTTGATGAAACGCACCCCCTCGAGTTCAGCTACCGTCTGGATACGGTGAGCGCCCGGCTGATAGGCGCGTAACCCCGCAGCGACTGCCTGAGGGGCCACACCGGCAGCGCGGGCGAGCCCGGCCGCGAAGAGCGCATCTATGAGGATATGGTCGGGCAATTGCCCTTCCAATGGCGCCAGGTGCCCCAGGTCGCTCACCTGGGCGAGCACCTCCCCCTCTGTGTGACGGGTGGGGATGAAGGCGCGGTCGATCAGCAGATCGTCGACAATGCCGAGGCCCGCCACCGGAGGTACATCTGTACCGATGCTGATAGCTCGTGCCCCTTCGGTCACGTCCGCTTCTTCTACCATCCGCCGGGTTTCGAGCGATGTACGCGAATAAAGGCACGCGGTCTGCGTGCCGTGGTGGACCCGGGCCTTATCTTGCCAATAACCGACCTCGCCCCCGTGCCAATCCAGGTGGTCGGCGTCGAAATTGAGGCAGGCGGAAGCCCACGAATGCACGCTGTGGGTGGAGTGGAGCTGGAAGCTGGAGACCTCCACCGCCAGGGCGTCAACACCACCACGAGCCGCAATGAGAACCGCTGGGGTACCCACATTGCCGATAGCGGGTGCGACTGCTCCAGCTGCCTGCAAGATGGCCGCCGTCATCGTGGTGGTGGTGGTTTTGCCGTTAGTCCCCGTCAGGGAGAGCCAGGGCGCATAGCCGCCGTCGTGGTGGGGGGCTTGTAGCTGCCAGGCGAGTTCTATCTCGCTCATCATCGCAATCCCGGCCGCAGCGGCCCGCTGATACAGCAGCGAGCTAGGGGCGATCCCGGGTGAGACGACAATGAGATCCGATGTGCAAGCCTCAGCAGCGAAATCTTCATCCGTAGCACAGTGCTGTACCGCAGCCAAGCCTGCCTCCAAGGCACCCTGTACCGCGGCTTCACTGCGATCAATCCCGCAAACCTGCATTCCGAGAGTAGAGAGCACATCCACCGCTGCGCGCCCGGAGGTCCCCAGGCCCGCCACGCAGATCCGCGCACCCTCGAGCCCCTGCCGAGGGGTGTAATCGCGCGCAATAATACTAGCCACCGATAGCCACCCACTCTCCATAGAACAATCCCACGCCGAGGGCTACACACAGGCCAGCAATGATCCAAAAACGCACCACAATCGTGACCTCATGCCACCCCTTAAGTTCAAAGTGGTGGTGGAGTGGGGCCATCCTGAATACACGGTTACCCGTGAGTTTGAACCACCCGATCTGAATGACATCAGACATGACAATAATGACGAAGAGCCCGCCAATAATGGCTGCCAGCACCTCCGTGCGGGTCAGGATGGAGAAGCCCGCCACTGCGCCTCCGAGGGCGAGAGAACCCGTATCACCCATGAAAATCTGAGCCGGAGAGGTATTCCACCACAAAAACCCGAAGCACGCCCCTACCAGAGCTGCGGCAACGATCGCGAGGTCGCGCGGATCGCGAACCTCATAACAGCCCATGCTGGGGGCAGACATATATTGGCAGGACTGATTCGACTGCCACATGGCGATAACTGTGTAGGCACCGAACACCATGACTGATGCGCCCGTTGCCAAGCCGTCTAAACCGTCGGTCAGGTTCACCGCATTTGACCATGCCGTGATGAGGAAATTGGACCACAGAACGAATAGCACGAGTCCGACAACAAAACCCGCAAACGCGAGATTAATACCGGTATCCCGAATGAAGGAGATCCGCATGGACGCAGGCGTGCGATTATTTTGGTTGGCAAAGAAGAGCGCAGCCACCGAAAAGCTAATCCCAATGAAAGCCTGGCCGATGATCTTTCCCAGCGGGTTGAGGCCGAGGGAGCGTTGGCGAGAGATTTTAATGTAATCGTCGAGGAATCCGATCAGGCCCAACCCGATAACGAGATAGAGCAAGAGCAGCCCGGACACATTCGGGAACCGCCCGGAGAGCAGGTTGGCACCGGCATAGCCGAGGACGGTCGAAATAATAATGACGACGCCGCCCATCGTAGGGGTTCCCCGCTTAGTGAAGTGGGCAGTCGGGCCGTCTTGGCGAATAAATTGGCCGTAGTTCCGCTTGACCAGGAAGCGGATAAACAGCGGCGTCCCCAGCAGGGAAAGCACGAGGGCAATTGAACCCGCGAAAAGAATCGCTGTCATTGACGGTCTCCACAGGACTGGGCCCGATGATCGGGGACTTCGGTCAGTTCATCTGCCACTGACCATAGTCGTGTTCCATTAGAGCCCTTTAACACAACGGTGTCTCCCTCTGCCCAATCCGCCTGGAGCAGAGCGCGGATTTCAGCGCAATTTTCCGCGGTATCTACCCGTGGCACTCCCCCGGCAGCAGCGCCGGCTGCAATATCCGGCTCGGTGAGGGATATCACCCAGTCGTAGCCCAGCTGACCTGCTAATTCACCAATATCAAAATGGGCCTGCGCTGCCTGCTGCCCCATCTCCAACATTGATCCCAAGACTGCGATATGCCGGGTCGCTGGCATAGCCGCGACCGTACGCAAAGCTGCACGCATCGATTCCGGATTCGCGTTATAGGCATCATCCACGATGGTGATGCCGTCGGGTCGTTGCGTCAGCGCCATGCGGTGGGCAGATACGCTCGCCGTTCCTACTGTTGCGGCGGCGATTTTCATATCGACCCCCAACAGCCACGCGGCGGTGAGCGCGGCTAACGCGTTATTGACGTGGTGGACCCCCGAGATCGCCAGGTTCACCGGTTCGCTGTGCTGATCGAAGACGGCGGTAAATGACGCCCGCCCGCAACTGTCACAGCTCACATCGGTGGCGTATCCGCCCACCGGCACCGCCTTTGTTGCCGAGAACCAGTACACCTGCTCACTCGGCAGGGCGCCCCCACCGGTGATACTGGCTCGGGATGCCATTGCAGCTACCCGCGGATCGTCCGCATTGAGGACGATCCGCGCATGGCTAGGCAGATTCTGGACCAGTTCAGACTTGGCGGTGGCGACGTCGTCGATGGATCCAAATCCGCCGAGATGCGCATGCCCCACCATGAGCACACAGGCGATATCCAGGGGGCAGATCGTCGTCAAGCGCGTCAGTTCTCCAGCGCAGGCAGCCCCCATTTCTGCCACCAGGTAGCGCGTGTTCATATCGCAGCGCAACACAGTCAATGGCAGGCCAATATCGTTATTAAAGGACGATATCGGAGCTACCGTAGGGCCCGCGGCGCTGAGGATCGCATACAGCATATCTTTGGTGGTGGTTTTCCCCGAGGAACCAGTCATCCCCACCACCTCGATCGGCCCGGCCGCCCGCAGGGTTGCCAACACGTACGCGGCGAGTTTCCCCAGTGCCGTCACCGTGGAGTCCACCCTAATATGAGGGGTTTCGATATCGCGCTCGCTAATCACGACGACGGCGCCCGCAGCAACGGCCTGCTCAGCAAAGCGATGCCCGTCTACCGACTCGCCATCAATGGCAACAAAGCAGTCACCGGGCTGAATCTGGCGGGAGTCGGTGTGGACCTGACCAGTGACCAGGGCCGTGGGGGCACACCCCACGACCGTACCGTCCATGGCGCGCGCAATAGTGGCGACGTCAAGCGTGATCATGCGGTCTCTCCTTTACAGGCCTGCTCCACGACGGGCACGTCATTATACGGATGCATGACACCCTTGATTTCTTGGAAGGGCTCCGCGCCCTTACCCGTAATAATCACGGTGTCGACAGGCTCGGCTGCGCCAATAGCATCGATAATCGCCTGCCTGCGGGTCTCACATTCCACCGTATCGGCAAGGTCGGGGCGTACCTCGGCCACCCCCTTCAGGATGGCCGCGCGGATAGCAGCGGGATCCTCTGAACGCGGGTTTTCGTCCGTAATATACAAGACATCCGCATACGTCGCTCCCACGCGCCCGAGGTCCGGACGCTTAAGGGCGTCGCGGTCCCCATCAGAGCCGTAGACCGCAATGAGCCGGCCCGGCGTGGAGGGTCGTAGCACTTCCAGCACATATGCCAACGCCTGCGCGGTGTGCGCGTAGTCCACGATCACCAGCGGCAGGGTATTAGTGCGCGGCTGGACCACCTGCATCCGCCCCGGCACGCTATGAGCGGTTGCGAGGGCTGCCGTAAGCGTTGGCCAATCGACTCCAGCTATCCGCGCCAGACCAATACTTACGAGGGCATTTTGCATCATGAAACGGCCCGTAAAGGGCGTGCTAATCCGATGGTGCTCCTCCCCGTCGACCACCGTGAATGTACCCTCATGGTAGTCAATTGCCTGCAGGTCTGCTGGCCCCGTCGTGGAGACAGTCAAGACTGGCAGTTCCGTGGTACGGGCAAGCTTCTGCCCCCAGTCATCGTCGATGCAGACGACGGCGTGGTCGGCGTACTCGCGTGTGAACAGCGCTGCCTTGGCAGCGAAGTAGCCATCCATAGTCTTGTGGTAGTCCAGGTGATCATGTTGCAGATTCACGAATCCCACAGCGCGGCAGTGCAGGCCCCCCAGGCGCCCCAAATCGATGGCGTGCGAGGAAGCCTCCATGGCGACCGCGCGGATGCCGCGCTCCCGACCGAGAGCCAATAGGCGGTTCACAGCGCTAGCTTCCAAGGTGGTGCGCGGCGAGAGTGACCGGTCTTCTCCTAGCCGCACCTCGACGGTGCCAAAGAGCCCACACTGGCCTTTTGCGGCCGCCAGGATTTGGGACAGGATGGTCACGGTGGAGGTTTTGCCGTTGGTCCCCGTCACTGCGTACAGCTCTAGGTCCCGGCAGGGCTGGCGATAGATGAGGGCACTGACCTGCCCGACCACAGCCCGTGGGTCGGCTACCACAAGTACCGGAACCGTCACCTGTCCAATCTGCTCGGCACCGGCGTCGTCGGTAATAATCGCGGCCGCACCGGCCTCCACAGCAGCATTGGCGAACCGGGCCCCATGGGTGCGGAATCCGGGAATCGCAATGAATACCTCTCCGGGGCGGATATCGCTGGAGTCCACGGACACGCCAGTAATAGAGGCGTGCCCGCCGCCGCGTACTTCCGCGCCAATAGCATGGGCAAGATCCGCCACCGGGGTCGGGGCAACAGTTGGGCGGGTGAAGATCAGTTCATCCATTTTTTTACTTATATTCCACTGGGTATAGTTCGGGCTCGCTACTGCTGGGAGGAATCCCCAAGTAGCGTACCGCGAATGAGGCGATCTCTTTGAAGACGGGGGCCGCGACGACGCCGCCTTGGAATCCTGAGGAGGGGTTGTAAACGACGACGGATATCGCCAGGCGGGGATTATCGGCCGGAATAACCGCATTGAATACACCGGCGGTGCGAGTAAGTGCCCCGCCTGGCCCCGCTACTTGGGCCGTCCCGGTTTTCGCGGCCACACGATACCCCTCTACAGCACCGCGGACACCGGTCCCACCCTTCTGGGTGACCCCTTCCATCATGAGTAGCATTTGGCTGGCTGAGTCAGCGGAGATAACTTCATGGGTGGAAGGTTTCGCGCCTTCATGGAAGGTCCCCTTGGCGTCGGTGGTGCCCGCCACCAGGGTGGGAGTAACGTACACGCCCTTATTGGCTAGCGTTTGTACTACGCCAACATTTTGCAGCAGAGTCACTGCATACCCTTGCCCAAACATGGTGGTGTACTTTTGGCGCCCGTCCCATTTCTCTGGTGGGACGAGGATCCCGGCAGCTTGCCCAGGCATCCCGACGTCGATAGTTTTCCCGAGCCCAAACCGCTGGAAATATTCGTAGCGCACCTGGTCAGACATTGTCTCGCCGATCTGCACGGTGCCGGTGTTATAGGACTTCATGAGGACCCCGGCAACGGTGCGCTCCTCGGTCGCGTGGTCGGAAAAGTCCTTAATCAGTTCCCCATTGGCAGTGGTATAGCGGGAGGGATTGTGAATATGCGTGGTGGGTTTGACCGTACCTTGGTCAATGGCAGCGGCATAGGTGAGGAGCTTACCGGTGGAGCCGGGTTCGTAGACGGCGGAGATTGAGCGAGCACCTTGGTTCTCCGCTGAGCTCTTCCAGTACTCATTGGGATTGACGGTATCGGAGTCGGCGATGGCAAGGATCTTCCCAGTGCCAACCTCTTCCACCACCGCCGCGGCCCATGAGGCACCAAAGGTGTCCTTACTGTTCTGCACGGCCTTCTGCGCCACATCTTGTAGATCCCGCAGGATTGTTAAGTGAACAGTCGATCCGGGAACGGCGTCTTCCTTCTCATTGACACCGGTTGGGATTGATGATCCGGAAGCGCCGACTTCTATGCGTTCTTTCCCGGGGATACCCGTGAGGGTCTTATTGAAGGACAGTTCCAGACCCGCTGACGCAACTCCTTCTTTGTTTACGAATCCGAGGATATTGCCGGCGAGGTTCCCGTTCGGATAGGTACGGATGGAACGGTAATCCGGTTCGATTCCCGGGATACGCAGATCGGCGATCTCCCGCCATTGCGCCGGCGTGAGGTCTTTGGCGAGCACCCGGTAGGTGGAGTCCCCCACCATCATCCCCCCGAGCTGGGCTGGGTCTTGGTCGAGGATGGGGGCGATCATCCGGGCAGCTTCAGCGGGCCCAGCTCCGAGAATTCTTCCGGTCTTGGCTTCTTTACGCACATAATCGCGCACTTTAATCTGGTTCACACCTACGTGCACGACTTGCGTGGATACAGCTAGGACGTTGCCCTCAGCATCGACAATTGGCCCGCGCGGGGCAGTGATGGTGAAGGTTTTCATCCGGTTATTGAGCCCTTCTTCGGCTAAGCGGGGGGCATCAATAACCTGCAGCCACAGCAGCCGTACCAGGGCAATGATGATGAGCAACGTCGTCGCCACCATGAGTACATTGCCGCGGCGAATCCGGTTCCATAGGGTGGCCGCCAGGGACCCTTCCCGTCGTGAAGTGGCCATGGGACCTCCCTTCGCTACTGACCGGCAGCGCCCGGGACTTCCGTAATCGTGCCGTGTTCCAGATTCATAATGTGCGTAGTGTGCGGCGGTGCCATCCCGATTTCCTCAGCCGCCTGGCGGAGGTATTCGGGCGAGCCGAGCTGTTCTACTTCGGTTTTAAGTGTCTGCTGAGTTTCTTTCAGCTCGACCAGGTGGGCGCGCGTGTCGTGGATTTTGTACGAGGTCACAGCCATCTGGGTGTTGAGCATGAGGCAAAAAGCCATAGCCCCAAAAATGATGCTGATGAGAAGGAGGAGGTAGGGGCCCACAGGTCGGGATACTGCCGGGCCCCGCACTAGCTGCAAGGTCGGGGCAGCCGCACCGCGGCCCACGCTCAGGGGTCGGCCATAGGTGCTGGCCGCGGAGCGACCAGGGCGGGCCGGGCTATATGCTGGCAAGCTCATCGAGTCTTCTCCTTAACCTGGTCGTATTCGAGATGGTTGCGGTGGGCTGGAGCGGGATGGAGTTTTTCGGCGGCTCGCAAGCGTACGGGCGCACTACGCGGGTTCCGCTCGATTTCCTCACTGCTGGCTTTTTCCGCTCCGCGAGTGAGGGCCCGCAGGTAGGGCTGGGCGTCGTCGGGGATAATGGGCAACCCCGCAGGCGCATCAACCTGCGTACCCTGGCTGATGACCGCTTTCACGAGACGGTCCTCCAGTGAGTGGTAGCTCATGACCACGAGACGCCCGCCAATGTCCAGAGCATCAACTGCCTGCGGTAGGGCCTGAGCGAGGATCGACAGTTCACTATTGACAGCGATGCGCAGCGCCTGGAAGGTGCGTTTGGCGGGGTTACCGCCGCTGCGGCGGGCCGGGGCTGGCATGTGCCGGTCGATAAGGTCGGCGAGCTGCCCGGTGGTTGTAATGGGGGCGGACTCGCGTTCACGCACAATAGCGGCTGCGATCCGGCTGGCCGCCCGCTCCTCACCGTAGACGCGCAGGATTCGCGTCAGTTCCCCGACGCTTGCCTGGGCGAGAATGTCGGCTGCGGTACGCGGGCCGTCGGTATCCATCCGCATGTCCAGCGGCGTATTACGCGAGTATGCGAAACCGCGGTCGTCGCTGTCGAGCTGAAGGGAGGAAACTCCCAAATCCATAAGGATGCCGCGAACCGGGCCGGTGGTGGCGGCAATATCAGCGATGTGATCGTAGGTGGTGTGGACGGCTGTAAAACGATCTCCATATGGAGCTAGGCGCTCCGTGGCTAACGCGATTGCCTGCGGATCCCGATCAATTCCGACGACGGCGTAATCTGTGTGAGCCAAAATCGCTTCACTGTGACCCCCCATCCCCAAGGTGCCGTCAATAATGACGCCGCTGCCACCCGCTCCGGCCAGCAGTTCCAGGCAGCGCTCACGCAGCACCGGTATGTGCTTACTCGCCGCTGCGCTCATCTGGTGGCCTTACCGTTAGCGGGGCGATCCACGGGACTGTACCTCTTCGCTGAGTCCGGCGCCGGGGAAGATCGTCGGAATCAGCGAAGAAGTTCAGCCCATTGGATCAAAAGACCCCGGGGATGATCTCTTCTTCCGTGGCGGAGTATTCCGCCTCTTGGTCGGCCAGGTATTGCGCCCAGGCTTGGGCATCCCAAATCTCCAGGCGGGTCCCCATCCCAATAACAGCGAGTTCCCGCTCCAGACCGGCGTATTGCCGCAGGTTCACCGGTATCGTGATGCGTCCCTGCTTATCGGGCCGTTCATCGGCCGCACCGGAGAGGAACACACGCAGATACTGGCGAGCCTGTTTGGAGGTGAGCGGGGCCTGACGCAACTGCTCGTGCACGGATTCGAATTCCCGCATGGGGAAGACGTACAAGCAGTGCTCTTGACCCCGCGTCATTACCAGGCCGCCGGCAAGTTCGTCGCGGAATTTTGCAGGCAAGATCAGACGCCCCTTGTCGTCGAGCTTGGGCTCGTAGGTTCCCAGGAACACCAGATCACCTCCTCCGCGGCGTCTGCACCGGTTACCTCCACATTACTCCACTTTCATCCACACGCAACTTATTTAGCCCGTTTTCAGTCATGTATGCATCACAACTTTTAGCCAGAATACAGGGAAAATATGAGGTGGAGGAAAAATAGCATTTTCTGTGATGCGAGCCCGTATAAGACGTGGATTCCAGGAGGAATCCGGCTGGTTGATGGCACGGTGGAGCAAAGTGGAGGGGACACCACCGTACGTCCTGTGACGGCGCCAACTCCCCCGTATCCGGGGTTATAGGACAAAATGTGTTGCTCGGGTTAGTTCCAGGCGTAGCGGGGGTGGTGTAGTTCGTTCCAGTCGACCTGGCTTGCGGGTACTAGGTGGGTTGGGGGTGTGCTGGTTTGGTTGGCGTGGTGGTAGGCCTGTTCGATTTGTTCGTCGGTGGGCATGGTGGCCAGGATTTGGGCTGGTGGTAAGGGGTTGGGACTGTTGAGGTAGCAGTACCAGAAGATGGCTTTGATTTGGTGTAGTAGTGGCATTCTGAAGCGTACTGGGTTTTGTTCCGCTTCTTATATGGGGGTCAGCTCGGCTGCCCGGTGTTGATTGTAGCTGGCGATGACCTCCTCAGGGGTGGCATATCCCAGGGCTTGGTGGAGGCGCTCGTTGTT
>JAEWHO010000050.1 GCA_023387755.1 Actinomycetes bacterium | reverse complement strand
CACAACGCGCGCGATAGCAAGTCCTATCGGCTGGCAAAACCGAGTCTCGTTTCGACGCGCGATAGCAACTCCTATCGGTACCGAAGGCACTCCACGTTTCCGCTGCCCGATAGCATTTCCTATCGACTTTCAGAAACAAATCTCTTTTCCGCCCGCGATAGCAACCCCTATCGTCCTCCGGGTAGGGCTCGCGTGTCGGCGGGCGGCAGGGCTGGCGAGCCACACGGCAGGGGGCCGGAGCAGCCCACGCCGCTGCAGGGGGCCGGGGCCACACGCCGGGGCCACACGCCAGGGCCACACTGCAGGGCGCCGAAGCAGCCCACCCCGCCGCAGGGCGCCGGGGCCACACTGCGGAGCCCCCCACCCCGCCCGCCACCACAACAACCTAGCTATGCGAGTCCCGCAGTGGCCGATTCGGCACCAGCGCGGTCGCAAGAAATACCAGCGCGGCAATCGGGATTGCTGCCCAAAACACCGTGACAACCGCGTCGGACAATCCCCATCGCACCGCGTCAACCACCTCGGGAGGTAGGCCCGCCATGGCAGCGGGGTCGATGATGGCACCTACGCCGTCGCCCCCGGAAGCTACGTCTCCCCCAGCCCCCGCGAGATGCTCTGCCGCGCCCTCTGGAAGCCGCGCTGGGATCGTCACCGCCAACCGCGCGTTCATGATCGTGCCGAATAGCGCGATGCCCACGGTCGAGCCCACGTTTCGGAAGAATTGCAGCGCCGCCGTCACAACCCCTAAATCCGTGCGGGCCGCTGCATTCTGCACGAGCAGCAGATGCACCTGCATGCACGCGCCGAGCCCTAGGCCGAACACCACCATATACGCGGTGAGCAGCCACGGCGGGGAGGTTGGGTCCAGCTGGGTGAGGAGGTATTCGCCCAGTCCCATCAGCCCGACGCCGATCAGCGTGCGGGTCTTGTAATGCCCGGTCGCGGAGATGCGCAGGCCAATCAGGATCGAGGTTACGATCATCGCCACACTCATCGGCATCATGATGGTGCCGGACCCGGTCGCGTTCACGCCGAGCGCGCCCTGAGCGAAAACCGGGATGTAAATCGTGGAGCCGAACATGAGCATATTGACGCCGAGTGCGCACAGGCAGCATAGCGCCACGGTGGCGTCGGTGAAGATCCGCCCCGGCAGCACCGGTTCAACTGCTCGGCTTTCCACAAACATGAACGCGAGGAGCGTTACCAGGCCGAAGCTGAACAGCCCAATAATTTGCGGGGACACCCACGGGTAGGAGGTGCCGCCTAGCGATATCCCCAGCAGCAGGCCGGTGAGGCTCGCAGCGATCAACACCATTCCGAGGAAGTCAATTTTCACCCGTCGCCCAGGGCCGTCCTTAGGCAGGAAGCGGGAGATCACCAGCAATGCAGCCACGCCCAGAGGCAGAGTGATATAGAACAGCCAGCGCCAGCCGAAATGGTCGGTAATCGCGCCGCCAACCACGGGCCCTACGATGGAGGTTAAACCGAAAATCGCCCCCATGAAACCCTGGTATTTGCCCCGGTGACGCGGCGGGATGAGGTCACCGACGATGATCTGGGACAGGGGAATCAGGAAACCCATTCCAAGCCCCTGGACAGAGCGGGACAAAATCAGAAACCCGAAGGACTGAGACGCGCCGGACAGCACTGACCCGACCAAAAAAATTATCAGCCCGAGCAGGTAGAAACGCCGCCGCCCATACAGGTCGGACAACTTCCCTACAATCGGCACAGTCACGGCGGATACGAGCAGTGCGGACGTAGCCACCCACGAATAGTGATCCATGCCGCCTAGTTCAGCCACAATCCGCGGCATGGCCGGGCCCACGATCGTTTGTGAAATCGAGGAGACGAACATTCCCAGTAGCAGTCCGGTGAAGGCTCGCCGGCTAGCCGGCGACAATTGGTATCCAGAACCGCCTGAGAACATACGCCCTCCTATGTATTTTTAACGACTATATTTTCGACGCCGACGCCGCGCCCTCCTTGTCTACCCTGCTCCCCCACGCTGCCGTTACGCAAATTGCCGGTGCCGCTCTTCCCGATTCGCCTCGGCTACGACGGCGGCGTGACGGGTACGCCCGGCACGCCGCTGGCGCGCGAACACATAGGCCCACACCACCAGGAACATGACCCCTTCGACTGCGGCCATAGTCGCAGAAGTTGCTGCATTGGTGACGTACGCGAGCCAGAAGCCAATCGTTGCCGCGAGCGCAGCGAGCACCGCCGTCGTCGCAATCATGTGTGGGATCCGCCGAGTGATCAAAAGCGCGGTGGCGGGCGGCACCACCATGAGCGCAACCACGAGCACCGCCCCGGCCGCATTGAAGGCCGCCACCACATTCACTGCAATCAACCCCATGAGGGCGTAATTCAATAAGGCAGTGTGGATACCGCGTGTATTGGCGTAGCTCGCGTCAAATGTAGACATCACCAGGGGCCGGTAGAAGATCACCGTGAATGCCACATTAATGACCAGCATTCCCAGCATCATCCACATATAGCGCGGCCCCCAGTCCCGCCCGGCCCAGATCACCGTGTCGAAAGCGACAAAGTTGAAATCTCCTACGAGTACGGCATCTTCGTGTAGATGCACCTGCGTGAAGCGAGTGGAGATGAGGATAACGCCGATGGAGAACAAGGCGGGGAAGATGAGGGCTTGGTCGGCGTCGCCGGTGATAAGGCCGGTGGAACGCAAATATTCGGCCGCGAAAACCACCACCATCGCCCCCAGGCCGGCGCCCACAATGAGCCAGGGCGAGTTGATCGAGCCGATCACCATGGCGGCGAGCACAATACCGGGCAGGGCAGCGTGGCTCATCGCGTCAATCAGCATCGACTGCCGCCGGAGTACCAGGAAGACGCCCGGTACAGCAGTGGTGACAGCGGTGACGACGGCGAGGAGGAATACGGCAACCGCGAAACTCATTGGGCCTCTCCTGATGCGATACTCACTGGGCCCCTTCCAACAGCACTGCCCGCTGCCGGCGGCGGGCCCGACGGCGCACCAGCACGGACCGCCCGGGCGCGGCTAATAGGCTCACGAACAGTAGCGCCGTCAGCACGAGCACGATCATCGGGCCGGTGGGTAGACGCCCAATTGCTACCGCAAGATAGCTGCCCAGTACTGCGCTAATCGCGCCGATCGCTCCGGACAGCAGCACCATCGTGTGCAGGTGGCGGGTCCACTGGCGGGCAGCAGCGGGGGGCACTGCCGCGAGCGCGACCATCAGTACCAGCCCCACCGATTTCACTCCCACAACTACCGCAATCGATACGAGTACCAGCATGAGCGATGAGATGAGGCGGGAGCGGAAGCCGGCTATTTCCGCCGTCGTCGGATCAAATACGTGGACGGCGAAGGCGCGGTAACTGGCCACTACCGCCGCCCCCACGACGACGCACAAAATCGCGATAGTGGTGACGTCTGCCTTTGTTAATTGGGAGGCATTGCCAAAGAAGTAATCTTTTAGCCCCCCGCGCCCGCGCAGATGCGATTTTTCGATCAGGCGCAGCAAAATGAGTCCGGTGCCGAAAAAGAGGGCCAGCATAATCGCCATGGCGGCGTCGATACCGACCCGCGTGGTGGCCGCGATCGCGTCCGCGGTGACGGCGGCCAGCGTACCAATAATGACGCTGCCGACGACGAGTATCCACAGGGAGCGCCCGTCGATACCGAGGACGGCAGCACCGATGATGAAGGCGAGCATTACTCCCGTGGTGGCGCTGTGGCCGATCACGTCAGAGATCAGGGTGCGTTTACGCAGGTAGATGAAACTGCCGGTGGCACCGGCTAAAGCCCCGATGAGGGTGCACCCGATCAGCATGGTGCGGTAGGTGTGGGTGGTGAAGAAGTCGGTCAGGGACAGCATTACACGCTCACTTCACTGAGCCCGTAGGTGCGGTCAATCAATTCCCGCGTGAACACCTCATCGACTGGCCCGTCAGCCACGACAGTCCCGTCAATGAGAGCGACTTCGTCGCACAGGTTCGGAATCGTGGCGAGGTCGTGGTGGACGATCACGATGGTGGCACCTTCGGCGCGCAGCGAATGCAGCACTTCGGTGATGGTTTCTTGGCTGGCAATATCCACCCCGGCGAAGGGTTCGTCCATAAAGTACAGCTCAGCATTTTGCGCTAACACCCGGGCCAGGAAAGCACGCTGGCGCTGGCCGCCGGATAGTTCGCCGATTTGCCGGTTTGCGAGTTTAGCGAGTCCCACCCGTTCGAGAGCCTGGTCCGCCCGTTCACGATCTGCCCGGCTTGTGCGCCCGAACCACCGCCCTGGCTGGTAGGTTCCCATCAGGGCAACATCGCGTACGGTGGCGGGAAAATCCCAGTCCACGCTGGAATGCTGGGGTAGGTAGCCGACCCGGTCTCGCGCCTGAGACAGCGGTGATCCGAAGAACTCGGCCTTGCCACACAGGATTGGTACGAGCCCGAGTGCACCTTTGAGGAGGGTGGATTTACCGGCGCCGTTGGGCCCTACGATCCCGATGATAACGCCGGGTTTCACGGTCAGGTTGGCGTGGCTGAGGGCGAGGACGTCATGGTAGGCAACAGCGAGGTTGTCCAGTCGCAGCGCAGGGGTGGCGGACATATTTTCCTCTCTTATGACGACGGCGTCCGGCACACCCGTGCGGGTGTGCCGGACACTGCCTAGTCGATACTCCACTCCAGTAAGCGCCTGGCAGGTAGGCACGAACTGGGGGTACTCATCACTTGGAAGTCAGCGCCTTCACGATCGTTTCCACGTTGTGCTCGTAGGCACCGAAGTAGGTGTCAACCGGGCTGTGATCGCCCAGGGAGTCAGCGAAAAGTTCCTCATCCGAGACGCTTACTTCCCATCCCTTGGATTCCACGGCTTCTTCCAGGGATTTAATCGCCTGAGGGTTCTTCAGATTGTCCTGGAAGATCACCGGGAGTTTCTTTTCGGCGATAAGAGCAGCCAGATCGTTAAGCTCGGCGGCGCTCATCTCAGATTCACTGGTAACGAAGTCAGTGGCCAGAACCTCCAGACCGAAGGTTTTACCGAAGTACTGGAAGGCGTCATGCCCGGTAACCAGGGTGCGCTGGGCCTCGGGGATCTTGGAGAGGGCCTCTTCAGCCTTCTTCTTCATGTCCTTGATGCCGTTGATGTACTTCTCGCCATTAGCTTTGTACTGGTCGGCATGCGCAGAATCGGTTTGGGAGAGCTTGTCTACGATCTGCTGGCTCACGTTCATCCAGATATCCGGGGAGTTCCAGATGTGGGGATCGAATAGGTCGTTGCCTTCATCATCCTTTTCCGGCCACGGCAGCAGCATATCCTCGGGGATTTCCTTCCCCACCGAAAGCTGCTTGTCCCCCAGCGATTCGAGCTGGTCGATCATCTGGGCTTCCAGGTGCAAACCGTTCCACAGCACCACGTCGGCGCTGCGCATCTTCTCAATATCCTTGGTGGAGGGCTGGTAGGTGTGCGGGTCTCCACCGGGGCCGACCATGACGGTGATGTCTGCCTCCGGGGCGATGTTCTTGGCGGCGTCGCCAAGGTAGCCGGTGGTGGCGAAAATGGTGAGCTTACCGGCCTCTGCGCTGGTGCTGCCGGTGCTTTCACCGGCGGGCTTGTCCTTTTCGGATACGGCGCAGCCGGCTGAGAATAGCAGCGCCGTGCTGGCGGCTACGGCCATCATGCGGGATAGCATCCGCCGTTTGTGAGGGCGCGAGGATGACATGAGGTCCTCCTGGTTGTGAAGAGCAGGGTTGAGCCGAGGAAACTCTTTCGGCAAGCCTCACCTTACTAGCAACGACTCTCGCTAGCCAAGGCTGCCCTAAGTTATTGACATATCTCACGTCTGCTGACGGCCGCGATAGTTCTATAGTTGCTGCCCGGCCGGGCGGCGGCGTCGTCGCCCGGCAATTGCTTTTCCGGCTTCGAAACACACTTTACGCAGGAGTTTCTCGTATTTGGCGGGGTCCATCATCCCGGCGCGGCCGGAGACAGAGAAGGCAGCCACAGGCAGGCGTGCCGGACTCATCACAGGCGCCGCGATGCAGTTCAGGCCGAGCATGATTTCTTGCCGGTCGTAGGCGATATTGGTTTCGCGTACCTGTTCGAGTTCGCGGCGCAGCCGGGCTGGGTCGGTGATGGTGTGGGGCGTCCACGGTTCGAGGTGGCTGCCCAGTACGGCTTCCATGGCGTCGTGGTCGTAGGAGAGCATGACTTTGCCGACGGCGGTGCAGTAGGCGGGCGCGCGGCCGCCGATCCGGGAGGGCGAGTTCACGCGGAATTGGGCGTGCAGTTTGTTCAGGTAATTGACTTCGGTGCCGGCGAGTACGGCCAAGTGCACGGTTTGGCGGGTCAGTTCGAAGAGTTTAGCCAGGTACGGGGTAAGGGTTTCGTTGAGGAAGTCGATGTGCGGCGTGGGTTGTGGGTCGGCTAACCCAAAGAGCATGGGGCCGAGCCGATAGGAGGAGCCGGCCCTTTCCACGGCACCGTTGCGCGCCAGGATGCCGAGCAGCCGGAAGGCGGTAGATTTGGACAGGTCACAGCGCCGCGCGAGTTCAGAGACGCCCACACCAACGCTCCCGTCTCCTTCAAAGGCCTTCAACAGGGCCATGGCTTTATCGACCGCGGTGCGGGTGTCTCGAGGGTTCACGCTAACTCCCGGTTACCGGCGGCGTGCCTCAGCGCGTACCGCCGCGTTGACTCATTCAGGGCAACTCTATTATTCCGTGTTCCGCCCGACGGCGTGCGCATATGGCGCAGTCCGGCCCGCGCCCGGGCGCTTGTGACACCGCGTAGTCCGGTAACGTGAAACTAAGTCTCGCTCGTGCTCCGTCAGGATGATCCCCATGCCGCCAGAACAACGCCGCCCCGCTCGTGCGACGGCCGTGCGTCACGACGCCGGAACCGCTACCGCAAAGGACCCTCACAGCGACCCGCGCTTGGAACGGTGGGAGCGGCTGATGGATATCCCCCTCACCGTGGGCGCCTTTGCGTTCCTGGTTGTTTATGCGATCCCGATTATTTGGCCCCACGTGAGCGATCCGGTGGCCCGAGCGTGCGGGATTGCCGGGCAGGTTATCTGGATCGGGTTCCTGGTGGAGTACCTGTATCGGTTGGTGATTGCGAAGCATAAGTGGCAGTTCTTCCGCAGCCGCTGGTTTGACTTCATCACGGTGGCGTTGCCGCTGTTTAGGCCGCTGCGACTGTTGCGGCTGGTGTTTTTGGTGCGGATTCTTAACCGCCGCGCGGGGTCGTCTTTCCGCGGGAAAATTGTTACGTACGTGGTCGCCTCGGCTCTACTGTTGGTGCTCGTGGGCGCGCTCGCGATCGTTGATGCTGAGCGGGAGCTTCCTGGGGCATACATCACGGATTTCTGGGATGGCCTATGGTGGGCCTTCGTCACGATCACCACGGTTGGCTACGGTGACCTGGTTCCGGTATCGGTGACGGGCCGCATTGTGGCCACTGTGTTAATGCTCTTTGGGATCGCGGTTTTAGGTACGGTGACGGCGACGCTCGCCTCCTGGATCGTCGAGCGCGTCGACGACGCCAATGAGGAAGCCGCTCAGGCCGATGCCGCGCTCGACGCCGCTGCCCACGCCGAACTCCTCGCAGAGGTGCGCGCCCTCCGCTCCGAAATCGCCGACCTGAGGGCGGCGGTCGGCGGGAACGGCAAGGCTGGTGGTGTCGGGGAACAGGAAGCCCCGGCCAATTGAAACCACTAGTCAATCCGGCGAGGCCAGGAAGCTAAATTCAAGATTTTCTTTTGTATCCTCCCGTATTAAAG
>JAEWHO010000043.1 GCA_023387755.1 Actinomycetes bacterium | reverse complement strand
CGGGCGGTTGGCGCGCCCCGGGACGGTCCACACCTCGGTGCCGGATAGGGGATTGACTTGTTTGATAGTCCCGTCGGCCATGCGCACGATGGGTGGTGTCATATTCATATGCGAATCCTCCACCCTTCTAGCCTATGTGGCGGAGCTTGGAAATGATGAGACAATAGCTGCGCTATGTCCGTTAAACCCAACCAGCCCGCGCGATACCGTGAGCCCGTACCAGCCGCCATTTGGGTGATGGTGGTCGCCTCCTTCGTTATCGCGATCGGGTACGGTCTGGTCGCGCCGGTGCTTCCGCTCTACGCGAAGTCCTTTAACGTCACGACGACGGCGGCCACTGTGGTCGTCTCTATTTTCGCGGTATTCCGCATGGTGTTTGCGCCCGCCTCCGGGGTGCTGGTGAATCGGCTGGGCGAGCGTCCGGTGTATATTGCGGGCGTTGTCATTGTGGCGCTGTCCTCGCTGGCCGTGGCCACCGCCCACTCGTATTGGCAACTCATCATCTATCGGGGCCTGGGTGGAATCGGTTCGGTCATGTTTACGGTCTCCGCGGCGGCACTTATTATTCGGCTGTCCCCACCCGGTATCCGGGGGCGGATTTCCTCCTACTACGGCGGGGCGTTTCTCCTCGGCAATATCACTGGTCCAGTCCTCGGCGGCGTGTTGGCCAATATCGCGATCTGGCTACCGTTCGTGGCTTACGGGGTGGCCTTGCTGAGTGCTGCCTGCGTCGTCGGATTTTTCCTCTCTGCGGCACGTATGCACAGCGCCGGGCCCCGCCGCGAACTACCCCCGATGACTATGCGAACAGCCCTGCAACAACCGGCCGCACGCAGTGCGCTCGGATCTTTCTTTGCTAATGGCTGGACCAACCTGGGCGTGCGCATCTCCATCGTGCCCCTCTTTGCGGCCACCCTCTCCTCCGAGGTGTGGGTGTCGGGGGCCGCACTAACCGCCTTCGCGCTCGGCAATGCCGCAATTGTGCTGTTCGCAGGTAGCCTTACTGACCGTATTGGCCGGAAAACCCCGATCATCATGGGGTTGGGTATTTCCGGGGCACTCACTATTGCGATTGGTTTTTCCGACGTCGTACCCATCTTCATCCTCCTATGTGCCCTGGCTGGCTTGGGCGCGGGTATTTTGAACCCGGCTCAACAGGCGGCGGTGGCCGATATTATCGGCGCCGACCACGCTGGCGGGAAGGTCGTCGCCAGCTTCCAAATGATCATGGACTTAGGCGCTATCATCGGTCCGCTCTTAATCGGCCTGCTGGTGGACTACGGCAGTTACCCGCTCGCGTTCAGCGTCAGCGGACTCATCCTCGTGCTGGCGGCGCTCGGCTGGCTTCCGGCCCCGGAAACTGCCCCCAAACGCACGTGGCCGGAAACCGCGTAGAAGCCTCTCATCGCCACCGATGCGTTTTTGTTACCCCGCTGTTATCGGTTCGTGACGCACGTCCCATAATGTGACACCAAGCTAGTTTTAGCTCAGTACACCTGTTAGATTTCGGCGATATCCGGTAGCACCGGGCTGCCGCCACTCAAGGAGGGGTTATGAATCGTAAGTCGCGTATCAGTGCGGTGGTGGCCGTGGGGGCTGCCGCTGCTCTTACTATGAGCGCCTGTGCCACCAAATCCGGTGGAGAAAAGGGCGCTGGAGGTGCTACCGGCGCGGGCGATTCTGGCGCCGTCATCACCCTTGGCACTACCGATAAGGTGACCAGTCTCGATCCGGCGGGCTCTTACGATAACGGGTCTTTCGCCGTCCAGACTCAAGTATTCGGGTTCCTTTTCTCCGCTCCGTACGGCGACTCTAAGGTGGCACCGGAGTTGGCCGAATCCGGCGAATTCACCAGCCCCAAAGAGTTCACGGTGAAACTCAAGCCGGGCCTAACGTTCGCCAATGGGCACGCCCTGACTGCTTCCGACGTCAAGTTCAGCTTTGATCGCCTGGCTAAGATTAACGATCCGAACGGTCCTTCGTCGCTGCTGTACAACCTAGAGAAGACTGAAGCCAAGGATGACACGACTGTCGTATTCCACCTGAAAGCGGAAAACGATCAGCTATTCACGCAGATTCTTTCCTCTCCAGCGGGGCCGATTGTGGATGAGGAAGTCTTCGATGCGGATGCGCTCACTCCGCCGGAGAAGATCGTGGAAGGTAAGGCCTTCGCCGGTCAATATGAGATTGAGAAGTTCGAGTTAAACTCTCTCATCCAATACAAGCCGTTCGCAGGTTACAAGGGGGCCCATGGAGCGCCCAAAAACGGTGGGGTGAATGCCAAATACTACGCGGATTCGTCCAATCTGAAACTGGATATTCAGCAGGGCAATATTGACGTCGCCTACCGCTCACTTTCCCCCACCGACATTGAGGATCTTTCCAAGAATGACGGCGTTGAGGTGGTGAAGGGGCCGGGCGGCGAGATTCGCTATCTGGTGTTCAACTTCGACACCCAGCCTTTCGGGGCTAAGCAGGCCGATGCTGATCCGGCCAAGGCGCTGGCGGTTCGCCAGGCGATGGCCGATCTGCTTGATCGCGATGCTTTGGCTGAGCAGGTCTACAAAGGCACCTACACTCCGCTGTACTCCTTTGTCCCGGCCGGTCTGGATGCTTCCGCAGAGCCCTTGAAGGAACTCTACGGTGATGGAAATGGCAAGCCGGATGCTGAGAAGGCAAAGAAACGTCTCGCTGATGCGGGCGTACAAACACCGGTCGAACTGAAACTGCAGTACTCCCCGGATCACTATGGCCCCTCATCGGGGGACGAGTACACCATGATCAAGTCGCAGCTGGAAGCTGGTGGCCTGTTCACCGTGGACCTGCAATCCACCGAATGGGTACAGTATGCCAAGGACCGCACCGACGACGTCTACCCCGTATATCAGCTCGGCTGGTTCCCGGACTACTCTGACGCCGATAACTACTTGACGCCGTTCTTCCTAATCGACAACTTCCTCAGCAATCATTACCAGAATCAGGAAGTGAATGACCTCATCCTGAGCTCTGCGGTGGAGCCTGACGCCGCTAAGCGCGTGGCTATGCTCAAGGATATTCAGGCTAAGGTGGCGGCTGATCTATCCACATTGCCCTACCTGCAGGGAACCCAGATCGCGGTGGTGAAGAAGGGCGTCAGCGGTGCCAACCTGGATGCGTCCTTCAAGTTCCCGTATGCGACCCTCACCAAGTAACACCGTGACTACTGCGACGCGTGCACCCCGTGGGGGTGCGGGGATTTCACTGTGGCGATACCTAGCGATTAGGGCGCTGCTGATTATCCCGACGGTGTTCATCCTCGTCACGATGGTCTTTGTGCTCATGCGCATGACCGGTGATCCAATTACTGCGGCACTCGGCGGCCGGCTCACCCCGGAACAGCTGGCTACCCGGATTCACGAAGCCGGCTATGACCGGCCGCTGATTGTCCAGTATTTTGACTACCTGGGTGGAGTGTTCACCGGCGACTTCGGCACGGCCATCTCCGATGGCCGGCCGGTGGTCTCCATGCTGGGGCAATTCGGTGCCGCTACCTTGGAGCTGACCATCTACGCCCTGATTGTGGCCTTCGCGGTAGGAGTTCCGCTGGGTATGGTGGCCGCGCATAAGCGCGACCGCCTGCCCGATGCGGTACTGCGGATCTTCGCGATCCTGTGCTACGCCACCCCGGTATTCTTCTTCGGCCTGCTTTTAAAGCTCATCTTCGCGGTCTACCTGCCGGTCCTGCCGGTTTCTGGGCGGTCAACGACCGCCAGCGAGATCGCGCTGTCAGACCTGGTCACCCAAACCGGAATCTTCGGCTTGGACGCGCTGCGGTTGGGGGATATGAGCGTGCTGTCCGACGTCCTATCCCATGCCGTATTACCGGCGCTAGCGCTCGGTTTACTGACCGCCGGCGTATTTTTGCGCCTGGTGCGCACCAATATGATTGCGACACTCAACACCGAGTATGTGGGGGCAGCGCGTTCCCGCGGCGTCGCCGAAAAACGGCTGTTATCCAAACATGCTTTTCGGCCCGCCCTTATCCCGATTATTACGGTGATGGGGATGCAGATTGCCATGCTCTTGGCCGGTGCGGTGCTCACTGAGACCACCTTTGAATGGAAAGGGCTCGGCTTCATGCTCGCCCAGTACCTCGTGGCGCGCGACTTCGTAGCCGTCCAGGGCATCGTGATCATGCTGGCCGTGATCGTCGCCGTCACGAACTTTATCGTGGACGTTATTGCCGTGCTGATCGACCCGCGAGTGAGGTACTAAATATGCGTATCCCGCTACTCGCCACCGTACGCCGCTCCACCGGTTGGCAGCGCTTTATGCTCATCACCGGTCTGGTGATCGTCGCGGTCTTTGTCATGTGCGCCATCCTGGCTCCGGTCGTCGCGCCCTACGGGTACTCCCAGACGGCGGATGCCAACGGTAGCTTTGGCGCCCAGCAGGCACCGAACTCCCGTAATCTGCTCGGCACTACCGTTTCTGGTTTTGACGTCTTATCCCGCGTGATCTGGGGAACCCAAACCGCGCTTTTCGTCATTATTGTGGCGGTCGTCGCCTCGGCTATCGCCGGTATTGTGCTGGGGCTGGTCACCGGCTACCTCGGTGGTTGGCTCGACCGCATCGTCGTCGTCATCGCTGATGCTATCTATGCCTTCCCGTCGCTGCTGCTCGCAATCGTCATGTCGATTGTGATCTCCGGAGGCCAATCCAGCCTGATAGGCGGGGTCCTGGCAGCGGCGCTGTCGATAACGGTGGTTTTTATACCGCAGTATTTCCGCGTGGTTCGCAGCGAAGTTGTGCGCGTGAAGAATGAACCGTTCGTGGAGGCGGCAAAGGTCATTGGCGCCTCGCATCAGCGCATGATGTTCACCCATATTCTGCGCAATTCCGTGCGCACGTTACCGGTCATCATCACCCTAAACGCCTCCGAAGCGATCCTGACGCTCGCGGGCCTGGGCTTCCTCGGATTCGGAATTGAACCGACCAAGGCCGCGGAACTGGGCTACGACCTCAACCGCTCAGTGGCAGATGTGACCTCCGGGATCTGGTGGACCTCCATCTTCCCCGGCATGGCAATCGTGCTGATCGTCCTCGGCGTCACCCTGGTGGGCGAATCGCTTAATGACCTGGCGGACCCGCGCCTGCGTGGACGCCTGGCTGCTGCCGTCGGCGGGGGAGCCCAGGCCGTCGATGTGGTGACGGAAACGAATGACAACCCAGATGAGGATCTACCATGAGCACACCAGTTGCGCGTATTGACGATCTGCGGGTCACCTTCGCTACCGACCAGGGCAGTGTGGACGCGGTCCGCGGAATCACCCTGGAGGTCCGTGGACGGGAAGTGCTCGCCGTCGTAGGTGAGTCTGGATCCGGGAAATCGGTTACCGCTAAAACACTGCTCGGGATGCTGCCGGCCACCGCTTCCACCTCCGGAGTCGTGGTAGTTACGCACGACGGCGCAGATCTGAACGTCAGCAACGTCAGTGGCTCCCGCCTGCGCGCGATGCGCGGTGCAGACGTATCCATGGTGTTCCAGGAACCCAGCACCGCCCTGAACCCGGTGTACACGATCGGCTGGCAAATGGCTGAGATCTACCGGGCCCACCGCGAACAGCTCCTGCAGCGCGGGTGGACTAAGGACGATTTCTCGAAGAAGGCCATGCGGGCGCGCAGTGTGGAACTGCTGCGCCGAGTCGGAATTCCAGATGCTGAAGAACGCGTGGACTATTACCCGCACCAGTTCTCTGGCGGTCAAAAGCAACGCATTATTATCGCTATGGCGTTGGCCTTAGATCCGCCGCTCATTATTGCCGACGAACCCACCACGGCCCTCGATGTGACGGTACAGGCGGAAATCCTCGCGCTCCTGCGGCATTGCCGCGACGAGTTTGGGGCCTCCATTCTGCTCATTACCCACAATATGGGTGTAGTCGCGGATCTGGCTGACCGGGTGGCTGTCATGTTCCACGGAGAGATTGTGGAAGAATCCGAGGTCAATGCCCTTTTCGCGCGCCCGCAGCACGAGTACACCCGCAAACTGCTCGGCGCTGTGCCGAAGATCGGCGAGCAGACTAAAACCGATCCGCGCGCTGAGGACCCGCAACGCTTCGCCACCAGTGATCGGGAGGAAGTCATCCGCCCGGCCGGTGATACCGCCGATCCTCGCTTCGCAGGCCGCCCCCTCGCGGTGGCCGCAGAGAAGATGGAGGTGCGGTACGAATCGCGCTTCGGTAAGCAGGGCTTCCTCGCCGTACAGGACGCCACCTTCTCGATTCACGCCGGGGAAGTGGTCGGGCTCGTCGGGGAATCCGGTTCCGGCAAGACGACGACGGCGCGCGCCGTTGCTGGTCTCACCAAAGTCACCGGCGGTTCCCTCAATGTGCTCGGCCAGGAAATGAACGGGGTGAAGGAAAAAGAATTCCGGCCCCTGCGCTCGCGGATCGGCTTCGTCTTCCAGGACCCGGCCGCCAGCTTCAATCCGCTCATGACGATCGGCCAGTGTATTGCTGAACCGCTGATCGTCCATGGTAAAGCCAAGGACGCGGATGCGGTACGCGGGCGGGTGAACGAACTGTTGGACGCAGTTGAGCTCGCCAGCAGTTACGCCGACCGGTACCCGCATGAACTCTCCGGTGGGCAGCGGCAGCGCGCCTCCTTGGCGCGCGGGCTTGCGCTTGGACCAGAACTGCTCATTGCCGATGAGCCGACCAGTGCGCTCGATGTATCTGTGCAGGCCACCGTGCTGGAGCTGTTCTTGCAGCTGCACCGCGAATTCGGTTTCGCCTGCCTGTTCATTTCGCACGACCTCGCCGTCGTCGACGTCGTCTCCCACTCCATCTTCGTGATGTACGAGGGGCAGATCGTCGAACAGGGGGTGGCGCGCGATGTACTCCAACACCCCAACCACCCCTACACCCAGCGCTTACTCGCGGCCCTGCCGGTGCCCGACCCGCAGGTACAGGCGCAGCGGCGGGAGGACTTTGCCCGCCTGAACGCGCCAGCGTAGAGCACGCGGTCCGGCCCCGGAGCTTGTAAGCTCCGGGGCCGGATTCGTTTGTAGGAGGAGGCCCGATCGGTTGTTCCGGGAGAGAAAGGTCAGTCAAGCCGGCGGTTACGGGACGTCGGCCTGGACGATTGTGCCGGAGCCTTGCGCCTCAATCGGCCCATCACAGGCGGGGACGAAGACGGCCTGCCCGCACTTGAGCGGGAGCCGCTGCCCGGCCTCATTGTGCAGGGTCAGTTTGCCATCTACGCACACGATCACGCGCGGGCCCCCACCACGGACGGGCTGCCGGCCATGGGTTTCGCGGATGCGGGTGACGTTCAGTTCGAAATCCTCCACGGGTGCATAGAACACTTCGGTGGCGCTACCGAAAATCTCGGGGGCCAGCCGAGTAGGTGGTGCGGCAACGAAATCTACGCAGTGCAGCATTTCGTCAATATCGACGTGCTTACTGGTCAGGCCCGCCCTCAGCACATTGTCGGATGAAGCCATAACTTCGACTGCCAAACCAGACAGATAAGCGTGGACGGTTCCGGCCTTAACGAAGAGCGTTTCCCCACCCCGCAGCGTCACCGGGTTCAACAGCAATGCCGCGATCACCCCCGGATCACCCGGATACTCCTCGTGCAGGAGCGTTACAATCGTATCCGCGCGCGGGGAGGGGGACGTCCCCGAATCCAGGCGCTCCTGGCAGGCTTGCGCCACCTGTTCCACCTGGTCTGCGTCCGGCCGGCGGGGGCCGGAGATCAACAGCGCGAAGGCCCGTTTCATCCCCGCCGACGTGGGGTCATCGTGCAGCACCTTCGTCAGCCGTTCGGTGACGTCGACGTCGAGCCCTTCTAAAATCTCCAGGGCCCGCCGCGGTGCCCGGAACCCGCACATGGCTTCGAGGCGGGTGAGCGCGAACACCATCTCCGGTTTGTGGTTGGGATCGCGGTAGTTGCGGATGGGGTCGTCAATCGGAATGCCGGCGGCGTCCTCTTTTTTGAACCCCTCACGGGCCTGCTCCAAACTCGGGTGGACCTGCAGGGACAGCGGGCGCGCCGGGGCAATGAGCTTCATTAAAAAAGGCAGGGTGTCCCCAAAACGGGACTGCACATCTTCCCCGAGCATGGCTACCGGATCGGCTTCGATAAGGGTTTTGAGATCCGCCTGGGGGGCGTCGCCCTCCAGTGGCGCGGGCCCGGTGGGGTGCACCCCGAACCACAGTTCGGCCACCGGCTCATCGGTGACCTCCTCACCCATGAGCCAGGGAATCGCATCGTGTGATCCCCAATCGTAGTGACGGCGTACTCCGCCAATCCGATACATGACAACCTCCGTTGGTCTGTGGTGAGGGCCGGGCCCTGCGGGGTTACTCCAGTCTACGTGGGGCCCGGCCTGCGCGGAAGTAACCGGGAGAATTAAGGTGCCCGACGACGTCGGCGTCCGCCCTGCTCACGCCTCGGCAGGTGTACGGGGGCCTGATGTGCGCGGGGGGAGGCTGATGTGCGCGGGGTCTGGTGTGCGCGGGGGGAGGCTGGTGTGCGCGGGTAGACCGGACCTTGCGCGCCGAGCCACACCCCAACCTGAGTGGAGGTGACTCAACTTTTACGCCCTGGGCGATAAATCTGGCACTCGAGGGTGCCGAGTGCCAATAATGGGGGTGTATCCGAAACCTAGCCCCACTGGAGCCGAAGCCTTGGAGGTCATCATGGCTAACCGTTACGATCCGTTCCGCGAAATGGAGCGTATTTTCAATTCTTCGCTGCGTGGTGTGCCGGCGTCCCCGGCGATGCCGCTTGATCTATACCGGGATGGCGATAAGTTCATCGCTCAGCTCGATCTGCCGGGGGTAGAGGCGTCCTCGATTGATATTGACGTGGAGGATCGCACCCTCACCATTCGTGCCGAGCGCCGGGCAGTGGCCGGCGAGAGCCTGGAGTGGCTCACCCACGAACGCCCGACCGGCACCTTTGCCCGCCAGATCGGGCTTGGGCTTGGCGTGGCAGCTGACAAGATCGAAGCGGAGTATGCCGACGGCGTCCTCACTTTGACTATCCCGGTTGCTGAAGAAGCTAAACCGCGCAAGATTCAGGTCTCGCACGGATCATCGCGCCAGACCATCGAAGCCGAGGACAACTAACATCCTGCCGGGCCGGGGCTGTAGAGCCCCGGCCCGCGTCGTCGTCGGGAGGTCCGAGTGACGGCAGAGTGAAGTCCTAGTCGGCTGCGGGTTGGCGGCAAGCGGCGATATGGACTGCCAATGCCGGCAGGGAAAGTGAGGTGCCGGTGCGGAGGGGAAAGCGCAGATGTGGCTACGGAAAGTGAGAAACTAGGGATATGCGAGAAAACCTCATGAGACCCGAGCCCACTTTATTACCCGCCGACCCGGCTGCCAGCCTGCTAGACGGCGGCGCCGCACCGGCTGATGCAGCCGCACAATATCCGACGTCATGCCTGGCGTGGGCGCTGCTATCTGAGGCAGCGCTGGCAGGCGGGGAGAGGGTAGCCGCCTATGCCTACGCCCGTACCGGCTACCACCGCGGTTTGGACGCACTGCGGCGGGCTGGATGGCGTGGGGCTGGGCCGATTCCCTTTGACCACCGCCCCAACCAGGGGTTTTTGCGTGCGCTCATGGCGTTGGGGAAGGCCGCTGCCGCCATCGGCGAGGAGGACGAGGTCACCCGGATCGCTGATTTCCTAGCCGACGCCGATCCGACCTTGAGTGCGGGCGGCGAGCAGACGGAAGCGTAGGCCGTGGAACCGGCATGGGTGCGGGATGCGATCTTCTGGCACCTTTACCCGCTAGGTGCGCTCGGTGCACCTGACACACTGACGGAAGCTGATCCGGAGCGGGGCAGTGACGGTATCGCCCACCGGCTGCCGCGCCTGCTACCGTGGCTCGATCATTTGGTGAGTATCGGGTGTAACGGACTGCTACTCGGCCCGGTCTTCACGGCAGCATCCCACGGGTATGACACCCTGGACCATTTCACCATCGACCCGCGCCTCGGTGACGAAGCCGATATGCAGGCCCTCATTGACGCCTGCCATGAGCGCGGCATTCGAGTGGGATTCGACGGCGTCTTTAACCACGTTGGCCGCGACCATGAGCTAGCGAAAGGGCGGCTGGATGACCCGGCCACCACCTATTTTGAAGGCCATAGCGGGCTGGTGAACCTCGACTTTAACGACCCGCGGTCTGCCGAGCTGGTTACTCGGGTGCTGCAGTACTGGAGCGAGCGGGGTGTGGATTGTTGGCGTCTGGATGCCGCCTACGCCATGAATGCGTCGATTTGGCGGGAGATCTTGCCGCCTATTCGGCAGCAATTCCCCCAGCTCTATATTTTCGGCGAGGTGATCCACGGGGACTACCCGGCGATTGTAGCCGCCGCCGACTTTGACGCCGTGACCCAATATGAACTGTGGAAGGCGGTGTGGTCCAGCCTCAACGACGCCAACTTCTTTGAGCTGGCCCATGCGCTGGCACGTCACGCCGAGTTCTGCCAAAGCTTCACCCCGCAAACGTTCTTGTCCAACCATGACGTCACCCGGATCGCCACCCAACTGACGTGCGCTGAGAACCTCCCCCTCGCCGTAGCGCTGCTGGCGTTCTTGCCCGGCACCCCGAGTATCTATTACGGGGATGAAGACGGCTTTACCGGTACTAAGTACGAACGGCTCGGCGGCGATGCGGAGATCCGCCCGCCCCTGCCCGAGACCCCGGTGCAACTGTCTGAGCTCGGCCGGCCCGTGCGCGCGATGTACCAGGAGTTACTCGGCGAGCGGCGCCGTCGTCGTTGGCTGCACGACGCGGAGCTGAGCACCAGCGACCTCACCAACACCACGGTGGCGATCCACCTGCGAGCCCGCACTGGCGAAGCAGGCTGCACCCTTGCCCTCAACTGTGGGCAGGAACTCGCCCAGATCGCCGGGCGGACCGTCGCCGCCCATGACGTTGCCTGGTGGGATCATGATGCGTAACAGTGCGCCGCAACGCCACCCGCGTTTAACGGCGCGAAACTCGACCCTGCGCCGGAGCGTCATGCTGCGCGAAAGTCGCCGACAGTAGGAGTGGATAATGCAGTTTCCTGATGCCCCGGTCATCGTGGCGAGCGGCGTGGCCGCGGGGGTGCCGTTCCGGGATCGGGTTTTGATCCGCGTGGGGCAGGAGTATCGCAGCCCCGACGGCGATATTGCGATAGGCGAGCACGGTGATGGTCCGGGTGAGAATGCTATAGCCGGCGCGGTCGCCCTAGAACTAGTCCCGCAGGACGCCCTAACGGAGCTGGACGACTCTTTAGACCCCTGGGACCTGCGCTTGCAACTGCGGTCACTTGCCAATGCTGGGCTGGGGGACCGATACCTAGGAGCCCCCGCCGCCCAGAGCAGTGCACGAGCCGGTTCGGATAGCCCAGCCACCGCTGCCGCGATGCTGCGCGGCCAGGATGGTGGCTGTATTGATTCCCCAACCAACCCTTGGTTTGACCCAACCTGCCCCAGCGATGACCGCTATATTCCGTTGATCCGCAGCGGCTACTACGGTATCTGGCAAGGATATGGCGTGCGGGTGCGTCTGCTACCTGATGAGGAGGGGAGTACTGAGTCGCAGTGTCAGCTCATTATCTATGGGCCAGCACCCGAGCTGGGATTTACCAAGCAGATCGAGCCGGACGCCCCCTATGTGCGCACCGTCCCGCAAGCTGACCTGCAGGCCCTCTACACGGTGGAGGGGCGGGCACTTATTGATCGGCATTTCGTCACCCTGTGCGGTTCGCGCCCCGGGGAAGTATCCGCCACCGCGCAGGTGGTTCCCGACCACGAGAAAGCCCGCCAGGTGGCAGCCATCTGGCGGCTGCTAGAAGAGGACGCGGGCGGGGACGACGCCGCCCTCGAGATCGCTACCGCGCTGCAGCGGCTAGAACCCAAACCGATGGCCTGCGGGATGCAGACCGTCCCACCTACCGTAACCGTCCCCTACGGTGAGGTACGGTCGGTGCGAATGCAACGCACCGACTTCCGGTGGACCGGCACCGCCTGGCAGGGCGATTGGCGCTCGCGCCGGCCCGCCGTCTACGTGCCGCGCCCCGCATAGGCAACGCACACGCAGACGGCAGGTAACTTCACGTCTTAGACCTGTGGTTCATCCGTAGCGGCGCGGGCCGCCCGCTCGCGGACAAGCTGCGTGGCGAAGACGGTCGAGTTGATCGGGGTGGGGACGCCGGCCTTCTTCCCATACGCCACCACGGCCCCGTTGAGGTCAGACAGTTCACTAGGGCGCCCAGCAGCCAAATCGCGCTGCAGTGAGGACGTGGTGGTGGGCGCAAAAATCTCGGTGAAAATCCGGTAGACGTCCTCCTCATCGGCGGGGCTGAACGCCACTCCATTGCCCCGGGCCACACTGGCCACCTCGGTGATTCCAGCGCGGATCAGCTCCCGCATCTCTGGGTGTTCGCGGGCGGTGCCCACATCCATGGTGCCGAATTCGCCGTCGTCGCCGCGCTCGCTGCTGATTCCGAGGGCGCCGCAGCCACCAACCGAGGCCATCAGCGAGAGTTTCATCCACAGTGCCCGGTGAATATCCGGCTCGTGAATACAGGTGACCGGGGTGGTTGAGAATGCCTCAATAATTTTCTCGACGGCGCTCGCAGGCGTCTGCTCATCGAATTCACCCATATTCACCCGCGCTTCATCCCCGTGCAGGATCAAGCCGTCTTCACCACGTTCAGCTACTACCACACAGGTGGTGGCGACCACCGGGTTATCGGGGCAGGCTGCGCGTGCTGCCACCGGTGCGTCAACACCATTTTGTGTCGTCATAATCGGTGTGTCGGCTGGGATAGGCGCTAGCTTTTCCAATACCGGGCCCACTTGCCACCCCTTCGTGGTCACAATAACGATCTCAGTTTCGGGGGAGATTTCGGTGTCTTGCCGGGTGAGAATTGTGACGTCGTGGCCACCGTCTTCTAAACGGGATGCAAAATACTGGCCAAGAGCGCCACGTCCGATGATGGCAATCTTCATAGTGTGTCCTTCCTTGAGACCTTGGTACGCACACTACTGCAAAGCCGACCTCCACGGAGGCTCATGTTTTGCCAGATGGTGTTAAAACTTCTTAGCGGCGCACCCGGCGCGGCAGGGCGTCTACCGGAGCTGGCGAAGGCGGGGGAGCGCTCGGCGGAGCCTGCCCCAACCGGTAGATCTCCTCAATCAGCGCGTCGGCTTCCGCACTCGCATCCACCAGCGGCTCCGGCAGATCAATTTGCGGGCGGGCCGGCTTATCCAGGCGAATATGCGCCCACCCGATCGAGGCTGCCCGGCCCGTTGTCTCCACTGCTTGTACGAATGCGCCCCTCACCTGCGCGCGCGTCCCCGCGGGCGCATGCGCCCGCGCTGCCGTGATGGCGTCGTCGTCGATCCACTGCGCCATCAGACCGGCATCCCGTAAGCCGCGCACCATCCCGGTGCGCGCGGCAATATCGTGGAAGGCCAACTCGGCACGCAGCACCCGTGCATCCTGCCACCCTTGCTCGGCGGCCGCCGCCACATGCGCTAAAACCCGATGCTTGATCGCCCAATCCAGCTCGGTGGCGACCGCTGCGTAATCGCCTGTATCCAGCGCAGTAATCCCGCGGCGAGCCAGGTCGAAGGCCCGCTGACTGAGCTCATCGGCCGGCTCCTGCCAGGCCGCGATCCGGTCCAGCACCAGGGTGAGCAGTTCGATACAGCTAATATCGTTGCGGCCCGGCCGTGGCACCGGGGTGTGCGGGTCCGCATTCCAGATATTCGCAGCCGCCGTTGGATCGGTGAGTTCGCATTCGGCGAGGTCCCACGCGCCATCCTCCACCATGGACAGCACCGCGTCCGCCAGGTACACCTTCACGGCGGTGGTGGCTTCACACATGGCGCTATCCCCGGCGATGACGTGCAGGCGCCGCCACTTGGACTTATCGGCATGCGGCTCATCGCGGGTATTAATGAACGCCCGCTCATGCGTTGGGTCTGCGGAGGTGGCCGCCTTCACGAAGGGGGCGCGCGCAGAGAACAACATTGGTGCCAGAGGGCTGGCGGCGGCAGGCAGGTTCCGCCCGCCCAGCTTCGCGTCTGGGTAGGGCAGAAGCCCCGCCCCGGTGAGGATTTGCCGGGCAGCCAAGAAACCCACGAAACCGGCCACCGGCAGTTCCCTATCTCGCGAGATCTGGTAGTTCTCGTGGCAACCGAAGGTATTGCCGTACGCATCCGAATTGGACTTCAACAGGTGGATACGAGCCTCGGTCAGATCAGCATTCGCGGTAGCGAGCATATCCGCCAAGATTGCGTCCCCAGCCCGATCCTGAGCCATCACATCACTGAGGTAGCGGCATTCCGCCCCCGCATACTCCGGGTGGGAGCCGATATCTACGTACAGGCGGGCGCCGTTAGTGAGGAAGTGGTGGGCGCTGCGGTGCCGTTGCGGGGTATGGCGAAAGATCTCCTTGACCGCCTCCTCAGCACTGAGCGGTGGTCCCGCATGAGCGCCGGCCTGCACATGTGCCGTAGCCACCCCGTATTCGGTTTCGATCCCGACCACGCGGCGCAAGGGCCCCAGCGTACTCACTGGCCACCCTTCTGCTGGAATCCCTGGACGAATTCGAGCGCATTGACTTCCAACACGTCGTCAATATCCGCGAGAACCTGATCCAAACCCTGAGCGGCCGGGTTAGGGCCCGCCGGGGTGGGGGGTTCGATCGGGTCGGCGGTGTCCTCGTGGGAGGTTTCTTTTTGAATCCGCTTAGCCATGATGTCTCCTTTACTTGTTAAGTCCGTTGGCGCCGTCAGCGTAGATGCCCTCATCCCAGCTCACGGTACGGGGGTCTGCTGGAATAGTAACGCCGAGCTGCTCCAATACGCGCTCCAGGGCCGGCATATCCTCCCCGGCAGTCGCTCCCGCCGTGGCCCCCTGAGTAGCGCGCGCCGCCGCAATCGCGGCCTCCACTTCCGCAGCGGTGGGGTGGTAGGGGTCCGTGAGCGCCACCCGCAATAGGTGTTTGCGGTCAATATCGACGACGACGCTCGTCCACCCAGCCGCCCAGATCTGCTCCGGATAGGCCGCCATCAGCGCAGCCCGCCCCCCAGCCCGGGTATCAGCCGGGGCAGCGAACTCGGCGGCAGCGATCTCCTCGGCAGTGAACTCCGGCCGGATCGCCCCGCTGCGCAGCAATGCCTGGGCAAAGGAAGCGCGCGGGTCGATCATCGAGAACTGGAGGTCGGCCGCCGCGATGCGCGGGTCGTCCCAGTCGCAGCCGTACTTGGTGCGCAGACGGTTCAGCAGCTGGTACTTCGCGCACCATTCAATGAGCGGGGCAGCCTGGTCGATTCCCGCCTCTAGAGCAGTGAGCGCTTCTTCCCACAGTGCCAGAGAGGCCGCGGTTTCGTCGTCGTCGGCCCCGGCACGCTGGCAGGCGGCCAGAAATGCCCGCTGCACCTGTAAGGCAGTGGCACTACCGCCGCTCGCCAGCGGTGCATTCGCCTGCAGCGTGAGGTCTCGGCTGAAAGTATGAACGGCGGCCACCGGGTCGGTGAAGCGGAAGTCCTCAGCGAGCGCTGCAGCCTGCTCAGGATGGTTTTCGAGCAGCGATAATACCGCCGAGGTGCTGCCTAAACGCAGCAGGATCGTGGCGGGTACAACCGAGGAATCCGCGGTAATAACGTGCAAACGCCGCCACCGCGCAGACTGGGCGTGGGCCTCATCGCGGGTGTTGATAATCGGGCGCTCGCGCGTGGTGTAGACCGATTCGATGGCTTCCACAAAATCGGCGCGCTGGAAGATCTGGAAGCCGGCTTCCTCGCGCGCCTGGCCCAGCCCTACGCGCCCAGAGCCGCCAATAATCTGCCGGGTGGCAAGGAACGGGATGAGGGCCGCGCGGATAGCCTCCCACGGCGTGGAGCGTTCCATCAGATACGACTCGTGCGCCCCCCAGGCCTGCCCCTTACCGTCCGTATTATTTTTCACGACGACGCAGCGCCGCCCGGTCTGCTGATTCAGGGCGCTCACGGCGCGCTGCATGAGCGCATCTCCGGCCAGGTCATAACGGGCGGCAGCTCGCGGGCCGAGTGCCTCAGGCGCGGCATATTCGGGATGTGTGTGGTCCACATACAGGCGGGCACCGTTCGGGCCGTGGCTGGCCGAACCACGGTAGTAGTGGGCCTCAAAAGGTTTCAGGCGAATAACCCACTTGGTGGGCGTGGCGGTCAGGGCCGCTCCGTGCACCTGGTTGGTGCGAGCTTCCGCCGGAAGCTGGTCATGGGTGAAGCCGCGCGCATCAGCGCCCGGGGTCTCCCCGGAGTAGTCGAAGCGAGTCCCGGCCCCGGGTAGTAGTTCCCGCGAATCGCGGGCCGGTACGTGGTGGCTGACCGCCGCCGTCTGAGCTGCCGCCTCCTGGGCGTAGGTGTAGAGCAGCTGGGTGGCGAGCTCATCCGGGTCTGCGCCGGGATCGGCGGCGTCGAGCAGGGCATATTCGGTTTCGATCCCCTGGATGCGTTGCACGCTAATCATGCGTCCTCCTTAGCAGGACGGGGCTCGGCTGCCGGTGATGCGGGCTCGGTGGCCAACGCAATCGGGACCACCGAGATAATTGGGTCTCCGCCGTGCCCGCGGCCAACGACCCGCGCCCATTCCTCTGGTTCGGCAGCGCCGGGTAGGTCCGCATTTTCGGCCACTTCGCGGCGGACCGCATTAATGAGGTGGGTGCGGGTGAGTCCGTGTTCCTCATGTAGCAGATAGTCCTTGATAGCCGAGTTCTTGGCGCGATCAACGATATTCGCGATCATCGCGCCGGAGACGAGATCGGCCAGATGCCAGATTTCCACTGCTCCGGAGCGGCGTTTGACCTGTAATAGGGCGGTAGATTCGTCGCGCGTAAATAAGGCTGCCAGCATGGCATCGGCCATGGCGTTCACGGCTTCAGTTACGCCGCCGGCGTCGTCGATCTCCCGATGATGAATGGGGAGGTCCGCGGTGAGGTAGCGGGATAGGATTTCGCGGGCGCCGTCCTCATTGGGCCGGTCGATGCGGATTTTCACGTCCAAGCGGCCGGGTCGCAGGATCGCGGGGTCGATCATATCTTCCCGGTTGGACGCCCCGATCACCACCACATTCCGCAGCTCCTCAACCCCATCGATTTCCGCCAGCAGCTGCGGAACCACGGTGGTTTCGACGTCGGAAGATACCCCGGACCCGCGCGTGCGGAACAAAGACTCCATTTCGTCAAAGAAAATCACCACCGGCAGTCCAAGCGCCGCTTTGTCGCGGGCGCGCGCGAAGATGAGCCGGATGCGCCGTTCCGTCTCACCGACGTACTTATCGAGTAGTTGCGGCCCCTTGATATTAAGGAAGTACGCTTCGGTGCCGGCGGTGCGGGACAGGGACGTAGCAATCGCCTTAGCGATGAGCGTTTTACCGCAGCCGGGCGGCCCGTACAGCAGTACCCCCTTGGGTGGGCGCAGATGGTGTTCGACGAAGAGTTCAGGGTGAAGGAAGGGCAGTTCGACGGCGTCGCGGATCTGTTCTATACAGTTGTCCAGCCCGCCGACCTTCTCCCACCCGGTCTCCGGGGCTTCTTCCAGCAGCAGGTCTTCGACCTCCGCCCGCAAGACGCGCCGCAGCGCGAAACCGTCCCGCAGGTCCGCCAGGAGGGAGTCACCCAAGCGCAGGCGTTCGCGTTTCAGCTCGCCGGTCAGCCGGAGAATCCGCGAATCCTCGCCCCGCACAACGACGAGCACGTGGTCCTCGTCGATCCGCTGTTCCACGACGACGACCTCCCCGGCGTCATCGCTCGCGGTGGTGGCCACGACGCTCAGGTGGTCGTCCAGGATCACGGTGGTGCCGGGCTCTAAGCCGCCCAGTGGGACTTTCTGCGAGACCTTCACACGCATCCGCCGCCCGGAGGTGACAATATCGACGGTTCGCTCCAAAGCGTCCTCGGTGCGCAGGTAGGTGCCGAAACTCAGGGGTGGAGCGGTAAGCCGTTCAATCTCTTGGTGCAGGCTCGCCAACTCTTGGCGGGCAGCGGCCAGCGCCGAGGCCAAGCGGGTGTTCTTCCGGGTGATCTGCCCGGCATGTTCACTCAATTCGTGCAAACGCTCATCGGTACTCTGGCGCCGGTCACTGGATTGGGTGCTGTTCTCGGATTCCTGGCTCATACGGGATGCCCCTTTCACGCGCATCTTTGCTGGCCGTGTACCTCCATCCTACCGTGAGCACCGTGTTTTAGCACGGCCGTACCACATCCCGGGGGCTGGGGATTTTCCGGTTAATCCTCCGCTGGGACGGTGGCGCTAAAGATTCGGAAGGGGGCGGGTTCGGCCCCGCAGGAGGCCGGGCGCAGGTGCGAGCCCGGGGTGGAGGTTACCTCGACGACGACGCGCCGCCCCTGCGGGCAGATGACAACCACACGCCAAGCGTCAGCGGCCAGCTCGTCGATCTCTGCTTGCCAGCCCTCTAGAGGTGCGGTGGGCAGGGTGGCTTGGACTGCCGCAACCGCCACCTGGGCGGGCGGAGCGAGATAGGCCAGACCGCGATTGGTGTCCAGAGTATTGAACCCCGCGGGCGTGACCCCGCGGGCGGCGTCGTCGAGAGCAGCAATAACCTCAGCCGCAGTGGCGCGGGCGAAGGTGAAACCGCTGGGGAGGAGTACCCCGGTAGGTGCGAAACGATGGCCCCCCACATGGGAGGTTTCGAATACGAGTCCGCTGCGTTCGCGGGCGGCGGCACTCGCGACGGGGCGGCCAGCGACCGCGCAGCATAGATCACGGGTGCCATTAGTACAGACCAGGGCGATGGGATCTTGGGCGATGACGAAACGCGGCAAGAGCGCGAGCGTGGCGGTGGGGGTGGGGGATTGCAGAGCCTGCGGGGTGAGGGCGAGCAGGGCAGCCGGGTCGGTGACGGAGCCGCGCAGGAGCCACGGCTTGGTGGGATCACCGCCCGCGATGAGGACGACCCGGGTGCGGCCGGTTTCACTGACCCGCTTATTCGGTTCGCGGATGAGCCCGAAGCGCCCGCCCGCAGCGCTGACGATGGCGTCAATAGCTTTGCCGAGGTCCGGATCGAGGTCGGACTGGGTGACCGCTTTCTTCCCCCACGCTCCGGGCTGTTCGAGCATCACCCAGCATTGGGCGCGAGCGGCGGTTCCGGCGGCAGGTTCGCCGAGGGCCTGCACGGCGCAACGCTGTTGAGACGGTGGGGGCGTTGGGTTGGTGGACTCGGCGGGGGAGTCAGTCACCGCGACGACCTCCTGATTCTTAGGCTAACCTCAGCCTAGTGTAGCCAGGGCTTTATGGGGACGGAGTCGGAGTGTTCGGCCTACTGCGCTAGGTGCTGTTCGAGTCGTTCGAGTTTGCCATCGAGTTCTCCGGTATAGCCGGGGCGAATATCGGCTTTGAGCACCAGTGAGACGCGGGCCCCGCCTTCGCCAACCGCAGCGGTAGCGCGTTTAACCACGTCCATGACCTCGTCCCATTCCCCTTCGATGGTGGTGAACATGGCATCGGTGCGGTGAGGAAGCCCTGAATCTCGCACGATCTGCACCGCCTTCGCTACCTGGGCTGCCACTGAGCCCCGGGCGTCACTGCTCATCGGAGCGACTGAGAATGCTACTAACATGAGAGTCTCCTTTCGCTTCCCAGCCTATGCTGCGGTCGCACTGCTGGCAGCGTGCTCTGCGCCGCCGCCGCGCTATTGCCGGAGGTTTCCCCTGCATCCCTGTCACAATAGGCAGATGGAAACCGCCGCATCCCGCCCGCGCCTGGGCGCCGAGGTGTTGATCGTGCTGGGCCTGAGTCTCGGACAATCCGGGATCTACGCCGTCGTGAATCTCCTCGTCCGCCTCACTGCCGCCACTCCGCTGGCACAACAAAAGGCGGGCCTGAACCAAAGTGTGAGCCCACGCCCCTACGTGGACCTCACTTACCAACTCCTGGGCGTTGCCTTCGCGCTGGTGCCGGTGGCGCTGGCGCTCTATCTGTTGTCCACTTCCGGCCGGGCCGCGCTGGCGCGTATCGGCTGCGACCGCGCCCGCCCTTGGCGCGACCTTGCCACCGGCGTCGGTTTGGCCGCGTTAATCGGCATCCCGGGGCTCGCGTTCTATCTGTTTGGCCGCTGGCTGGGGATCACGGTCCAGGTCAATCCCGCCGGGCTCGGTCCATACTGGTGGGCGGTGCCGGTGTTGATACTGGCGGCACTGAAGAATGCGGTTGTGGAGGAGATTATTGCGGTCGGATACCTGCTGGAGCGACTCGAACAGATGGGGTGGCATCCGCTAGCGCAGGTGGCCGCGTCCGCGCTGCTGCGTGGCAGCTACCACCTTTACCAGGGGGTTGGGCCGGGGATTGGGAACGTCGTGATGGGAGTAGTTTTCGCGGAGTTTTACCGTCGACGACGCCGCACCCTGCCCCTGATCATCGCCCACACTTTGATCGATGTGGTGGCCTTTGTAGGCTTCCTGGCCTTGCCAGCCAGCTGGATCGCGCAGCTCTAGCAGCCGCCGTACCAAGGCAGTGGGTACGTCGGCGTTGCTCGCGGTTAGTGACTCGGTGGTCGGCCGGGCTCGCCTCTAGCGGCGCGCGTAATACTCAGTAAAATTCGCGACAATGCGGTGTGAGGCGCTGACGTCAAAGGTGGCCGTTAGGGTTTTTACGTCTTCAGCGGCGTCCGCCGGGAAATAGCCGCAGTCTTTGTAGACGTCAATGCGCTCGTGAATTCCGGGAATATCGAGTTCAGGGTGGAATTGGGTGCCATATAGATTATTTTTAATCTTGAACATTTGCACCGGGCAGGCGTCCGCCGTCACCAAAAGGGTGGCATTATTTGGTAGCTTACGGCAAGCTTCCTTATGGCCCACGAAACTGTGGAACTCGTCGGGCACTCCTGCGAGCAGTGGATCCTCCCGGCCGGCTGGAGTTACGCGCATCCGCGGGGCATTGATTTCCTCCGCGTAGGTGCCATCAATAATGGCTCCCTGGTGACGGCCCAACGTACCTACTCCATAACAGGCACCCAAGAGCGGGATATCGCGGGCGACGACGTCGTCGAGCAGGCATGCCAGCTCATGTTCAACCCGGATTTGCGTATCCGACTTATGATCTTCCGGGATCGATCCGGTGAAGGGGGAGCCGCCCATAATGAGACCGGAAATCTCGTCCAGATCAATCTCCGGTAGCGGCTCAGCTTCCAGCCGCACGCGGCGCAGATCGCGCTCGTGCAGATTCCCATAGCGCAAGAACGCTTCATATTCGCCGTCTGCAGTGATGTCTTCCGGGCGGGTGGCCAAAAGGTAAAACGGTTTCACAGTGAGAACACTTCCGACGCGAGGGTAAACCACAAGAGTTGCAAAAGAGAGAATGTGGCTCCCAGGATGATGGCACTGATACAGCGACTGCGCCCTAGCTGGTAGGTGAAGTTACTGGTTTTTAGCGTGTGGCCGCCTAATGCCGCTCCTACGAGGGGGACGATCGGGATGAAGAACAGGCAGGCCAAGATCAGTGAGACGAGAGCTAAGGGGGATTGGGAGATGCGGGGCGCGTTATATCCCGGGGTAGAGAATACTTCCGCCGGGTTGACGCTCTCCGTCCCGGGGAATACGAACGTGCTGGGGCTGTTCTCTGGTATTGCTGGGGCCGAGAAGGTGGGCTGCTGCCCGGCACGAAAGTCTGGTTGGGCAGGGACTGAGAAATCCGTCTGTTGACTGACGGTAAAGCCCGGTTGAGGGGTCGCAAAGGATCCTGGCTGGGGGATGGCTGCGGCGGAGTGGGGGGTGACAAAGGGGGCGGCGAATGCGCCGTCGGGCCGATAATCGCCGGTGGGAATTCCCGTCATTACACACCTTTCTTCGCATATCTGCCTGCCCGGGCGCTGTCAGTGGCGCGGGAGGAAGACAGGCTTTAAGCAGAGCCTACCTGGTGGAAAGGGGTTTTGAGCAGCCGCCCATTAGGTGTACTGTGTTCGAGACGCCTAGGGTGCGTCACCGGGTTCACGCTCAATGGGAGGAATTATGGCTAAGCCAAGCGGCTTTTGGGAAATACATGGAGACGGTCGTTCCATCGGTCCGGGTGAGATTGTTGCCCCGGGCGAGCGGCTCAGTTGGGGACGCACCGCCGGTATTGGAGCTCAGCACGTAGTGGCCATGTTTGGGGCCACTTTTTTAGTACCTCTTTTAACCGGATTCCCTCCGGCTACCACACTGTTTTTCACCGCCGTCGGTACTCTTCTGTTCCTCCTCGTCACCGCCGGGCGTATGCCCTCCTACCTGGGGTCATCCTTCGCGCTCCTCGCTCCCATCGGTGCGGTTACCGGTTTTGTACCCGGGGAAGGGACGATTGATCCAGACCGCATGGCCCTCGCCCAGGGGGGCATCATTTCCGTTGGCGTCACGCTCGCCGTCATTGGCGTTATCGTTCACTTCGCCGGAGTGCGGTGGATTGACGCCGTTATGCCGCCGGTGGTCACGGGCTCGATTGTGGCCCTTATCGGCTTTAACCTGGCGCCGGCCGCGTGGAATTGGGTGAAACAGGCTCCGGTGACGGCGGTTGTCACCATCGTCGCGATTCTGCTCGTCACGGTGCTGTTCAAAGGCATTATTGGCCGGCTCTCGATCCTGATCGGTGTCCTCATCGGCTATGTGACTGCCGCGATTCGCGGGGAGGTGGATTTCGCCGCTATTGGGCAGGCCGACTGGGTGGGCTTCCCGGTTTTCCACGCGCCCGCATTTGATCCGATTTATCTCGGATTATTTGTGCCGGTAGTTCTGGTGCTGGTGGCAGAGAATGTGGGCCACGTGAAATCCGTATCTGCCATGACCGGTGAAAACTTGGACGATCTCACCGGCCGTGCCCTCGTGGCTGATGGTTTATCCACGGTGCTGGCGGGATCCGGCGGCGGCTCGGGGACCACCACCTACGCGGAGAATATCGGGGTTATGGCTGCTACTCGCGTGTATTCGACGGCGGCCTACGCAGCGGCAGCAGGATTCGCTCTGGTGTTGTCCCTGCTCCCCAAATTTGGGGAAGCCATCGCTACCATCCCGGCCGGCGTGCTCGGCGGAGCCGCCACCGTGCTCTACGGCATGATTGGGATGCTGGGTGTGCGTATCTGGGTGCAGCGCCAGGTGGACTTCTCCGACCCGGTGAACCTTAATACCGCAGCGGTGGCTCTCATTGTTGCTATCGCTAACTACACCTGGACGGTGGGGGAGATGTCTTTCGAGGGGATCGCCCTCGGGTCGGCCGCCGCTATCATCATCTACCACGTCATGCGTGCCCTGGCCCGCTGGCGCGGGACCTCCTTTGAGCCGGCTTCCCCGGCCTCTGCTCCGGCCGGGCGGGAGCTGGAAGCCGAATTCGGTCGCGGGGTACGCAAAGACGGCCTCGGGGCTGAGTAACGCAGCTACAACATTCCACGCAGGGCAGTGAGCGCCTGAGCATGGTCGCGCAGTAGTGTCGCTGCAACGGTATATGCCGCAGCACATGAGAGTGGGGGTGGCCTGGTGTCTTCCAGGCCACCCCCACGTGCGTTCGCTCGCGAGTCAGACTTTATCGGTTAGCCGTCGGAGGGATCCTCGGATGGAGCGGGGGCATCCCCGGTTTGGTCATTACCGGGCGCTTGCTCCCCTTCACCGGCTGCGCCGTCGGGCCCCACGCAACCCTCCGGGGCGGCGAAAGGTTCGGTGCCAATACTTTCTTTAGACCCCATCTCCTGATAGGCCGCACCCAGAATGAGGTCAATCCCCTCGGTGTCGCGTTCGGAGAAGACGACGAGCGGGTTATCGAACAGCCGCGATAGCGTATAACCCTGTTCAATCTGGTCCGCGCCGACGCGGATCAGCACAGTGCCGTCGTAGCCGGCATCGAAATTGCCCACATCGCCAGGTTTAAAGCCCTCGCCTTCGAGACCTTTCTTCACCGTGGCTGCCAAACCAGCACGGGACGTGCCGTTAAAAACGTTCACTTTGAAGCTGGCGGGATCAACCGGAACCGAGCCCTGTGGAGGGCACACCGGCTTTAATGCTGTGGTGCCGCCCTGCTCCTCCTTAGCGGAAAATTCGCGGGTGAATGGCGAGGGGATCACGTTGAAGAATTGCAGCAGAGAAATAAGAAATACCGCGACGAGGACGACGCCGATAGCTCCGAAGATCTTCGACTGGCGTTGGAAGAGACGACGACGGCGCTCGCGGGCGCGCTGCTGATCTGACTGGCTCACAGGTTTAACCGTAATCGAAAAACGGTCTGGCTCGCATCGCACTCCAGCAGGAGATTGCGTACATAACGCTGGTTGGTAGGGAGTCTCGCAGCAGGACTCTCGGTAGCGTATTAGCCGCGACGGCGGGACGAGCGGTGTTGGAAGTCCGTTCCCATCAGCTGCTCCAGCGCGCGCCGGTCCTTCTTGGTGGGTCGGCCCGCACCCCGGTCCCGTACGACCAGCGGCACCATGGCGGCGGGGCGCGGGGGCGAATGATCGATATAGCACTGCTGTGCTTGGGGAGCGGACACGCGCTTCTTCAGTAGGGCCGTGACTTCCAGGATGCGATCGAAACCCTGAAAGCGGTACCGCACCTCATCGCCCACGCGGACCGGAGCCGCAGGTTTAGCACGCTCCCCGTTAATCTGCACATGCCCCGCCCGGCATTCAGCGGTAGCCAAACTGCGGGTTTTGATCTGACGAACACTCCACAGCCACACATCAACGCGCACACTATCCATGGACGTTATTGTGGCGGATTTCCAGGGCCCATGCTGTATGCGGCTGCGCCTCGGGGCGTGTACTGCCTTATTTGTACCTTTCGCGGGAGCCAGGAAGGCGCAAGAGGGGTCTTCAGGCACTTCGTGATGGGTGCACAGGGGACGCTGAGATGCCGCATTTACGCGGAAACAAGGGCAAAAGCCCCTCCCGGAATCTATCCGGAAGGGGCACTGCGGAGAGTGAGGGATTCGAACCCTATGCCAGTTTACCCGCGTAATTATGCGGTATTCGCAAAACGCTATGACCTATTTATGACCTAGCAAAACGGGTGAGCTATCCCATAGGCGGGTTCGATACGCGCTCACTACCCAGCGGGGCAAATCGAGTTCCAGCGCGATAGCGCCGCTATGCCCGCCTGCAATCTGTTCGGCGAGCGCATATTCAGCAGGCGATATGAGCCAGCGCGCTACGGCTTGATTGATACGCGCCTCGGTGGAGGCGTCTTGGTGCCCATCGTCCCCGCGCCGATGGTGTTCAAGCTCGTGGGCAAGCACGGCTACCTGGTGAGGCACACTCAAGCCGCGCCGTAGGTAGATAATGCCAGCGCGTAGGTCATATGCCCCGCTCAGACCGTGAGGCAGGGGGCGCTCGAGAATAGTCAGCCCCTCATCGTGAGCCGCTTCGGCAAGCGCGCGCAACTGTTCTGGCCTGTCCACGCGCCCACCGTACCGGCAACCTCTGACAGTCTAGGTATTGATCACCTCTCTTTGCCGCCTCCCGCGCCCGGGTCTGGCCGCGTTCCATTTGTCAATAGTGTCCGCAGTCCACCCGTAAGTCGGGCGCGTATCGGGGCCGATCATCACATCTGGTTCTGGCAACTTATACCGGCACAATGTGGGCGTTTTGACGCCGATCCGGGCGGCAAACTCACTCCGTGAAAGGTAACGCTTCATCTCGCGCAACCCTCCCAGCCGCCAACTTAACGCCGGTGGCGGCAACCAAAAGTGCAGCAGAGATAATTGCAGCCGCGGTGTCGCCTACCGCCGCGGCCCATACGGTTAGAGCCGCGGCAAAAATGCTGATCCAAGTAGTGCTCATGATTGACTAGTGGTTGTAAACTGGGGGTGCGGCCCAGGTTAGTTTAGGTATCCTGGGCCGCTTGCCGCGCTACTCTTTCGGCTTTGACTTGATTGCGTTAATCAGGTCTGCGCTCGCCTTAATGAGCGCGGCGGCTGCTGCGATAAGTGCCGCAACCCCAGTCAGTGTATCCACTTGGCACCTCCTTTCTTTGTACCTTCAGTTTACATGAGTGCATATGTTTACACAACTCGGTATTTGTGATTTGGCGCATATCATTGGTTGTCGTCTAATGCGGTTCTATATACTCAGAGGCGTTACAGCGAGCAGGAGGCTAGATGGATGAGCAACGCGGCAATGATGCTACATCGGGCTTACCGGACGGCAACAACGGCCAGCCCGCAGAAACTTCGAAAGCGCCGTCAGGAAATCGAGAAGGACGGGATCATTGGCCCAGCGTTAGCGACGGTAGGCCAAGCGATATATCGGAACGCAGAGGCGGTAACGAGGAAGAACAGCTCGTCCCGCTAGTTAGTGAAGTTTACGCCCGCTATCAAGGCCCGCTCCCTCCGCCTGCAGATTTTCGCGCCTATAATGAGGTGCTTCCAGATGCCGCCGACCGCATATTGCGTTTAACTGAAAAAGAGGTGGACGCTCGGTATCGGATGGCTCGTGGTGAAGTGCTTGCGACTACGATCATTGCATCTGCAGCCCTTATTTTGCCCACAGCCGCGCTCGTTGTGGCCGCATTAGGGGCAGTGAATAGTGAAACGTTCATCGCTATAGGAGGATTGGCGGCGGCGTTGGTTAGCGCGATTCCTGCAATCAGAGGTTCGCGCGGCGACAAGAAATAGAGCTAACCCCCGGCATAACGCCGGGGTTTTCTTTATGTGTCGTGCCGCTCGGTCAATTCCTCATCTGGATCATAGGGCGGCTTAAACGCGGCCATGCGCTCAAAGTCTGGTTCCTCATCGACGACACGCAAGGCCGGGTGATTCTCGTCTAGCGGCTGGGTCAGTTCAGGGTGAGCAAGGTCGCCGTCAGTATCGACGCGCCGCAACAGCTCACGCACCCGCCCCTTGCGCTCACGGGTGGGGGTAAAATAGGCCTTACCGGCAACGTGATACCGGCCTAACCAGCGCTTTCCGCTCGCTCGCACCGAGCCGAACATCTCGCGGGGCATCGTCGCTCCTAATCTCGCTTACGGACGTAGCCCAATTATGACCTAATTATGACCTACGCGCGGTCATAACTAGGTCATTGCAGAACGCACAGCACGCACGCGCGGGGCTGTAGTAATGGCGAGTTTTCCGCATAATCACGGGTAAAACGGCATAAAAAAGCCCCTCCCGGAATCTATCCGGAAGGGGCACTGCGGAGGATGGGGGATTCGAACCCCCGAGGGCTTGCACCCAACCCGCTTTCCAAGCGAGCGCCATAGGCCACTAGGCGAATCCTCCTGGGTTAGCTGCACACAGGGGCAACGATGAACCATCGTACCTGATTCCCCGGCGAGAGTCGATTTCGTGCTCCCGCTGCGGGTGAGGGATCGATAACACTTGGGGCGGGCCGGTTTTGTCACCCTCCCCGTTTTCGTTAGAGTAAGTACCAGCCCCCACGTGGCGCTACCTCACCCAACTCCCCCAGGGCAGGAATGCAGCAAGGGTAAGTGAGCTCTGGCGGGTGCGTGGGGGTCTTCATGTTCCCACTCGGGTGAGAATGTCAGCGGTCCCCTTTATGCTCAAAGAATGAGCACTGCGTTGTACCGGCGTTACCGCCCAGATACGTTTGCGGACGTCATTGGCCAGGAACATGTGACCGAGCCGCTTATGGCTGCCCTCAAAGCTGGTCGAGTCTCGCATGCCTACCTGTTTTCCGGCCCGCGTGGGTGCGGTAAAACGACGTCGGCACGAATTTTTGCACGCTGCTTAAACTGCGTCGAAGGGCCTACCCCGGAACCCTGTGGGCAGTGCGAATCCTGCCGTGATCTCGCCCGCGGTGGGCCCGGCTCCCTGGATGTCGTGGAGATCGACGCCGCTTCCCACAACGGTGTCGATGACGCCCGGGATCTGCGCGAACGGGCAGCCTTTGCTCCTGCCCGGGATCGCTACAAAATCTTCATCCTGGACGAGGCCCATATGGTGACGCCGCAGGGCTTCAACGCGCTGCTCAAACTGGTGGAGGAGCCGCCCGCGCACGTGAAGTTCATTTTCGCGACGACGGAGCCGGAGAAAGTTATCGGCACGATCCGTTCACGTACCCACCACTATCCTTTTCGGCTAGTGCCCCCCGAAAAGTTGACCGCCTACCTACAGCATTTGTGCGAGGAAGAAAATATCGCCGTCGCCAGTGGAGTGCTGCCACTGGTGGTGCGCGCTGGCGGGGGATCGGTACGTGATTCCCTCTCCGTCCTGGACCAACTCATGGCTGGAGCCGTGGATGGTGGGGTCGGGTATGAGCGGGCTGCGCAATTGCTGGGGTACACCTCAGCAGGCCTGCTCGACGACGCTATCGGCGCCTTGGCAGGTGTTGACGGGGCGGCGCTATTTCGAGTGGTCGACAATGTTGTGGAATCCGGTCATGACCCGCGGCGCTTTACCGAAGACCTACTCGAACGATTGCGGGATCTCGTTATCCGGGGGCTTATCGGCGATAACTCGTGGGGGCTATGGAATGATCTGCCCGCTGACCAACGGGAACGCTTGGCCGTACAGGCTGAACAGTTGGGGCCGCGGCGCGCGTCATTAAGTGCTGATACGGTCCACGCTGCCCTGATGGATATGACCGGGGCTACCTCCCCACGCCTGCAACTAGAATTGCTATGTGGTCGACTCATTTTGGCGCAGCAAACCCCGATTGCAACAGCTGCCCCGGCGGTGCCGGCAGGGGGTGTAGCGGATCAAGCAGCAGGGACTAGCCCAGCTGGGCCCAGCACAGCAGGAACCGGCACAGCAGGGAGCGATTCCGCCAATGCCATTTCAGCAGAGTTCGGTGTGGCTGGCACTGGCGGGGGCGGTTCCCAGGGGCGTCGCTCCGGCCCGAAACACGGGATGCCCGCCCAGGTGGCCGGGGTATTCCAGTCCTTACGCAGCGGCGCAGTGGCCGAGCCTGAACAGCCGGACGATCCTGCTAAACCCATGGAACCGGCAAAGCCTGCGGATTCTACTAGGCCGATGGAAGCCGCTAAACCGAATGAGTCCGATACTGCGGCGGAACCCGCTAAGGAGAGAGAGTCAGCCGAAGCGCCGGCGGTAACGACATCGGTCGACACTGACGAGAACAAGGCCACGGCTCAGGCCGCCGCTGCGGGGGGCAGCGAAGAGCTGACGCCGTCCAGTCAGAGTGCCGACCTGCTGCGGCGCCGCTGGGACGAAGTGCTGGAAGCATTGAAGGGCATCTCGCGTGTTACCTGGGCGCTAGTGCAGAGTCAGGCCGCCGTCGGCCCTATCCGCGATAACGAACTGGCGCTGATCTTCCGCCTGCCGGTACTGCTGGAACGTTTCCGCAACGAGCAGCACTCCGACAACCTGGCTGAAGCGATCTTCCAGGCCGTCGGGATACGCCTGACCGTCGCCGCCTACGACGCCGACTCCGTGCCTACCCCACCGGCAGAGCCCACATCCGTGCCTACCCCACCGGCAGAGCCCGTGCCGGAAGCAGAGCCAGAATCCGCCCCGTCGGTGCCCACAGAAGCCACGGAGATGGCCGCGCAGCCTAAGCAAGAGCGTCGGGCCAACGCGCCTCGCGTCCCACTACCTGGCCAGGCGCGCGCAGCTAGTCAAGGTGGGAAACGTATTCCGGGTGTCCCCCTACCTGGCCAGTCGGCTGCCACAAAGCCACCGGCTGAACGCCCCGGCGCGGCTCCAGCGCACACATCGACTGCACCGCGCCATACTGCGCAGGCGGACCCTCAACAATCGCAACCGGAGCATCAGTATGAGCCCGGCACCGCGCAGCCGAAGACGAGCACCCCTACCGACCAGTCTGCGGGCGGGCGGCCCGAGCCGGGGGAACAAGAGGCCCCTCAACCCGGTGTCCCCTACCCGGACGATCATGTTGATAGTGCTGGTCGCGAACGCACCGTGGCGCAAGACGACACCCCCTCCACCACGCGGGTGAGCGGACCCGGGTCAGTGACCCGAGGGCGACTCGCCCGCGCCGTACAACAAGTACAAGCAGACGGTACCGCCTCTGCTAGTGGTGATTCGCCTACCTCCCAGCAGAACCAGCGCCAGGTGCCACCCGATTATGATGACGACGGCGGTGCCAGCAGTGACGACGTCGTCGTCACCGACGCTGAGGCGGCACTCACTGGTGTGAAACTATTAGAAAAACAACTCGGCGGCGTCGTGGTAGAGGAGACTGACAACAGATGAGCGTCTATGACGGAGCCTTACAGGACCTCATTGACGAACTAGGCCAACTCCCCGGTATCGGGCCCAAATCGGCGCAACGAATCGCGTTCCATATCCTCGCCGCCGAACCAGCCAGTATCCAGGCCCTCACCGATGCCATCACCGCCGTGAAAACCCATGTGCGGTTTTGCAGCATCTGTGGGAACGTCTCAGAAGAAGAGACATGCCGCATCTGCACAGACCCGCGCCGTGACGATTCGATTATCTGTGTGGTCGAAGAGCCCAAGGACGTCGGGGCTATCGAGCGTACCCGCGAATTCCGTGGCAAGTACCATGTGCTCGGCGGTGCAATCGACCCGATCGGTGGGGTCGGCCCGGGCGATCTGCGGATCCAATCCTTGATGACGCGGCTGAGTGAGAATGACATCGAGGAGGTCATCATCGCTACCGACCCCAATATCGAAGGGGAAGCCACCGCCGCTTACCTGGTGCGCATGCTCCGTACTTTGGATGTGCCCGTCTCACGCCTTGCCTCAGGTCTGCCCGTGGGGGGCGACCTAGAGTACGCTGACGAAATCACGCTCGGACGAGCGTTTGAAGGACGTCGCCGACTCTAAAAGGCCAGGAGGTGGCCGTGGCACTCATCGTGCAGAAATTCGGAGGATCCTCCGTCGCGGACGCAGCCGGACTAGCCCGAGTAGCGGAGCGCGTAGCCGCTACCCGCCAAGCCGGTAATGACGTCGTCGTGGTGGTATCAGCCATGGGGGACACCACCGACGAACTCATCGACCTCGCCGCCGCCATCACCCCGCACCCACCGGCGCGGGAAATGGATATCCTCCTCACCGCCGGAGAACGCATCTCCATGGCCCTTCTCGCCATCGCTATCAGTGCGCGCGGAGTACCCGCCCGCTCCTACACCGGCCAACAGGCGGGCGTCGTCACCGACGGCGCTTACGGTAAAGCCCATATTGTGCGGCTAGTGCCCGAACGTATCCGGCAAACCCTCGCTGACGGGTGCGTTGCCATCGTCGCGGGCTTCCAAGGGGTAAACGACTCCAACGACGTCACCACCCTGGGGCGTGGCGGTTCCGACACCACCGCCGTCGCCCTTGCCACCGCCCTAGAGGCAGACGTTTGCGAAATCTACACCGACGTCGACGGTGTCTTCACCGCCGACCCGCGTATCGTCCCGACCGCCCGGCGTATCCCCGCACTCACTACCGAAGAAACCCTCGAACTCGCCGCCCACGGCGCAAAAATCCTGCACCTGCGGGCGGTCGAATTCGCCCGCCGTTACGACGTCACCCTGCATGTACGCTCCTCATTTTCCGACAAACCAGGTACCTGGGTACGTAATCCAACCGCGGAGGACCCCATGGAAGAACCCATCATCGCCGGTATCGCCCACGACGCCAGCCAAGCGAAAATAACGCTCCTCGGGCTGCCCGACCGGCCCGGCGTCGCCGCCCGCACCTTCCATGTGTGCGCCAGCGCCGGGGCCAGAATCGGCACCATCGTGCAGAACGTTTCCGCCGACTCCCAGCGCACCGACATCTCCTTCACCCTGCCCCAGGATCAAGCCGACGCCACCATGCAGGCGCTGGAAGCCGCCGCCGATGACCTCAGCTACACCGGTCTAACCATGACCGACGCCATCGGCATCCTCTCCCTCGTCGGCGCAGGTATGCGCACCCACACCGGCGTATCCACCACTCTTTTCGGAGCGTTATACGAAGCCGGGATCAATATTGACATGATCTCCACCTCTGAAATCCGTATTTCCGTAGTCATTGCCGCCGAGGACCTCACCCGCGCCGTGCGGGCCGTTCACACCGCCTTTGATTTAGATGCCCAGGACGCCGAAGCAATCGTGTACGGAGGCACAGGACGATGACGACGCCGCCCACCATCGCAGTGATGGGAGCCACTGGTCAGGTGGGAGCCGTAATGCGGCAAATCCTGCAAGAACGGCAATTCCCGCATACGGCTATCCGATTCTTTGCCTCCGCCCGCTCCGCGGGCACCACCCTGCCTTTCGCTGGGAAGAACGTCCTGGTTGAAGATATTGCCACCGCGGACTTCCGCGGTATCGACATTGCGGTCTTCTCTGCCGGTGGGCAGGTGGCGCGCGAATACGCTCCCGCCGTCGCCGCCGCGGGAGCGGTGGTGATCGATAACTCCTCCGCCTTCCGCCGTGATGTGGACGTTCCCCTCGTGGTGGCTGAGGTGAACCCACAGGCGCTGCGCAATCGCTCCCGCGGAATTATCGCTAACCCCAACTGCACCACGATGGCAGCGATGCCGGTGCTGAAAGTTCTGCACGAAGAAGCAGGCCTGCACCGGCTCGTAGTCTCCACCTATCAGGCCGTCTCCGGATCGGGACTGGCCGGAGTGCAGGAATTATCTAGCCAAATGGTGGCCCTGGGAGGGAGAACGGGCTTAGTACACGACGGCGGCGCTGCCGGCCTGAGCGCCGGGCCCGTCTACCCGGTGCCGATTGCCGCCAATGTCGTACCTTTGGCGGGGGCTTTACTCGATGACGGAGAAACTGAAGAAGAAGCCAAGCTGCGGCACGAATCGCGTAAAATCCTTGGGATTCCAGACCTCGCAGTGGCGGGAACCTGCATCCGCGTACCGGTTTATACCGGGCACACCTTAGCGATCAACGCTGAGTTCTCGAGACCGATCACCCCCGAGCATGCGAGCACGCTCCTCGCGGATGCCGCCGGAGTGCGCCTGGTTGATGTGCCGACGCCGCAAGCAGCCACCGGTATTGACGACGTCCTTGTCGGGCGGATTCGTACCGATCAGTCGGTGCCAGGCGGCTGTGGTCTGGCACTGGTTATCAGTGGTGACAATCTGCGTAAGGGAGCGGCGTTAAACGCGATCCAGATTGCAGAGTTGCTGGCAGCAGGGGCCTAAAAGTAGCGCATCGGCGCGCGCATTCCCAACTGCATGGATACGAGATGGAGGCCTGCTCCCTTTCAGGACCAGGCCTCCAACGCGTCGCTAGACAACAGTTAGTGGGTTTCGCTGGGTCGGCCAAGGAGGCGCCAAGCCAGAGGCAGAATAGCTGCGGCAATAGCGCATTTAATGGCCCCACCGAGGAGGAACGGGGTGAAACCGAGCTGCATCAGGAGAGGGAAGGTTACCGGAACCCCAGTGGACTGGAGCACCACGCCCATGTAGGGGATTCCTACCAAGAATGGAATCAAAGTGGCCAGTGCGAAACCGGCCAGAGCAAGCAGCGGCTGCCGGTCCCATTTTCGTTCGCTCAACCAGCCGATGAGGGCGGCTGCGGGAATGAAACCAATGATGTACCCGAAACTGGGGGTGAATACCGAGGCGAGGCCGGCGCTGCCTCCTGCAAAAACCGGCAGACCAGCCAGGCCGGCCAGCATATAGGCGGTCATGGTCGCGGCACCGCGGCGCATACCCAGTGTTGCCCCTACGAGCAGGACCGCGAGGGTCTGCCCGGTAACGGGCACTGGTTTTAGAGGTACCTCAACGCGCGCCAGTAGGGCGGTCAGAAGGACACCGGCAGTAATGAGAGCGGCGTTGCGCAGCCACACCTGGGTTTGGGTGGTAGCACGGGGGAGGGCCACATCGGCCAGGACTGAACGAGGAGTGCTCACAGTTGTCATAGGCAAAACTGTAGCGGCATCTCAGTCTTACACCTGCTCTCGTCATGCTGTAAGCGTTTGCACCGCTTTTAGTAGAAACCCTCTAAAACACCTGAAGGATTGCGACAATAGTGTGACCAGGGGGTTTGTCCGACTTGCGGTTACAAAGCGGTTACGATTTAGGCGCTACTTGGTAAGAAGAAGGCCCCGGGCGAACAATGTGTGTTAGCTTACCGACAATCGCACTGCTCGGCTGCGGTGGTTTATTTACCCGGAAAATCCGACAAAACGCGTGCCGTTCGAGCGACCAATTGGCTGTCACCAGGCTTAAACGAAAGGTAGGTAAAGCATGAAGCTTCGCCGTACACCCCTCCTCGCCGCGGGCGCGGCGCTGGCGCTGGCGCTGTCCGCATGTGGCGGCGGCGGTGGCTCCGATAAACCGACGGCTGGAGGTGGCGCTGCCGGTGGCGCATCCACCGGCGTCGTCTCCGCATTCGCTACCGAACCGCAGAACCCGCTCATCCCCACCAACACCAATGAGGTGGGCGGCGGCCGTATCCTCGACCTCATCTTTGAAGGTCTGGTGTACTACGACGCCAAGGGTGCGGCTCAAAAAGCGGTAGCCGAGGACATCTCCACCGAAGACTCCAAGGTCTTTACGATTAAGCTCAAGCCGGGCCTGAAGTTCAGCAACGGTGACCCGGTCGACGCCGAATCTTTCGTTAAAGCCTGGAACTACGGCGCTAACTCCGAAAACGCGCAGCTCTCGGCCTACTTCTTTGAGCCGATTGAAGGCTTCTCCGAAGACCTCAAGGGCGACCTTAGCGGGCTGGAAGTCGTTGACGAGACCACCTTCAAAGTCACCTTGAAGCAGCCGGAAGCCGACTTCCCGCTGCGGCTGGGTTACTCCGCGTTCTATCCATTGCCGAAGTCCGCTTTTGAGGATATGAAGAAGTTCGGCGAGAACCCCATCGGTAACGGCCCGTACAAGTTTGCTAAAGAAGGTGCCTGGGAGCACAACGTTCAGGTTGAGCTGACTCCGAATGATCAGTACCAGGGAGACCGCAAGGCCCAAAACGGCGGCGTGCTCTTCCGGATCTATGACACCCCGGACGCTGCTTACCAGGACCTGCTCTCCTCCCAGCTGGACGTAATCGACTCGATTCCGGACAGCGCCCTGCCCACCTTCCAGGATGAGCTCGGCGATCGCGCTATTAACCAGCCGGCTGCCGTCTTCCAGTCCTTCACCATCGCGTCCAAGACTCCGCACTTCGACGGGGAAGAGGGCAAGCTGCGTCGTCAGGCTTTGTCTATGGCCATCAACCGTGAAGAGATCACTCAGAAGATCTTCAACGGCACCCGCAGCCCCGCTCATGACTTCACTTCCCCGGTCATTAACGGCTACTCCGATAGCGTTCCGGGATCTGAAGTGCTCAAGTACGATCCGGAGAAGGCTAAGGAGCTGTGGGCTAAGGCAGACGCTATGGCCCCGTGGGACGGCGAATTCACCCTCGCCTACAACTCCGACGGCGGCCACCAGGCCTGGGTCGATGCGGTGGCCAACTCCATCAAGAACACCCTGGGTATCGAAGCGGTAGGCAAGCCCTACCCCAAGTTCGCTGAACTGCGCACCGAGGTAACCGACCGCACCATCACCGGCGCCTTCCGTACCGGCTGGCAGGCCGACTACCCGGGTCTGTTCAACTTCCTCGGCCCGCTCTACGGCACCGGCGCCGGCTCCAACGACAGCGACTACTCCTCGCCGGAGTTTGACGCCCTGCTCAAGCAGGGGTCTGCAGCTAAGTCGGTAGACGAGGCCAACAAGTACTTCCAGCAGGCACAGGAAATCCTGTTCAAGGATCTTCCCTCCATCCCGCTGTGGTACGCCAATGTGACCGGCGGTTATGCCGAGACGGTGAAGAACGTCGAATTCGGCTGGAACTCCGTGCCGCTGCTGTACCAGGTCACCAAGGACTAACAGCACGCTAAACTGCGGTGGGGGTGAGTCAGCTCACCCCCACCGCTGACCCGTATAAGGAGTTCTACATGCTCTATTACATAGGTCGTCGCCTATTACAGATGATCCCTGTGTTCTTAGGCGCCACCTTCCTCATCTATGCCATGGTTTTCCTTATGCCCGGCGATCCTATCCAAGCGTTGGGTGGTGATCGCGGGCTACCTGAGTCCGTAGCACAGCAGCTACGCGCTAAGTACAACCTCGATCAGCCCTTCTTTGTGCAGTACCTGCTGTACTTGAAGAACATCTTCCTGCTGGATTTCGGCACCACATTCTCAAACCGCCCGGTGTCAACCGTGATGGCGGAGGCTTTCCCGGTGACCATCAAACTCGCGTTGATGGCACTGGCGTTCGAAGCCATTTTCGGTATCATCTTCGGTCTTATCGCGGGGATGCGCAAAGGCGGCATCTTCGATGGCACCGTGCTGGTGGTCTCTCTCTTTGTGATCGCCGTTCCCACCTTCGTGATCGGCTTCGTCATGCAGTACCTGGTCGGTGTGAAGTGGGGCTTGCTCAACCCGACCGTCTCGGGGGCACCCACCTTTAAGAACCTGCTCATGCCCGCCATGGTGTTGGGGGCTGTATCGCTGGCATACGTGCTGCGCCTTACCCGTACGTCCGTGGCGGAGACGGTGTCGTCAGATCACGTGCGTACGGCGACGGCGAAGGGACTGAGCCGACGCCGCGTCGTCGTGGTGCACGTGCTACGTAACTCTCTCATCCCCGTAGCTACCTTCCTCGGGGCCGACCTCGGGGCACTCATGGGCGGGGCGATTGTCACCGAAGGCATCTTTAATATCCACGGCGTAGGCGGCACGCTCTTCCGCGCCATCTTGCAGTCCGAAGCGCCCACGGTTGTCTCCTTCACCACGGTGCTGGTGCTGGTCTATATCGTGGCCAACCTTTTCGTTGACCTGCTCTACGCTTTGCTAGATCCGAGGATTCGCTATGAATAATCAACCAGAAGGTCTGACGAAAGCAACGACGCCGCGGGCCGGTAAAGCCATCCCACAAGAGCGTTATGTAGCCGAAGAAGACGAGACCGGCCTGGGGGCGGTTGACGCCGTCGCCGTGGACGGGGCTCCGTCCTCTTTGTGGAGCGAGGCGTGGCATAACCTACGTAAGCGCCCGCTGTTTTGGGTATCCCTCGTCATTATTGTGTTGGCCCTGGCTGTTGCGGCATTCCCGCAGTTATTTACGTCAGTCGATCCCCGTTATTGTCAGTTGTCAGATTCGTTGTCACCTGCCCGTTCAGGCCATCCCTTCGGCTTTGACCGGCAGGGCTGCGATATCTACTCGCGTGCCATCTACGGGGCCCGCGCCTCGGTTACGGTGGGCGTGTTCGCAACTGCGTTTGTGGTTATCTTGGGCGCCATTATGGGGGCGCTCGCCGGCTTCTACGGCGGTTGGATTGACACCCTATTGTCCCGTTTGGTGGATATTTTCTTCGCCATCCCTATCGTGCTCGCCGCGATTGTGGTGATGCAGGTGTTCAAGCAGTACCGCAATATCTGGACGGTAGTGCTCGTCCTGTCTCTCTTCGGTTGGCCCCAGATCGCCCGTATTACCCGCGGTGCGGTCATGGGGGTGAAGAATGAAGAGTTTGTGACGGCGGCACATGCGCTGGGATCATCGAAGATGTCCATTTTGGCCAAACACATCATGCCCAACGCGGCCGCGCCAATTATTGTGACGGCCACCGTCTCGCTCGGCACCTTTATCGTGGCGGAGGCGACGCTGTCCTTCCTTGGTATCGGCTTGCCGCCACAGGTTGTTTCTTGGGGCCAGGATATTTCCCAGGGACGCGCCTCCCTGCGCACCGCCCCCAATGTGCTCTTCTGGCCCTCCGGGTTCCTAGCAGCCACCGTTTTGGGCTTCATTATGATGGGTGACGCCGTGCGCGACGCACTCGATCCGAAGGCGAGGAAGCGATGACCGACAACACAACTCAACAGCCCCTGTTGGAGATCAAAGATCTGGAAGTAGCCTTCCGGTCCTCCACCGGCATGGTGCCGGCCGTGCGGCAGGCGAACCTCACCATCTACCCGGGCCAGCACGTGGCCATCGTGGGGGAGTCTGGTTCCGGTAAATCTACCCTTGCCCATTCGATTATCGATCTCCTCCCGGGCACAGGTCGGGTAACCGGCGGACAAATCCTGTTCGACGGCAAAGACATCGTAAAGATGTCCCGTCAGGAGATCATCGGCCTGCGTGGCTCCAATATCGGTTTGGTTCCGCAGGATCCGATGTCCAACCTCAACCCGGTGTGGAAGATCGGTTTCCAGGTCCGGGAGGCCCTGCGCGCCAACGGCGTCCCCAAGGCGGAGCTTGAGTCCCGCGTGGTGGAAACCTTAGAGAACGCGGGATTGCCCGACGCCGAAGCGCGCGCCCGGCAATATCCCCACGAATTCTCCGGCGGTATGCGCCAGCGTGCCCTCATCGCGATTGGCCTAGCGAACCGGCCTCGCTTGCTCATTGCTGATGAGCCGACGTCGGCGCTGGACGTGACCGTCCAGCGCAAGATCCTCGATCACTTGGAAAAGCTGACTGAGGAGATGGGCACTGCCGTACTGTTTATCACGCACGACCTCGGTCTGGCGGCGGAGCGTGCGGAGCATCTTATTGTGATGCACCGTGGTCGAGTGGTGGAGTCCGGGCCGGCGCTGGAAATCCTGCGCGATCCTCGCCATCCCTACACCCAGCGGCTCGTGGCGGCGGCACCATCGCTAGCTTCGAAACGCTTGCAATCAGCCAGCGTTCGGGCGGAGGTTCACGAGCACCAGCATCTGAATCAACAACAGTTGCAGCAGCACCTCTTAGAGGTCCGCAATCTGACGAAGGTCTTCCACATTCGCGGTAAATTGCCGGGGCAAGGCCGGGATTTCACCGCCGTCGACGATATATCCTTCAATATTCGCCGCGGTACCACGATGGCATTGGTGGGGGAGTCGGGTTCTGGAAAGTCCACCGCTGCAAATATCGTGCTGCAACTGCTTGACCCGACTTCCGGCACCGTAGAATTCGATGGCGTGGATGTTGCCTCCCTAAAGGGGAAGGAAATGTTTAATTTCCGACGGCGCGTCCAGCCGATTTTCCAAAACCCCTACGGTTCGCTCGACCCGATGTTTTCAATCTACCGGATCATCGAGGAGCCCTTGGCGCTCCACAAGATTGGGTCAAAGAAACAACGGGCAGATCGCGTGGCTGAGCTCCTCGACATGGTGGCATTGCCCAAATCCACTATGCGTCGCTACCCGAACGAACTGTCTGGTGGGCAACGTCAGCGCGTGGCGATTGCGCGCGCCTTGGCACTCTCACCGGATCTCGTGGTTTGCGATGAAGCGGTCTCGGCGCTGGACGTTCTCGTGCAGGACCAGATCTTGCGTCTGCTGAATGACCTGCAGGCGGAGCTCTCGCTCTCCTACCTCTTCATCACCCACGACCTGGCAGTCGTGCGGCAGCTAGCAGATGATGTGGCGGTGATGGAAAAGGGCAAGATCGTCGAGTACGCCACGACGGACGAAGTATTCAACAATCCGCAGCAGATCTACACCCAGGAACTGCTAGCGGCGATCCCAGGAGCGAACTTGAATATCGGAGCTGCGTAGGTAGCGTCCTGAAAAAGCTCAGGATTAACTCCGACAGGATTGCCTCCGAGCTGGGTCGGGGAGGGGCTGGTTACCATGCAGCTCCTCCCCGTTTCGTTTATCTCCCTTCCGCCATAGGCAGAGTTTGAGAGCGCTCCCGTTGGAGTATCTCGGAGTGGAGGTGTCAGAGTAGCACCGGGTGGACATGCAAGCGAGAATCAGTATCATTATCGGTGGGGAATAGCCCACCCATATCAATCTCTGACTGGAAAGACTTCGATGTTCAAATTAAGGCACCGTGGTTTCACATCCAAATTCACGGCGGCGTTGACGGTATTCATGCTAGGCGCTGGGGCCGTTTCTGCCAGCCTATTGGCGCCGACGCCAGCATTAAGTGGCCCCGATGACGGCCGTCCAGTGGTGACTCGCGGCCATGTGGATTCGCCTCATATCGTCTGGGAAAACGGCGGACCAGTGTTGGATACCCATGCTTCTAATGTCCCTGGAAGACCGGGAGACTTGCATCCGATGGATGCGGTCGTGCACTGGTCCGGTACCGGATATGACTCTCTGCGCGATGGGCGTCAGCAATATATGTTCACGCCCCCCGACAAGCCAGAGTTTGCATTTCTTAAGTCAGACGGCGGGACCTGGTACATGGCACCGGCTGTACCTGGAGGTAACCACGATCCTATCTGGCTCGGGTTTGGAACTGATGCCAATGTGCCTACGGAAGAATTGCGTGATGGTTTAGTTTCCCTAGACCTCATTTCGGTGAATGGCCCTGGCCGAGTTGAGCAGGTCAACTGGTTCGATGAGGGGGACGGCTATCTTGTCAGCCGCTTCTTCTCATCCTCGGATATGGGGTATCGGACGCAGGCCGCACCTGCCGGCACACATACACATAACGCGACATTATTCTCGGTGCCGGGACGCTACGAGCTTACTTACCAAGCTACCGCTCGGTTGAAGGATGGCACGCTAATCCATTCCAAGCCAACCGTGCAGACGTGGCATGTTGGCGGTACTCGACCTGCAGATAAAAAGAGCGAGCCGTTGGAAAAGGCGTACGCAGCAGCGAAGGCCGGCACCCCAAAGACCGCCTATGAATTTAGCGCTAAAGCCACTGCCGGTGAACTGACTGGAAGGGAAGAGGGACGCCTCACGACATTCTCGTTTGACGCCCACGACTCTAGTGTGAATGGGACGCTATCCCTGAGCCTGCAAGGATTCCACTTCGCAGATCTCCCGGTAAAGAACGGGGTGGCTGAAGCGTCGCTATATGCCGGCGCAGACAATACGACGCTGCAGGCTACATTCGTTCCTGCCGCCGGATCGCAGGCAGTACGGTGGCGGTCGGAACCATTGGCTTTCTCCGCTAAAGATCGCACCTTGAGCACGACGTCTAAGAATGCGACGGACACTCCGGTTGCCCAGAAGCCAGCTCCCAGTCCTACGGCCGATGTGAGCGAACATCACCTCACAGATCGTTCCTACACCGCCACGATTACTCCTATTGACGATACCCATTACAAGGTCGATATCGATTTTGCTGACAAAAACGTCATGGCATTTATCGAGGGGGGTTTCTATCAGAAAGATGAGGGGGCCGACGCTCTACCGAACGATAATGCCGGCGGGGTTCTGACCCGCGGGCATTACTCAACGACTGTGGAGGATAACTGGAGTCGCACGTACCAGTCGTATGCGAAACTCATTGTGAAGCCACACCCTTCCATGGCGTTCGGACGTCTTGAAATCCCATTTGAAGGAGTGCTGCCGTTTAAGAAGGCTCAGACTGTAAAAGGTACAGTCCCTGAAGGGGGAGCCCCTGCGCCGAAACCGACGCCTTCCCCGACCACGCCTGCTCCGGAACCGACCGCCACTCCGACCACGCCTGCTCCGGAACCGACCGCCACTCCGACC
>JAEWHO010000028.1 GCA_023387755.1 Actinomycetes bacterium | reverse complement strand
GTTTAACCGGCTTCGGCAAGATGACACCTCCTCCCAATAGAGATCCAGCCCACTCTCGACCGAGGTCGAGGCGGGCTGAACGATTACCTCAAGATTAGCACACATCCACCCACGGGCTCCTAGACGCGACAGAGGAATCTCAGCCTGATCGGCACACTGCAAGGGCTGTGCCCACCATTCCACCCAGCTCCCTCACCATTGCTCAGATCCACGAGCTCATGACCACCCCGCCCATCTGGGCGAAAGACCTGCCGCTGAGTGCTGACGGGTACGAGTGCGGCTTCTACATGAAGGACCGAAAACCAGTTCGGGTTGGAGGTTATCAAAGTGGGTGTCTCAAAGCCCTCCTACTAGAAAGCCATAAGGGTCTGCTGCACGTTAGGTGACAGTGCTATAGTTGCTAGGGCTTAAGTCCTAAGTCGTGGTGTTCGAGCGAGCCGCGACTGTACCGTATCGCCTTGGCGTGAGGTCAGGGCCCAAGCGATAGCGAGCATCTTTGACATCATTCTTCTCGGCTTCTGGCCACGCGGGGCAGTCAGGTACACAAACAAACCGGGAAGAATTAGACGACAGGCTCGCGCTGCGCTACCAGGATGTGACCCGCACTTTTGATCGGGGGCGTTTCGTGGCAGTTTCGGGCGTCTCACTGGATGTGCTGCCGGGTGAAATCCATTCGGTTATTGGGCCCAACGGTGCAGGCAAAACAACGCTGATTAAAATGGCGGCAACGATTCTTACCCCTAGTGCCGGACGGGTTGTTGTGAACGGGTTTGACACGGTGCGTGCGCCCTGCCAGGCGCGGCGGAGCCTCGGGTTAGTTATCGGTGGTGAGCTAGGCTTCTATCCGCGCGCCACCGCTCGCCAGAACCTCCTTTTCTTCGCTGACGTGGCCGGTGTGGATGGGAGAGAACGTGACCGGGAAGTCGCGCGGGTACTGGACGCGGTTAATCTTTCAGACCGCGCCCACAGTAAGGTGAACTCCTATTCGCGCGGGATGAAGCAGCGTCTACACATTGCTCGCGCCCTGCTGGGTTCTCCGCGGCTGTTGATTATGGATGAACCTACTAGCGGTTTGGACCCCGATATTGCCATCACTATCCGCCAGGTCGTGCGAGACCTAGCCGCAGCGGGCCACGCGGTGTTACTGACTAGCCATACGATGTCTGAAATTGAGGACCTCTCCTCCCGGATCTCCATTATCGGTGCAGGCCAGTTACGCATGACCGGGTCAATCCGGGACGTCATTGACCATGCCGACCTCGCGGTGACCTCAACAATGTCGCTACATGCGCAGGAGATCGGTCTACTCGACGACCTCGCCGATTGTGAACACGTCGCCCAGATCAATAAGCACGCAAAGGCCGCCATGTGGCAGGTCACGGTATTCTGGCGCGGAGCCATCACTACCGCGCAAGCGCAGGAATATATCGCGGCCGCGTGTAGGCGGCGTGGTATCGAGTTGCCGGTCGATGTGGTCTCCCGCCCGCCAACGCTAGAAGAAGCGTATGTGTCACTGGCCGGGGAGTTGAAGCGGTGATCGCACGGCAGTGGCGATTAATGCGCTTCCACCTGGTGCAGTTCATCAAGGTGCCATACTTCGTCTCCCTCATGGTGGTCTCCACCCTCTCCGTCCTGGCCGTACAAGCGCTCGCCCTCTACGCCTGGGGAGGCGACCCCTGGGTGGCGTGGGTACGCAGCGCCATTATCGGCATGTGGACCACTACCACTGCTGCCGCAGGCATCCTTGGCTTCGAGCGTTTCAAGGGCACGCTCGTCCACGTCGTCATCGCCCGTGTCAGCGTGTTCCAGCCTCTGACGGCAGTCGTTTCTGCCGCATCCGTCTTTGGGCTCTTCGCCTTCGCGTTGTCATGGGCCACCTGGGGGGTGATCTGGGCGGGTAGCGACGTCGGATGGGGGCATTCTCCGCTATCGGCAGCCAGCTTCCTACTGCTCGTACTGTATCTATGGGTCACCTGCCTGGTGGTCTCCTTCGTGGTCGCAGCGATATTCGTCCTCACCCCCAACGCGATCACCTACGAAGGGCTGCTGCTGGTCCCCGTGTTTTTGCTGTCAGGGCTGGTGTTCACCACCACCTCGCTGCCGCCCGTGGTAGCGGTTGGTCACCGCTTTATTCCCTTTTCCTCCCCGGCACGCATCCTCCTCGGCCAAGTGCCCGCCGGTGAGATTGCCAGCCACCTCCTGCTATCGGCTGTAGTGCTGCTGGTGTGGCTGATCGGGGCCTGGCTACTGGCCAAGGCGGCACTTAAACGGGCACGTTACACCGGCACGTTGGAGGTGATGTGATGCAGATGCTACGGCGCATGCACTCCACATTCCTGGTCTCCTTCGCCTCTTCCAGCGCCTATGCCACGCTCGGCACGATGCTCGTCTCGATCATCATCCTGCCGCTGTTGGAGATCGTATTCGCCGTCCTGCTCGGCCATGATCTTGGGGCGCGCGACGCCGTGCGCACTGCCTATGCCGCCACCTTGGTTGGGGCTGGATTAGGGGTGTGCAGCGGGATCGTCGGAAAAATCGTGACTGACCGGAACCTCGGGGTCTTCCAAGAAGTGCACCAGTTCCGCCGGGCCGACGTCGCCTACTGGGCCGGTTCAGCAATCATGCCGATCCTCCTCGTCCTTCCCACCACGATCACCTCCCTGGGGTTTATCACCTGGCTGGCAGGCGAGGCACGCGCCGGCATCGCAATGATCACCGCCCTCACCGCGGTGGCAATCGCAATCGGTGTGCTGGTGGGAATCGCAATGGCCGGCGTGGGCGTGGCACTGTCAGACCCCTACCAGGGAGCTAACTATGCCAGCGCCCTCATCCCGATCCTCGCCGGAGTGATCGTCCCAAGCTCAGTCTTCCCCTCCTGGCTAGCCACAATCTCATGGTGTATGCCCATGGCCGGGACCGTGCGAGCCCTCCATGCCGGGCTCGCGGGGCAGCCGCTGGCCCCCGCACTGATTATTGGGGACCTGGCGGTCAGCGCCGTCTGGATGCTGATCGGCCTGGGCGTGGTCACAATCGCCCTACGCAGAATGCGCGCCGGCCACACATTCAGCGCCATCTAGAGACAAAAACGGAGCGTCCTCCCTCGGCGCGCGGGAAGATCGGTATGGTTGAGTGAAGCGACCTAGGAGCCGCCTGCGCGCTGGAGGTGCGGAAATGACAGACAAGCTGCACGTGGTATGGACGCCGTCGTGGTACCCAAGTGTACAGAGCCCGCTCAATGGAAGTTTCTTCCCGGAACAAATCGAGATGTTACGCGCGGACGGCATGGACGTGGGGGTCATTAATCTCAACGCGCAGACGCTGTGGCGTTGGCGGCCCAATCAGCGGGAATGTGATCCCGAAGAACCAGTGG
>JAEWHO010000024.1 GCA_023387755.1 Actinomycetes bacterium | reverse complement strand
GTCCACGAGCACGTGATCCGCCACGAATTGGGGGCGGCCCGCGGTGCCGGGGTGGGAGTGGGGCGCGCTGCCGGGGTGGGGGCGGCCCGCGGTGTCGGGGTGGGTGTGGGGCGAGGGGCTGGGTTGGGGGCGGCCCGCGGTGTCGGGGTGGGGGTGGGGCGAGGGGCTGGTGTTGGGGCTCGCGCCCGCGCGGGCCTCGAGGACGAGCGCAGCCAGGGCGCACGCCTCAGGGAATGTGAGCTGGTTGTCGATCTGCGTCAGACGGCGGAACTGCGCCACCACCTTCCACAGCTCCTTGCGCTGGCGCCGATTCAACGCAGTACCCCGACCGGTGCGCGTCGCGCGGAAATACTCCCGCTCGCACGTGACGCGCTGCGGCAAAATCACGTAATCGTACTCCTGCTCCAAGAAAGCCGGGTGCGTGAGCTCTGCGGGCAGGTCCGGCTCGGCCGCGTCCACCGCCAACTCCCAGGTGGCCTTCGACGCCGTCACACGCCCACCACCGGTCACCGCGGCAGGCCCGAGCAGCCGCTCCGCAGCCGCACTCACCTCCGCCTCCGACGCCTCACGCAACACCTGGTGCGCAATCTGATCAATACCCGCCACCGCAATACCCGGCTCGCCAAGGCCCACTTGCGGCAGCCCACTAGACAGCCGCGTCAGATTCGCCGCGAGCGAGTTCGACAGGGTGCGCGTGAACGTCGTCAGCACGATCCGCGCGTTCGGATTGCGGCGATATAAATGCCGCGCCCGATGCAGCAGCACCACGGTCTTACCCGTGCCCGCGCCGCCCGAAAGCCGATAGGGCCCGCCCCACGAACCGGTCGCGTAGCGCCGCTGCTCGGGATGCAAGTACACGCGCCAGCGGTCAATATCCTGCGACTCCAAGGCCTCGCGCAGCTCGTCCGGATTGTCACCCACGTAGGTGAAACCGATCGGGGCGGCGGCGATCGCATCGAGGATCGCGCGGTCGTCCGCAGAAGCGCCGGCCTCCACCGGCAGCCCGAGCGACTCCCGCACCTCCGCGAGCGTGTCCCCCTGGGCGAGCCCGAGGAGCACCAGCCCCTGAGACTCCGGGGCCACATCAATAACCGCATTCAACTCCGCCAGCGTCGAAGCCGCCAGCGCAGCCGCCGCAAACTTCGCGTCCACGCCGGCCTCCGCCAGCGCGTCCACATCCCACTTTCCCGGGAGTTGGTTGTGCCAGTGGGCGTCAGCATCAAAGGCCTCCCCGCTGACCTGACCGGCAGCAAAGCCCTCCTGCCAGGCGGCCTCGCGCGCCCGCGCGACGGCCGCCTGCAGGGCGGCGTCGTCGTCCTCATCGTGGGTCTGGAACTCGGGGAGCGCCAACGCGGGATTCATGGTGAGCGTCGTGTTGCGGGCGATGCGGATGGCGTCGTCGTGATTGTAGGTGCCGTGGTAGAGGTAGTGGCGCTCGCCGGAATCGTCGAGCAAGAACAGCACAGCACGGTACTGCTGATTCACTCGCCCGGTGCGAGCGCGCGGGTCCCGCGACTGTTGCATCGGCTCAATATGCAGCCCGCTGGTGGCGTCATTTTCCTGAAGTTTATGCAGAAAATCGTAGACCAGCGGTTTCAGGGAACCATCGAGTTTATTGGCGGTGTGAGCCATCGTAACCAGAGCCACGGGTTAGCCCTCCTTCACAGCGGCGATAATGGCGCTGGCAGCCGCGGGGGAATACAGCCGCCAGCCGGGGATCGTAGTGGTATCAGGGTCGACGACGGCGCTAGCCGCGTCGGCGGCGTCCTCGACTTGGCGCACACAAATGTGCAGGTCGGGCCAACTGACGAAGGTCAGGATGCCGGAATACTCCTCGCCGAGCTCAGGAACGGGCAGGCCCGCCTCGGCCCACTGGCGCAAGTAGGGTTCTTCCTCCGGCAGGGCATCGGCAAAAAGCTCGGCCCAGTCCTCTAGGTTCGGGCTAGCGGCCGGAGGGGGCGCGGGCGAGCCCGGGCCAGACGCAGTGGAACCCAGGCCAGGCGCGGCAGGCGCCACCAGGTAGTCGGCCAGCTGCTCATCGACGGTTGAGGTGGTGGTGGCCGCGAAGGCGTCGCAGCTCGGGGTGAGCCCGAGCACCGTGGACCACAGCAGCCAGCGTTGCCACGCGCGCACCGCATCGGGATCGTCAGCGTTAGGGCCGGAATAGGTGGCATCGTGCAGATTCACCAGAGCGCGCGCGGTGCCCGCCTGCGTGACCGCCACAAAAATATCGAGGGGCCCGTCAGCCAGATGGAACGTGCGGGCCGGGGTGGCGGCGTCAAGGAACGCGGCAATCCGCGCGGCGAGCGCGCCCTCCACCGGCGAGTGAGAAGCGGCAGTGGGCGAACCCGGCTCCGCCTGCGGGCTAGGCGAACCCGGCTCCGCCTGCGGACTAGGCGACCCCGACACCAGCCGGGCCCGCTGGCTGAGCGAGAATAGCAGCGGCAGTTTCGCGGAGAACTGCGCCCAGCGCTCGCCGCGCGGATTCTTCATCCACTCGATCAGCAGCGCGACCATACCGTGCGAAACCGCGGTCAGCAGCGAGTTTTCGATAATCCCGCGCGTCACCAACTGGCCGAGCGCCCCGGCTCGCAGGGCCAGCTCTTCCTGCCAGGTGTCATCGGCCTGGGAAGTCTGCGCCAAGGCCACGTCCAGATGGGTGACGGCCCACGGGATAATGCCTTTATCGCGCAGGCTCTGGCGTTTGAGGGAGTCGTCGGCCACGCGGTTGTGCTCGGCGCTGGCGTGGTAGTGCCGCCCGTCGGTGTAGATCGCGACCTGCGGGATATTCACGTCCGCGCTAGTGAGCAGGAAGTCGGGGCGGGTGCCGCCGATCGTGGGTTGCGGCAGCAGCGTCCACGTGCGCTGCCCGGGCATGACGATCTTCAACTTATCGCCAAAACCCGTGGGGGCCGCCGTGATCGTCGCGCCGAGCTGGGTAAGCCGCTCGCGCAACACCTCCCGGAAGCGCCCCTCCAGCGGGGACTCCAA
>JAEWHO010000068.1 GCA_023387755.1 Actinomycetes bacterium | reverse complement strand
GGGAGAGTCTGTCTGGTTCGGTTCGGTAGCACAGGCGCAGGAGAAGGGGATCGGCTATCTTTCCGACCGCAAAGATGAACTTGGGGTCGGTGACGACGACGCGCTCGGCCAGTCACTTGTTGGGGCTGATAGCGCTACAACGTTAGCCGGTGACATTAAGCGTCTACGGCAGGTAGTTCAGACCATTGCAGACTTCCGCATTCGGGCAGCCAATTTGGATCAGAATATGTCTGAATTGTCCGGCGGTGACAAGCAGAAGGTAGCGCTGTTGCGGTGGCTGCACTCTGACTGCGACGTCCTGGTTCTCAACCACCCCACCTGCGGTATTGACGTGGTGGCTCGTGACCTCATCTATTCGTTTATGGATGAGCTACTGGCCGAAGGCAAGGCCATTATTCTCGTTACCTCGGATATGACTGAGTTGATTGCGCAGTGCCACCGGATCGGTATTGTGCGCGACAAGGCACTCTTCGACGTATTCCCGAACGAGATGATGACCGAGGACGTCATTATGGAAATTGCCCTGGGGATGGCTGAACGTGCCGAGCCCGGCCAAGAGGTGGTCAGCTAACAATGCCGTCCTTCTTTTCCTGGCGTTCTCGCCGCAAGGGCGAGGGGGAGTCCGATGCGTTGGCGTGGCTCGACGACGCAGACCATGCCGATGAGAATACTCGTGCTTCCGCGGAGGCTGAACGTTATGCTCCGCCGCCTCCACCGCAGTCGCCGTCGGCGGCTCCGCAAGCCGGAGGAACTGACGCAGGTGGAGCTGTGGATTCTAACGCCGGGGAGTCATCCTCGGAGGTCGACGAAGGGGAGGGAGTGGCGGATGGAGCTGTCGCAGTTGCGGACAGCGTCGTGGCCACTACCGAGGTGCCCATTAGGTCACGCAGAACCAGCGAGGCGGCCCGCCGTCGGACCGACCGAGGGTCGGTCCCAGTGGTTGGGGAAAGTGGCCAGCCTACAATCATTCAACGCGTCCATCAATCAGCCGAGCTATCCGGTTCGGCTCCCACAACGGGTTTAGGCTCCGAAGCCAAGCCTGGGGTGGCGGATTCCGATGCCACCTACCAACCAAAGGAGAAGGAATATATGTCGCAGATCGACACCTTTGTATCCGAGATGCTGGATATCGAGGGGGCCACTGGTGCCGCCATCGTAGATATATCTTCAGGTATGGCTCTGGCCACCGGCGGGCATCCTGGATTTGACCTCAACGTCGCCGCGGCCGGCAACTCCAACGTCGTCCGCGCCAAACTCTCCACCATGAACGATATCGGTGTAGCCGGGTGCATCGAGGACATCATGATCACCCTCAGCGACCAATACCACCTCATTTCCGTGCTCAACAGCAGCGAAACTGAGGGGTTGTTCATTTACCTGGTGCTCGATCGCAAGCGCGCCAACCTGGCCCTGGCTCGCCATAAGGTGAACCAGATTGCCAAAAAGGTGAGCGTCTAGTCTTTCCAGCCGCCTAGGCCCGGTTGGCCTCCCTGCTCACCAACCGGGCCTAGGTTTTTCATATGTCGCATGCTCCATGTGGTATTTGCATCAGCATACCCCGGGGGGTATTCTTAGGATGTTTCCGATAACGCTGCGCTTCGCAGTGGCCAGTAGGCTAGAGAGGACTAACGCATATGTGCCGCCCAGTAACATGCAAGGTTTGTGGTAAGACGACGTGGGCTGGCTGCGGTCAGCATATTGACCAGGTCAAGCGCAGCGTGCCGGCATCGCAGTGGTGCGATGGCAACCACCCGGACGCTCCCAAGAGCGGTTTCCTCTCGCGTCTCTTCGGTTAAAGCTCCAGAGGTATCCGTTATCAGCAGTGCCTGTCACCCTAGGTGGCAGGCACTGTGCATGTCACACTGGCACTATGCGCATCACGATGGTCTCCGATTGTTACGCACCGCGCCTAGGTGGCATCGAATCGCAGGTCCGTGACCTCGCGATTCACCTGCATCGCGCCGGTCATGACGTCCTCGTGGTGACCGCCACCCGCGATGACAATGCCCCAGCACCACATATGTGCCTTGATGAGGGGGTGCGTGTTTGGCGCATTAACTTACCCCTGGCGGGACCGGTGCCGGTGAACCCACTGGCGGGACCGCAGCTACTAGCGGCTATGCGGGGCGCCGATATCACCCATATTCATACGGGCGTAATCTCTCCTGTAGCCGACCACGCCGCCATCCTGGCGGCCCGCCACCGCCTACCCGCCGTCGTCACCTGGCACTGTATGCTCACACATTGGGCTCACCTATTCACCCTGCTACGACATCGGCAATATACGGCCCGCCGCGGTGTCGTGCACACGGCGGTGTCCACGGTGATGGCCGAGCGTATCTCCCGCATTCTCAGCGCGCCGGTAGGGATCGTCCCTAACGGCACTGACCTGCAGATCTGGCGTGCTATCGCCCAAGAGCGCCTGCGGAGCCCGCGCCAGCCCGGCCCGATCCGGATCGTCTCTTCACGCCGTTTAGCGAGAATAAAACGGAATGACACCCTCGTAGCCATTGTGGCGCAAGCGCGGCAACACTCCGGGCGAGAATGTGAACTGACGATTTATGGGGAGGGGCCGGGCAGGCCGACGCTCGAACAGCTGCGTGATCGGTTGGGGGCGAGTTGGCTACATCTGCCGGGCCGCGCTACCCGTGCAGATCTTGCCGCAGCCTATCGGTACGCTGACATTTACCTCTCAACATCGACGCTTGAAGCGTTCGGGATTGCCACCTTGGAGGGGAGGGCCAGCGGGTTGCCGGTGATCGCGCCGACTGCTACAGGGGTCGACGACTTCTGCGCGGATGGTCGTGGGGCGATTTTAGGGGCCGACGACGACGCCCTCGTAAAAGCGCTGACGCAACTGCTTAGTGATGACGATATGCGCGAACAGATGGCCCGCTATAACGCTCAGATCCCACCGCAGCAGGATTGGTCGGAGGTACTGCCAACAACGCTCGCGGTCTATGAGCAGGCTATGGCTGGCGGGAATGGACGGCACTCGTGACCGGCAAGCGAAACTCTGTTACTGTAAGGTGTCATGCCACCTGCCACTAGCCAGCCACTATTAAAAGCCGTTTTACTTACAGTCGGGATTGGCTTATTGCTCACGCTGCCCACCGACATTCTGCCGAACCCGATATTCGGGCGCGCTGTGCCAGTACGCTGGTGGGAGTACCTGGCTGTTGGAATCACACTCATCTTGACATTCTTGTGGTTCTACCTGCCCGCGGCAGAAAAGAAGGAGGATACCGGGCGGCTCGGAGTGGCCCTTGGTGCCACTCTCTTTGCGGTGGCCTGCCCGGTCTGCAATAAGATCGTCCTGCTATTGGTGGGCTCCACCGGTGCCATGGGGCTGTGGGCACCCATCCAGCCCTATGCGGCGGCGGCCTCCGTTGCGGCCCTTGCCCTGGCGCTTTATCTGCGGGTGCGCCGCCCGCACTGCAGTGAAGAAACGTGCTCTTCGGGCGCGCACGCAGCCGAGCCGGCCCCAGCTGTAGCGTCGACGCCGGGCGTGTAATCAGCAGGAAACCTACCGGATCGGGGGCGTGGGGACGCTAGGCTAAACCTACATATATTCCCAACTCCGAGGACGTCAATGGACACGGCCGCCGCCCGCACCGACTATATGTCATCAGAGCCGGTCCGCGCCCCCCAACGTCAGCGACTCCTGGGCCTGGACGTCGCCCGCGCGCTCGCGCTCTTCGGGATTATGGCCAATCACCTCCTCAGTGGCCCTACGTGGGCGGCACATACCCTCGTGCACCTGATGTCTGACTATCACGCCGTCGGCTTTGCTGTGCTCATCGGGGCCGGGGCACAACTCGAAGGCCAGCGCAAAAGCGGCCGTGAACAAGCGATATCAGTGACCATGCGGGCGGGATTCTTATGCCTACTTGGATTCACATTGGGAATGTGGGTGACGTCGGTCGCCGTCATCTTAGTGACCCTTGGGTTCCTGACGGCGCTGGCCTACATAGGGGCAAAGCTCCCTGCCAAAACCTTAGCTGTGGCACTCGTTTTGGTCGGCCTGCTGGGACCGGTTGGCACCATTGCGAATCGACTGTATGAATATCTGCCCGCCAATCTCAATCCGAACTTTTACGACCTGGCGCACCCTCGCCAGATTGCTGCGCTGTTCATATCCGATCCATACCCGTTCCTAGCATGGCTTTTCTACGCGCTTTGCGGGATTGCTCTCATGCGGTGGGCGGGCGCGCGCGCCCGCCCCGTCGTCGTCGGAATCTCCTTGGTAGCAGGTGGATTCGCGGTGGTATTACTGACCAGCTGCATCCCCGTACCAGATCAATACGTGCCCTATATTGCGGCGCTGGAATATTCGGGTAGTTACGGGAATATCGCGGCGTCGGCCGCCATCGTTTGCGGGCTGATTCTGTGTTGTTACGGCCTTGATCTACGAATGGGGGATATGGCGCGGTGGGCGCAGAGTACATGGCGCGTGCTGGCTCAGGTGGGGCAGCTGACGCTTACGTGGTACGTGGTGCATGTTGTCGTCTCAAACCCAATCATCCCGTACCTGGAGCATTTGGAACGGGCCGAACGGTATGTTGATTTTGCGGTGTGGGTGGGACAGATCGTTGTTATTGTCGCCGTTACCGTGCTTTATCGGCGGGCGTTTCGACTCGGGCCGCTTGAGGCGGTGCCGCGCGAACTGACGCGAGTATGTATGGGCTCCCTGAGCCACCGGAAGCGGCGCTTAGCAGGCCGGTAGGCGATAGCGGCCTGGCTGGAGTGTGGCCTTGCTTTAATGGAAGTGAGGAGGTATGAACAATGCAACCACAACAACCAGACCTGGCCGGGGCGCGTGCCCTCGTCACCGGGGGTACTCTCGGGATTGGCCGCGGCATCGCCACCGTGCTGCGTGAGCGTGGCGCAACCGTAGCGGTCACTGGCGTCAGCGAAGACGAATGCGCAGGCGCGCGCGAGGCTGGATTCACTGCCTACGTGTTAGACGTGCGGGATCGCGAATCCTGCCAGAGCGTGGCCCGCGCCGTCGTCGAGGATCTTGGTGGACTCGATATTCTGGCCTCAAATGCGGGAGTGTACCCGCAGGCACGCCTGGCGGATATGACTGACGCCGATATTGATTTCATCTTCGGCATCAACGTGGCGGGCACCATGCGGATGGTGCAGGCGTGCCTGCCCGCGCTCGAGGCTAGCACCCAGGGGCGCGTGGTGGTGACGAGTTCGATTACTGGCAATATCACCGGGTATCCCGGCTGGTCCCACTATGGGGCGACCAAGGCGGCCCAGATGGGGTTTGTGCGCTCGGCGGCTATCGAGCTCGCGCCCGCAGGGATTACCGTGAATGCGGTGCTGCCTGGCAATGTGGTCACGCCCGGGCTGGAAGCGATGGGGCAGGAATATATGGATCGCATGGCGCGCAGCGTTCCGCTGGGATATCTGGGCGAACCGCGCGATATTGGGGAGGCAGTCGCATTCCTCGCCTCGCCCCGAGCCCGCTATATTACCGGCCAATCCATTACGGTTGACGGCGGTCAAATCCTGCCGGAGTCTCCGGAAGCGCTCGAGGATATGCGGGCGTAATTTCGCCGCGTGGCGCAACTACGCGCGGGGGAGGGGGAAACCCGCTAATCTGAGGGTGTGTCGAAGCCTAAGGTGACCCTCGTGACCGGCCGGGAGCTGCCCGAGCTGAGTGAAGATGACCAAGTACTTCCGCCGCTTTTGCAGGAGCGCGGAGTCGATGTGCAGATCGCGATCTGGGATGATCCGGACGTCAACTGGGATGACGCCGGGTTATGTGTGCTGCGAACTGTACCCGACTATGCGCCGCGGCGGGAGGAGTTTTTTGCGTGGGCTCATAGCGTGCCCCGGTTGTTGAACAACCCGACCGTGCTGCAATGGAATTCCGATAAGCACTACCTGCAAGAGCTGGCAAAACGTGGGCTACCCACGATTGACACCACCTGGCTGGAAGTGGAGCGAGACTACTCCAAACACCAGGTCCACACGCGCTTCCCTGCGGGTGGAGACTTCGTCGTCAAGCCTGCTGTATCCTCCGGTCGGCATGCCACCGGGCGGTACACCGCACGCGAAGCCTACTCGCGGATGGCGGCGATCGAACACGCGATGTCTATTCTGGAAAATGGGCACGCCGTCATGGTGCAGCGCTACCTGGCCTCTATGGAAGAACGCGGCGAAATTTCGTTAATCTTCTTCAACGGGCTGCTGTCGCACGCGGTAGAAAAGGACACTATCCTCACCGATACGACCGGGCCGCGCCCCGAGGTGCATCGCAACCGCGCCCATCCACACGAGATCACCTCCGGGGAGCGCACCCGCGGTGAGGATGTGCGTGCTGCCCTGCACGCCTCGATTAAGGGGTTACTGGGCCGGGACGAACAGCTGATTTACTGTCGTGTCGACATGGTTGCGGGCGACGAGGAATTGGAGATTCTGGAAGTTTCCCTCTTTGATTGCAACCTGTACCTTACTTCCGATGAGCGAGCAGCCGAGAACTTTGCTGACGCAATTGCGATGCGGGCGTTTTGGTAAATCCGTGCGATAAGTAGG
>JAEWHO010000054.1 GCA_023387755.1 Actinomycetes bacterium | reverse complement strand
GTCTGAGTATGATTCCAACCGCAGCGGCGGGATTATTGCCATCCGCTTGCGGGAGGATGACGACGGCGAAGCCGATCAGCTGGTCTCGGCGCGCCTGGCATGCGCCGGGGATGATCTCATCCTGGTGTCCCGCAAGGGGCAGTCGCTGCGATTCAATGCCAATGATGACGCCTTGCGCCCGATGGGCCGGGCAACCTCTGGCGTGCGGGGCATGAAGTTCCGGGACGGGGACGAGCTGTTGACGATGGACGTCGTCGTCGATGATGCGGACCTGTTTGTGGTCACCGAAGGGGGCTTCGCTAAACGCACCCGCCTGGCTGAATACCGCGTCCAAGGCCGCGGTGGGCTGGGGATTAAGGTCGCGAATCTGGTGGAAGAACGCGGCGATTTAGTGGGAGCATTAGTAACGTACGATACGGACGAAGTCTTGGTCATTATGGAGCGAGGCAAGATTGTTCGTACCGGCGTGGCGGAAGTGAATCTCACCGGGCGTAATACCCAGGGCGTCACTTTCGCTAAACCGGATGACGGTGACCGTATTATTGCGATTACCCTCAATAAAGAAGACGATGACGCCGACGACGTGGGCGCGGACGAAACCGCGCCCGAGCAGGACGCCGAATCGGACGGTGCAGCAGCACCGGGATCGCAGGAGCCACCAGCGGATGCGCAGGCGGCCCCACAACAGGTGGCAGAGCGCGCCGATGAGGAGGCGTAATGACTGATAAGAATAACGCGGAAGAACCGGAGCTGGAGTCCACACCGGACGCGCCTCCCGCGCCCCCTGAAGAGCCGATGCCGGAGGCGATTCCGCCAGCCCCTACCCAGGAGGATGTGGCCGGTAGTACCACGCCGGTGCTGTCTGAACCGGAGCCGGTGGAGGCGGTATTCCCCGAGTACCGCACCGAGCCTGCTCACGCCACCGACCAGTTGCAGGTGGCAGATGTGACCACCCATGTTCCCCTCAAGGAGTCAGCCGTGGAAGATTCCACCCCGCAGCGCCGCGGAACCGGCCTCACCACCGGTATTGTCACCGATTATCGCGTGGTCCAGCGGATCGACCCGTGGAGCGTTATGAAATATGCGTTCTTAATGTCGATTGCTTTGGGCGTCATGATGGTAATCGCCGCGGCCCTCGGCTGGCTGCTGCTGGATTCCCTAGGTGTCTTCTCCTCAATTACCGAGATCGTGGGTGAGGTCGATACGACCTCCGGGGATATCGGTAAACTGCTCGGATACCTGCACTTTGACAAGATCATCTCTCTAGCGACCGTGATCGCCGGTATTAACGTGCTGCTGCTGACCGCGCTGGCCACGATCTGCGCCTTCATTTACAACGTCATCGCCTCTTTGGTGGGTGGCATTCACGTTACCCTCGTGGAGGAGTAAACCGATCGTCGACGACGACGCAGTGGCGGCGGAACGCTTGTTCCGCCGCCACTGTTATTAGCCGCCAGCCCTGAATTCGCGCGGGTGATGGGGAACACGCTAAGCCAGTTTGGGTTTGCTGCGGTAAATGGGATATTCTCATTCGGCAGCCACTTTTTAGTGGGTGCCAGGTCGGGCCTATAGCTCAGTCGGTTAGAGTGCTTCCCTGATAAGGAAGAGGTCGCTGGTTCGAGTCCAGCTAGGCCCACTGCAGGAACCCAAGGAGGGCACCATGAAGAAGGTATTGATGCTCGCAGCTGCTTCGGCTGCAGGCTACGCCCTCTGGCTTAAAATTCAACAGGAACGCGAAGAACGCGATATTTGGGAAGAAGTCACCGACAGCTTCGGTGAGACCCCGGAAGATTTCATCGCCTTCCAAAAATAAGTCGGTTTCCGCGTCCTCGGTTGTTGACTGGTTCAACCGGTCGGCACACCTCAAGGGGCCATGGCGCAATTGGTAGCGCATCTGCTTTGCAAGCAGAGGGTTACGGGTTCGAGTCCCGTTGGCTCCACCAACACGCCCTGGCATGGCGACGTCACCGTGCCAGGGCGTTTTAGTTTGGGCTGAGGCTCAACAGAGGAGTCCACATCAACACTCGAAGCAAACACACTAGGGCCCAGAACATTTCAGCAGTAGACGCGACAGCGGCGGGGTGAGACCCTGGTGGACCTCACCCCGCCGCTGTCGCGGGCAGTTCGCCTATGCGGCCTAGCCGCCAGCGGGTTCCGGCTGGGTAAGAGACCCGTCCGGAGGCGGCAGACTAGGGCAATCGGCGACTACTTCTTCTTGATGTCGTCGGCCTTCTTCTCTACCGCTTCCTTGGCCTGGGCGGCAGCGTCCTTGAGGTTCTCGCGGACCTCGCCGAGCTTACCGTCGTCAGCGGGCTTGGGAGCAGGCTTCGGTGCCGGGGCCGGTTTCGGTGCCGGGGCCGGTTTCGGTGCCGGAGCTGGCTTTGGGGCCGGGGCAGGCTTAGGAGTGGACAGGCCACCGGCGGGCTGGGTTGCCTTCACCTCAGCGGCGGCAGACTTCTCAGCCTTCTTCGCCTCGTGGTCCTCCTTGACGGCCTCCGTCTTGGCCTTAACCTCTTCGGTCTTCTCCGCGACGGCTTCGCTCACCTTAGCCTTGACGTCCGCGGCCTTCTCCTTGAGATCTTCGGCCTTAGCAGCAACGGCGTCGGCGGCTTTCTTAGCGCCATCCTTGAGGTTATCTAGCGCCTTCTCGGCCTTCACCTCGCCCTTGGTTTCAGCGTGTGCGCCAGCCGGGGCAGTGGTGTTCGCGGAGTCATTCCAGTACTCCTCCGCCCACGGATCCTCCACCGGCTGGGTGCGCCGCCACAGCAGGTAGCCGGCGCCAGCGGCGACGGTACCGACCAGAATCCACCCGAAGGTGCGGGCAGCGGTGTTCTTCTTCTGGCTCTTAGCCAGTGCCTTCTTCGCGGCCTTGCCGGCCTTCTTGGCTTTCTTATCCAGCCCCTTAGTGGAGCCGGCCGCCTTAGCGGCGTCGTGCATGGCCTTCTGGATACGCGGCAGATAGTCCTCGGAGATCGCATCGTAGGCGTGATCGATCTTCGGGCGGACCGCCTCGGTGGCCTTTTCAATCTTGGGGGCCGCGAACTTCACGGTCTCGCGGCTAGCGCGCTGCGCACCGTCCTTAATATTGGACACGGCGTCCTGCATCCGGGGCTCAGCCCACTTCTGCGCCTGATTGAAGTAATCGGCAGCAGCCCTGGTGAGGTCACTGGCCTGGTCGCCGATGAGGCTGCCGGCATCTTTGACCGCCGAGCGGGCGGCCTTAGCGGAGACGCCAGCCTTGGCTTGGATCTTCTTCTTCTTGTTGAACGACATCCGGACTCCTCGTCGTCATCGATTACCACCGTGCCGGAGTTGACACGGTTGCTAGTGTCCATTCTGCCTTGTTCTTTAGCAGCTCGCAGGGCGAAGCGCGTAAAGAACGCGATTGTACGCCGGAATTTCGCTGCTAGCGTCGCAGCGATACAGCGGCGGGCCGAACGTGGGAGACTAGCAACTATGAAAGCAACGATTCATACCTCCCTCGGAGATATCCAGCTCGAGCTCTTCCCCAACCACGCCCCGGTGACGGTCAAGAACTTCACCGACCTCGCCACCGGCGGGCGGGAATGGACCAACCCGGCCACCGGCGCCACCAGCACCGACCCGCTCTACGACGGCGTCATTTTCCACCGGGTAATCCCGAACTTCATGATCCAAGGCGGCGACCCGCTCGGCACCGGCACCGGCGGCCCCGGCTACGTCTTCGACGACGAAATCCACCCGGAACTAAACTTCAACGAACCCTACGTACTGGCCATGGCGAACGCCGGTAAGCGCGGCGGCCACGGCACCAACGGTTCTCAGTTTTTCATCACCGTCGCCCCCACCCCGTGGCTCATGGGCAACCACACCATCTTCGGTAAAGTGCTCGACGACGATTCTCGCGCCGTAGTCGACGCGATCGCCAACGTCCAGACGCAGCGGGACCGTCCGCTAGAGGACGTTGTTATCTCCTCTATCAGCATCGAAGAGTAAGCGAGGACTGGGCGGCCTGCGGGCCGCCCCCGTCGTCGTCGATAAACGGGAGGATTATGACCGCCTACGGAATCTCCGGGAACCCCGAATCCGGGGCCGGGCGCTGCCCGCGGCACCCCGATGAGGTCAGCTATATCCTCTGCCAGCGCTGCGGGAGCCCCGTCTGTGCCCGCTGCCAACGGCCAGCGCCCGTGGGGGTGCGCTGCCCCGACTGCGACAAAGCCTTCCGCGCCACCGCGCCGCGAGCGCGCACCAAGGCGGGTGCCGTGCTGGGGCGGAGTACAAAACCGGTTATCACGCACACCCTCGTTGGGATCTGCGTGGCCGTGTACCTCCTCGGTTGGGTTTTCCCCGTCCACTACGGCGCCTATGTGCCGATCCTGACGGTCGCCCAGCCCTGGCGGATCCTCACCTCTGCCTTCCTCCATGCCGACGGCATCCACCTGCTACTCAACATGATGGGGCTGTGGATGCTCGGGCAGGCGCTCGAACCGGTACTCGGGCGGCTGCGCTTTGCCCTGCTATACCTGCTCTCCGCGCTCGGCGGGGCCGCAGCACTCGTAGCCTGGTCACTGGTGACCCCGCAGGCACTGCTGCAACCCGTCGTGGGTGCATCGGGCGCAATCTTCGGGCTACTCGGTGCTCTCTTTGTGCTCTCGCGAGCCGCCAATGCGGACGTGCGCTCCCTCCTTGTCCTTATCGGGTTGAATGTGGTCTACGGATTCGTCGTCCCCGGCATCGCCTGGCAGGCCCACCTCGGCGGACTCCTCATCGGCGCACTCGCAACCTGGGTGATGGTGTGGGCCCACCGCCGCCGCCACCCCGGCCTAGCGTATGTTGCGCTCGCGGTTATTGCGGTACTGCTGGGCGGGTTCATGTACGCCGGGGTAACCTCCCTGCTGATGTAAAAGGCCCGGGGCTCGGGGAGCCAACGGTGCAGAAAACCTGCAAAAATACGGCATATTTTCTTATCCACAGGTGTGTTCATGGTCGAACCACAGGCGTGTAGTTACATAGCTGTAAGTTATCCCCACCTGGGGATAGGGCTGTGGATAAGTCGGCGGCCGGCGTAACTCGTGAAGTGTTCCTTAACCTTCCACTCGCGATTTTATCGACGCCGTGTCAAAGTAGTTGCGGCGATAGCGCCACCGACAGAAAGGCCCCCGCATGTTCCTCGCGCTCAGAGAGATCCGCCATTCTCGCGCGCGCTTCATCCTCATCACCGTCGTGATCTTCCTGGTCAGCTTCCTGGTCTACTTCCTGACCGGGCTGGCGCACGGACTATCGTCGTCGTACACCGAAGCGATTGAGGGCTGGAAAGCGCACAGCTTGGTGATGACGAAAGACGCCAATAAGAGCCCCACCGCCTCGTATATCGACCAAGAAGCGCTCGACGCCATCACCGCGCACAGCTCCGATTACGGGCTGCTCAGCGTCACTCCGAGCGTGCTGAATGTGCCCGGAAGTGAGGACGACGGCACCGGTGAGGACAACAGCGACGACGACGGCGAGGACACCCGCGAGAATGTTTTCATTTTCGGCCTTGACCCGGACGGCTCCCTGGCCCCCACCCTCAAAGACGGCAGGCTGCCAGCGGCCGATAACGAACTGGTGATCGACGCGGAGCTCGTCCGCCAGGGCCTGCATATGGGGGACACCCTCACCCTGCCCGACGTGGACACCATCTGGACGATCACGGGCATCTCGGCACATTCCCGATTCCAGGCCACCCCCACCGTCACCATGACGCGCCCGGCCTTTGAGGCCGCCTACGGGGAAATGCGCCCGAGCGCGGCGAGCGCCGTCGTGCTGCATAAGGCCGCGAATAGTGAACTCATCGACGCCGCCGCAGACCACGATTTGGAGGTCATTGCGACGGACGACTTTGTGGATAACCTGCCGGGGTATCGCGCGCAAAACCTGACCTTCGGGCTCATGATCGGCTCACTGATTGCAATCTTGACGCTCGTGCTGGGTATTTTCGTGTACGTCCTCACCATCCAGAAGAAACATATTTTCGGGATTATGAAGGCGCAGGGGGTGCGCACGTCCTATATCGTCACCTCCGGGGTAATGCAGACGCTCGTGCTCGCGATCATCGGCGTGGGCCTCGGCCTGGCCGCCGCGGCCGGATTGGGCATCGCGTTGCAGGGGCCGATGCCCTTTAGGATCGACCCGGCCATCTACGGCGCCCTCACAGTCGCATTTATTGTGTTTACCGTCCTTGGCGGGCTCATCCCGATCCGCACCATCAGCCGCATCGACCCGATCGAGGTGATCGACTCATGATCGAACTGGCCAACGTCACCAAAACCTTCACCCAGGGGGACGAGAAAATCCATGCCCTCAAAAACACCAACTTCCGCGCTGAACCGGGCGAACTGGTGGCGGTGATTGGGCCGTCTGGTTCCGGGAAATCCACCTTCCTCACCATTGCGGGCGGGTTGCAGACCCCGACCGAAGGCCGGGTGACCCTGGGCGGAAAACGGCTGGATAATGCCGGCCATAAGGAACGCTCACGGATCCGGTTCGACAAGCTCGGATTCGTACTCCAAGGCAGCTCGCTGGTGCCCTTCCTCACCGTGGCAGAACAGCTCATTTTGCACGATAAAGTGGCCGGGAAGAAACCCGACCTGGCGCGCCGCGATGAGTTGTTGCGGGAGCTTGGCATCGAGAAGCTGGCGAAGAAATACCCCTCCGACCTTTCCGGAGGCGAGCGGCAGCGCGTGGCTATCGCCACCGCCCTCATGCACGATCCGGAAGTCATTTTGGCCGACGAACCCACCGCCGCCTTGGACTCCTCCCGCGCCATGGAGATCGTCGCCCTGCTGCGCGACCTCACCCACGAGAAGAAGAAAGCCACCGTCATGGTTACCCACGATCAGCGGCTGCTACAGTTCTGCGATCGGGTATGCGAGATTCGCGACGGCGTCCTCACCGAAAAGGCTGACCATCGGCCAGGTAAGTGATAAGGGTGCTGGCCGTCATAGCGGGCCCCGGGCAAGGTTCGAGGCCGGGGTCTGGGAGAAGGACAGGCCGGCAGTTTAGTCCTGGACCACCACAGTCAGAATGACATGGCGGGGGCCGGCGTCGTCGAGTTCCACGGTGAGCCCACCGGCACTGGCCACGGCAGCGACCTGGCTGGGATCACGGAAATCCTGGCCGCTGGCAAGCAGAAGGCGGGTGAGTTCGCCGCGGTAATGCTTAGCCATATGGGAGACGACAGTGCGGGTGCCGGCGCGCTCGCGAGCCGCCTTCACTTCGATACGCGTCAGTGGTGCGGGGATCATCCACATGCGTTGGTAGGGGCCGGAGCGGCAGTCCAAAACCAGGCTGTGGGCGCAGGCCGCGGTATCTAGCACGGGCGCCAGGCGCGGCTTCCACCAGGTGGCAACCGGGCCGATCTCGGGCAGTTTGGCGGCAGCGGGCAGGCGGTAGGGGGCGATGACGTCACCGGGTTGGACGACCCCGTAACGGCCCGAAAATATCCACACCGGGCAGGGGGAGGCTGGGCCGGGAAGCTCGGCGGCCGCGAAGAGGACGCCGGTATAGACGGCATGGGCGGCAGCGCCGTCGTCCGGAGAAACCCCCGCGCCGTGGGCGAGGTTCCACGCCAATTCCGGGGCCGCCTTTGGCCCTACCTTGAGGACGTTTTGCGCTGCCGCACCCGTGCCGAGGTCCGCCAGGGTCTGCCCGATCTCAGCGCGGGCCTCGGTGAGCTCCGGGAATGTGAGCCTGTCCAGCGGGGCGGGCCGCGCAAAAGCTGACTCCGGTGCCGTCTTTCCCTCGGAGGGCGGCAGCGCAATAATCACCGGCTATCTCCAGTTAAGAGTCATAAAGAAGCCGCACAGCATCAGGCCCATACCGACGGCCAGGTTCCAGTTGCCGATCGGTAGCGGCCACTGACCGGCCATCAGGTACGTCACTACCACCCAGATCAGGCCGAGGATCATCAAGGTGACCATCACCGGCGCCCACCAGGGCGGCGAGACGTCGAGCTTAACGCGCTTATTGCGTTTCTTTTCGGCCTTTTCTTCGATAACCCGCTCCGCGGCGGCACGGGTGCGCGGATTATCGGAGCGCGCCTGCACGCGTTCGGGGTGCTTAGACTTTGGGTGCTGCTTGGCAGCGGCCGGCTTCTTGGCCGCAGCCGGCTTCTGGTCAGAATTGTGTGACTCGGACACGAGTTTCCTCCATGGGAGACAGGGCAACTCCTCTTAGCTTAGTCTGGAGCAAGAACTACCGGAAATAAGAGTGGGGCAAATCGTGACCGAGAAATCCTACCCGTGGTGGCACCCGCGTGGGTCCTCCGTGTGGGTGGGGGTGGCAGCTGTCGGTGCCGGCCTCCTATTTGCCACGAATGCCCGCCTGTACGACGACGAAACCGCGCGTACTCCCCAAAACCTGGTGGAGCTGGTTCAGCAGGAGCAAAAGAAACTCGACGTTGCCGAGAAGGCCGTCTCTGCGCTACGCCAAGAAGTAGAAACCGTCTCCGCCCACGCTGGTGCGACGACCAGTGTGCAACCGGTGACGGGGGCGGCCTTCGACTACCTGGATCAACCCGTCCACGGCCCGGGCGTGGAAGTGCGGCTGTGGGACGCGCCCCAAGCGATTGCCGAGACCGGTACCTGGGATCCGAACCAGCTGGTGGTCCATCAGCAGGATGTGGAAAGCGTCGTCAACGCGCTGTGGTCTGGGGGCGCGGAAGCCATGACGATCCAGGGCCAGCGGGTGGCAGCGACCACTGCGGTGCGGTGCGTGGGCAATGTGCTGCTGGTCAACGACCAAACCTATTCCCCGCCCTACGTGATCGTTGCCATTGGAAACCCGGACCGGCTGCGGCAAGCCCTACGCACCAACCCGGAAGTCCAGGTGTACCAGCAGTATGTGCAGGCTGCCGGGCTCGGATGGTCACTGGTGGCCAAACCGACGGTCAGTATGCCCGCCTACACTGGCCGAGTGGAAGCAAAATACGCGTATTCTCTTGATGGTGGCATCCACGAGAGAGCATCCACACGGTAGTTGGTGCCGTTACGAAATTAAGGAATGGTGAATGGAAGAGACCCGCACCCGCAGGTCGGTGAAGAAAAAACGCCGCCGCCGTTCTGTGTTCGATATTTTCACGCTCGTCCTCGGTGAAATCCTGTTCACCGTCGGTGGGTTCCTGGCGCTGTTCTTGGTGTGGCAAATGTGGTGGACCAATTTTGAGGCCGGGGATAATAACCGTGCCGCCGCCCAAGCACTGGAACAAACCTTCAGCAAACCGGAGTTCAAACCCGCCGAGCGGCGTACCGACATGCCACCCGTCGTCGAGCCGGGAGACATGAATGAGCCGTATGCCAAACTCTACGTACCGCGTTGGGGCAAGGATTATATGGTCTCCATTGCGGAGGGGTTGAGCTACTCTAAAGTGCTCGATTTTGGGCTCGCCGGGCATTACCCGAAAACCCAGAAGATCGGGGAAATCGGCAATGCCGGACTGGCTGCTCACCGGATGACGCGCGGGGCCGTGTTCCAATATATTGAGGATTTGCAGCCGGGTGATGAGCTGATCGTCGAAAGTAAAGACGCCTGGATCGTCTACACCGTCACCAGTCATGAGGTGATTAAACCCGACCAGGGGGAGGTTCTCTACCCGGTTCCACATCAGCCCGAGGCGAAGCCAGAAAAGCCCCTGCTCACACTCACCACCTGCCACCCGCTGATGTCCACGCGGGAACGCTACGTGGTATACAGCGATTTTGCCTATTGGATTCCGCGCTCCGAAGGGGTGCCGGACGCACTGCTGGAGGGAGCACAGTAAATGTATGGTCTGATTTGGCGGGCCCTACCCGGCCCCACCTGGCTGCGTTTCATCCTGGCTGTGCTGCTATTCCTAGCGGTGGTGTGGGTGCTTTTTGAGTACGTCTTCCCGGTGATCGAGCCGTATATGCCCTTCCAGCAGGGTGAAGTGGACGTCAGCTAGCACCGATTACACTAGCGACTATGCACGAGACTTTGCCCGGGGCCGGCCTGCGCCTGCGGATGATCGACAATTTCGATTCTTTCGTCCACACTATCGTGGGGTATCTGCGGGAGTTAGGTGCGGAGGTTAGCGTTGAGCGGGCAGATCGCGCCAGTACGGCATGCGACGTCGACGGCGTTCTTATCTCACCCGGGCCGGGCACGCCCGCGGAATCGGGGCGGAGCCTAGAGGCAATTGCTGCCTGCGCCGAGACCGGCAGGCCCATGCTGGGAGTGTGCCTGGGCCACCAGGCGCTAGCGCACGTATGCGGTGGCACGGTAGGGCGTGCCGCAACCCTCATGCACGGGATGCAAGATTACGTCACCCATGACGGCACGGGACTGTTCGCCGGCCTGCCCCAGCCCCTGGCAGTAGCGCGGTATCACTCGCTGGTGGTCACCGAGGTGCCGGACGTTTTGGAGGTGACCGCCCGGACCGCTGACGGCACCGTCATGGCGCTCGCGCACCGGACGGCACCCCTGTACGGGGTGCAATTCCATCCCGAATCAATCCTGACTGATGCTGGCCACGAGCTGCTGGCGAACTGGCTGCGGATATGCCGGAGCCGGGCTGAATAACAGCCCGGCTCCAGCGGCGTCGCCCAGTTCTTAGGGCTAATCCTTATCCTTCTTCGTCTCCGTTGGGGAGGGGGTGGGAGTCTCAGGTGATGGCGGTTGCGTATGTGCGGGCGCCTTCGCGATCTGCAGGTTAATGGTGGTATCCACGCTCACGCGGCCCTGCTCGCTCTGCTCCAGCACCTGCCCGGGCTCAACCAGGTCACTTTCTACCGTCTCAGAGTTGAGGGACAAGCCCAGCTCGGTGAGAATCTTGGTGGCATTTTCCAGGGTTTCCCCACGCAGCGAGGGGACTTCCACGAAGCCCGAGGCAATAATCAGCTTCACACTGGAGCCCGCCTTGACCTTCTCCCCGGCCGCCGGCTCGGTCTTAATGGCCGTGTCCTTCGCCTTCTTCGGGACGTCCTCAGTAGACACATTAGCCACCGACAGACCGGCCGCTTCAATCATCTTGCGCGCGGCATCCTGGGTCAGGTTAGCGACGTCGGGAACCGCGATTTCCCCGGGCCCAGAGGAGAAATGCACGGTGACCGTGGATCCCTTCTCCACCTCGGCACCCTCCTGCGGATCGCTGGACACGAAGCTGCCTTTGGGAATCTCATCATGGGCCACGGGGTCGCCAATATCGGCCTTCAATCCGGCATTTGTGAGGGCCGAGGTGACGCCAGCTTGGTCTAGGCCCTGCAGGCTCGGCACGGTGACCATCTCCGGTGCGGGCGGCTCATCTTTACCGGTGAGAAGGAAGTAGGCACCCACACACAGCGCGACCACACCGAGGAATGACAGCAGACCCCACAGCCAGGCCTTCGACTTGCCTTCCTCTTCCTCCTCAGTGCGTACTGCAGCCTGCGTGGAGGTAGCCGGATCGTTCTGCCACTGCTGGGTGGCTGGCGGAATCGGGGTGGCGACGGCGGTTGCAGCCCCCGGCGCGATGGCACCGGGCACACCCCACACGGCGGTAGAGGGCGCGGATACCGCCCGCCCGTGGACGGCAGCGAGCAGATCCCGGCGCATCTCGGCCGCATCCGCATAACGCTGATCCCGATTCTTGGCCAGGGATTTGAGTACCACCCGGTCGAGGGATTCGGGAATATCGGAGGCGATTGACGACGGCGTCCGCGGCGTCTCCCGCACATGCTGGTAGGCCACGGCGACGGCGGAATCGCCGGTAAACGGCGGCTGGCCGGTCAGTAGCTCAAACAGGAGACAACCGGTGGAGTAGAGATCGGAGCGGGTGTCTACAACTTCCCCGCGCGCCTGCTCAGGGGAGAGGTATTGGGCGGTCCCGACCACCGAGTTCGCTTGCGTCATGGTGGCTTGGGAATCTGCCATCGCCCGGGCGATGCCGAAGTCCATGACCTTCACTTCCCCGCGCGGAGTGAGCATCACGTTGCCCGGTTTGATATCCCGGTGCACAATCCCGGCCCGGTGGGCGTATTCCAGGGCCCGCAAGACGCCATCGACGATATCAACAGCCTCGTTAATCGGGATTGCGGTGCCATCCTTGAGGAGTTCACGGACGGTGTGCCCCTCCACGTATTCCATGATGATGTACGGAATCTGGAACTCCTCGCCGGTGCGGCGCGAGACCATGGTCTCTTCACCGGTGTCATAGACGCCGACGATGGTGGAGGCGTTCAGGGCGGCTGCGGACTGGGCTTCCCGGCGGAAACGTGCAAGGAATACTGGGTCCCGCGCGAGGTCTTCGCGCAGCAGCTTGATGGCGACACGGCGAGACAGGCGCGTGTCATAGCCAATATGAACCTCTGCCATACCTCCGCGACCGATGAGATCACCGATCTCGTAGCGGCCAGCAAGTATCTGTGGAACCTGCTCTACCACGTATCCTCCTTTGAGCGTGCAGCCGATGTTGCCGCAGGCGGTCTTGCTAGGCTATCGGCCTTCGCTAGCTCAGCAAATTTCTTTGCCACCGCACCCGCATTATGCGGGCGCGTGTGGGGGTCTTTATCTAACAGGGCGGTAATAAGGTTACGCAGTCCCCGCGGCACGCGAGCCGGGAGCTGCGGGAGGGGATCGGAGACGTGTCGCATCGCGATAGCCACCGGGTTGGGGCCGTCATAGGGGCGGTAACCGGTGACCACCTCAAATGCCGTCACGCCGAGGGCATACATATCGGTTAGCGGGGACGACGCCGCCCCCCGCACTCGTTCTGGGGCCATATACTCGGCCGTGCCCATCACCCGGCCAGGGTCGGTAAGATTCGAGGCATCCGAGCCGAGAGAAATACCGAAATCGGTGACGTGGACTTCGTCGTAATTCGGGTGCGTCTGCACGAGGATATTATCGGGTTTTACATCCCGGTGGACGACGCCGCGCGCATGCGCGTGGGCTAGCGCCTGGGCGGTGATTGCCAAAATGTGGCAGGCACGCGCATAGGTGAGGATCCCGCCGGAGGCGGGCTGGTGGCTGACGGCGTCGTCGTCAAAATCTGGGACCGCGCTGGAACGGCGTAGCGAGCGCGGTATCGAGGTGAAGCGGCCGCTTCGCTGAGTGGTAGCGACGCTGGAGGGCAGGGTTGGTTCGGTGGGTTGGCAACCGCCTTCAGCCAGGCGGGATAAAGGCACGCCGGGCACGAACTCCATAGCCAGGTAGTCCACGGACTGGTCCCGGCCGTGTTCGATAAAACGCGCGATTGCGGGATGGTCGAGGGCCGCCAGATTGGTGGCCTCGGCGCGCAGGCGGTGGAAGAAGACGGTGTCGGATTGCAGGTCTGAACGCAGGATTTTCACGGCTACGCGGCGGCCCCCGCCCGGCCCGTGGTCTACCCGGCCACGCAGGTCGGTGGCCCGCCAGACTTCCCCCATTCCCCCGGAGGCGACGGCGACGTCCAGGCGGAAGCGGCCGCCCAAGACGAGGCCGGGGTAGATGTGGTGGCTCAGCAGCGGGCTCATTTAATCACCGCCTCCATCACTTTGCGGGCAATCGGACCGGCCGTATGTCCGCCGTCGGCGGCACCCCCGGCGTCACCCCCGTGCTCCACGAGGACGGCTACCGCTACCTGCGGATCATCGGCGGGTGCGAAACCAATAATCCACGCATGCGGGTGGGACTCATTACCGGTCTGAGCGGTACCCGTTTTTGCGGCCACTTGTACGCCCTTCAGAGCGGCCGGCTTCCCGGTGCCGTCCGTGACCACAGCCTTCATCAACTCCGTAATGGTGGCCGCCGTTTGAGCGCTCATCGGGCGGGAGTATTCCTTCGGTGCAGTGGAGGAAACCTCGGCTAGGTCCGCGTCGCGCACGGTTTTGACCAGATACGGGGTCATGAGGGAACCATTATTAGCGACGGCGGAAGCGACCATCGCCATCTGCAAGGGGGAAACCCGCACCTCGTACTGACCGATCCCGGATAACGCCAGTTGAGCGTTGTCCTTTACCTCGCCCACGCTGGAGGGCCGTACCGACATCGGCACATTCAAGCGGTCCTCAAAACCGAACTTCTTAGCCTCACCAACTAACCCTTCTTGCCCCACGGAGATCGCCAACTGCGCGAACGTGGTGTTACACGAGTGGGCGAAAGCGAAGGTTAGAGGGCCGGCGTCACCGTCCCCACAGGAGGATTTGCCTGGATTATGCAGCACCGAGGAGGAGCCGGGGAGGGTGAAGGTGGCCTGCGTGGGGACCTCCTGGGTGGCTTCCCCGCCGTTCTTCTCCAGGTAGGCGGCCGCCGTGATGACCTTGAAAATCGAGCCGGGCGCATACAGTTGTGAGCCGAGCGCGCGGTTATCGAGAGGTTTATCGGGATTGTCCTGCAGGCTTTCCCACGCTTTCTGGGCGGCCTCCTTGGTGTGGGTGGCGAGATCATTGGGATCGAAACTCGGTTTGGACACCAACGCCAGAATCTCGCCAGTTTTCGGGCGGATGGCGACGACGGCGCCGTTTTGGTTCCCCAACGCATCCCAGGCGGCTTGCTGGGCTGCCGGGTCGATAGTGAGCTCAACGGATCCGCCCTTGGGTTGGCGGCCGGTGATGAGGTCTTGTAACCGCGAAACCAGGAGGGAATCGGCGGTGCCGTTCAGCACCCGCGATTCGGCTTTCTCAATCCCGGTGGCGGAGTTGAAAGCGGTCGCGAAATAGCCGGTGGTGTGAGCGTAGAGCGGACCTTGCGTATAGGTGCGCTGGAACTTGTAGACGTTCTCGGAGGGTACGGAGGTGGCAATGGGTTCACCAGCCACAATGATGGGGCCGCGATCGCGCCCGTATTCGCGGTAAATCTCGCGCACATTGCGGGCGTCTGCATTCAGGGACGGGGCCTGGAAGAACTGGATCGTCGTAGACGAGATGAGTAGCGCCACGAACATCAGACACATCACCGTGGCGAGGCGACGCAGTGGACGATTCATCGGATATTCACCGCCTCCGTTACTTGCTCATCATCGGAGAGGTCACCGATCGTAGGCGGGATAGCGCCCGCCACCACCTGCGGGGCCGGCGCGGCTGAGCCGGGCCCGCAAGCGCCGTCGGAAATCCGCAAAAGCAACCCCACGATCACCCAGTTCGCGATGAGGGAGGAGCCGCCCTGGGCGAGGAAGGGCAGGGTCAGGCCGGTGAGCGGGATAACCCGCGTGATCCCACCGACGACGACGAATACCTGGAAGGCCAGCACGAACGCTAAGCCGGCGCACAGGAGTTTGCCGAATGCGTCCCGCACGGCTAGGCCGATGCGGATCCCGCGCAGGGCGAGGATCAGGTAGAGGAGTAGCAGGGCGATCAGGCCGGTGAGGCCGAGTTCTTCGGCCAGGGACGCAGCGATGAAGTCCGAGTGGGCGGCGTAGACGAGCTCAGGGTGTCCGTAGCCCCAGCCGGTGCCCATCAGCCCGCCTTGGGCCATACCGAAGAAGCCCTGCACGAGTTGGTGGGAGCCACCCGGTGCACGGTTATACATGGCCTGGGAGAGGGGGTCCCGCCAGATTTCGTAGCGCGCGTAGACGTGGGTGAACAGGTTGCCGGCAATAACGACGGCGGTGACGAACAGACCCAACCCGATAATGATCCAGCTGACCCGCTCGGTGGCTACGTAGAGCATCGCCACGAATAGGCCGAAGAACAGCAGGGAGGTGCCGAGGTCTTTTTCGAACACGAGCACCGCAACGGCGACCGCCCACGCCAGCAGCAGGGGGCCGAAGTCGCGCAGCCGCGGCAGTTGCAGGCCGAGGATCTTGGGGCCAGCGAGCGCTAGATTGTCCCGCTGGGTAGCTAGGTAGCCGGCAAAGAAGATCGCCAGCAGGATTTTAGCGACCTCCCCGGGCTGGAAGGAGAACGGCCCGAGCCCGATCCAAATCCGCGATCCGTTAATGTTCTTCCCGATCACCGGCAGCAGCGGGAGCAGGAGCATCACCAGGCCGCCCACCAGGGAGATATAGGTGAAACGCCGCAGGGTGCGGTGATCGCGCAAAATCAGGACGACGCCGATACACAGCGCCACCCCGATGACGCTCCACTGCAACTGGCCGGTGGCAAAGGAGTGCTGCGTGCGGCCTAGCTTCAAGTAGGAGGCGTCCAAACGGGCGATCATGGCCAGGCCAATCCCATTGAAGGCGATAGCAATCGGCAGGATCACCGGGTCCGCATAGGGGGCCCGCCAGCGCACCACCAGGTGGGTGATAACGGCCAGCAGGGTGAAACCGACCGCGTAGGTGGTGAGACGGGCAGGGGGTGCGCCGTCGACGGCCAAACCGACTTGCACGTAGGCGTAAAGCCCCAACGCGAGGGCGGGAATGAGGAGGAGGAGTTCGGTTATGCGCCCAGAGCGGGGGGCGCTGGTGGTGATCGTTGCCACTAGCCCTCCTGCGTTGGGGTTGGGGATACGGTCGGAGTGGTGTTGTCAGCCGGCGGGGTGCTTTCTGCCGGAGCGGTCCCTTCCTGCAGTTCGGTTAGGGGTGCCTGCTGGGCCAGGCTGCGCAGGTTTGCGACCACTTCCTCAGCCTGCTCCAGGGATGAGCGGGTAGTGGGGGTTTGTAGGCGCTGCTGCGCGTAGGTAGGTAGACGATCCACTTCAATATCGGTGCGGTGGTGCACATTGGATAGTTTCCACGAACCGATGGATTGGGGGATTCCCTGGTAGACCGTCACGTAACCGTTGTCATTAGCCACGTAGTACTGTGTGCGCGTCCAGCCCCAGGCGGCGGCGCCGCATCCCAGGAGTACCGCGAGTGTGAGCACGGCCCCGATTATCCGGCCCCACAGGCGGCGGGGGTGGGTGGTGGGAGCATCGTCGTCGACGTCAGGGCTCGGTTTTTCTGGCCGCAACCGGGCTGCCCGGCCGGCGGCGTCCCGGTTGTGAATCGCCCGGGTTTTGGCGGCTCGATCCGTTGCCACTGCGCCGACGATCTGCGGGGCGGTGGGCGGCTGGGTGTCATCGCGCAGGGAGGAGGTGGAGAGCATATCGCACACCACAACGGTCACGTTGTCGGGGGCACCGGCACGCAGCGCGAGGGTGATGAGCTCGTCGGCACAGGCGTCGACGTCGGCGATACCGGCGAGGGTTTCTTGGATCGTTTCGTGCGAGACGACGCCGAAAAGTCCGTCGGAGGACAGTAGCAGGCGGTCCCCGGCACGCGCCTCCCGGACCGACGAATCGATCTCCACCTCGCCCTCGGTATCTCCCAGGGCCCGCAGGACCATATTGCGCATCGGGTGGGAGTCGGCTTCTTCACGGGTGATGCGGCCGATATCGACCAGGTGCTGCACGTAGGTGTGGTCCTTGGTGAGCTGGGTGAGGTTGCCATCGCGCAGCAGGTAGGCGCGCGAGTCCCCGATGTGCACCATCGCCAGTTTGGAGCCGGATCGCATCACCGCGATACAGGTGGTCCCCAGGCCCTGGAGGGCCGGATCGGCTTGGGAGCGGCGCATGAGCTCTTCGTGGGCTTCGTTAATGGCCTCGGAGAGCAGGTCGATGAGGTCGTCTGCGCCGGGGGTGTCCAGGTCGAGGTGAGATAGGTGCGCGACCGCCACTGAGGAGGCAATATCGCCGCCCGCAGGCCCGCCCATCCCGTCGGCAAGGACCAGCAGGTGGGGCCCGGCATACCCGGAATCTTGGTTATTGGAGCGTACGATTCCGACGTCGGAGCGGGCCGCGTAGCGGAACTGGATGCTCATCGGCGTAACTCCATGACGTTCTGCCCGATTTTCACGGGCTGGCCGGTTGCGACCGGGGTGGGGCGGTCGATGCGGGCACCGTCAACGAAGGTGCCGTTGGTGGAATTGAGGTCCTCCACGTACCACTGCCCGTTGTCTTGGAAGAAGCGGGCGTGGCGGGAGGAGGAGTATTCGTCGTCGAGTACGAGGGAGCTGGACGAGGCTCGGCCCACGATCACGCCCTGGGCGCCGAGGGGGACGGCGCTGCCGGTGAGTGGGCCTTGGGTGACGATGAGGCGGGTGGCGGTGGTTTTGGGGGCGGTGCGTGGTTCCCGACGGCGCTCGCGAACGGCCGGTTTGGCGGGCGCTCCGCGCCCCCGCATGGTCACGGTGGTACCGAAGATGTCTCGGCGTAGGGCGTTGAGGGTAAAGAGGACGAATAGCCACAGTAGGGCCAGGTAGGACAGGCGCAGGAGAGTTACTGCTAGTTCGCTCATGAGCTCACGCCCCCGTTGCAGGTTGGGACCAGAAGCTGATGGAGGTGCGCCCGATAGTGAGGGTGTTGCCGTCCACGAGGGTGGCGGCCGGGACTTTGTGGCCTTCCACGTACAGGCCGTTGGTGGAGTCCAGGTCGGTGGCGATCACGCCGCGGGGGGTGACGCGCAGTTCGAGGTGGCGGCGGGAGACGCCGGAATCGTCCACGACGATGTCGGCTTCCGACCCGCGCCCGATGATTGTGACCGGGCCGGTGAGGAGGTAACGCCGGCCGGCAACCTCGATGATCGGGTGGGTTTCGCTCGGGTTGTCGTGGGTGGCGGGCGCGACGGCACCGCGTTTGGTGGAGGACGCGATCGTGTACTGGCCGGTGGTTAGTTCTTCATTGAGTTGGAAGTGAATATTGACCGGGCCGAGGAAGGAATAGGACTGGGAGGCTGCGTGTTCAGTGGCTGAGGCTGCGATCTCCTCGGCTAAGGCCTCTGCCCCCCACTGGTTGAAGTTTTCTTCGTCCGTCGTCGATAGGGTGACGACGAAGTCATTGGGGGCAATGGTGCGGCTGCGGGAGACGGAAGCGGCCCGTTCGTCCATGGTGCGGCGCACAGCAGAGGCGATCTCGACCGGTTTGATCTCCGAACGGAAGGCCCGCGAAAATGCGCCCGAGACGACGCTCTCGACCTTCTTTTCGAATCTGTCAAGAAAGCTCATCGCAATGAACCCTTCCCCTCCGTGTCCCGTTATTACCGCCCGCGCGGGCGCTGAGTCAGCGTGGAGCGGATGCGCCACATAGTGTGGAGCGTGCGCGGACCACCTGCCCCATGAGTTGTTCAGTGAGCATGCGAACCCGTCCCAATTCTAACGAATTGAGGAAAACCCTGCTGAGGTGCTTGTTGAGGGCGGTTGTGGGGCGTGGAACGGGGCAGTGACGCTGGGACTGAGCACAGGGGGGCGACGCCGAGCTGCCCAGGGGGAGTGACAGCGAGAGGCCACGTGACTAGCGTCTCGGTATCTGAATTTCATACTGGCGGGAATAGGCGATAATATGGCAGAGTTCCTCCGGAGGAGTAGACGTAGGTCGCTCCCCGGAAGACTTGCGCGAGTGGCGGAATAGGCAGACGCGCACGGTTCAGGTCCGTGTGCCCGTGAGGGCGTGGGGGTTCAACTCCCCCCTCGCGCACC
>JAEWHO010000096.1 GCA_023387755.1 Actinomycetes bacterium | reverse complement strand
ACCATGCACAGGGCCGCTGTCAGCGTCGAGTCCGGCTGGTTGGGGACCAGGAACATGGCCACGTAGAAGGCGACCAGGGGGATGAACGTCATCGGCATAGTGGCCACGCCGATATCCTCCTGGCGGGAGACCGTGGATGCGAGGGCTGCCCAGCAGGCCCCGAAAATCAGGTAGGCGAGCGCAACCCACAGCAGGCACAGCAACAGGTAGGGAATGTCGATAGTGGCCTCGGGTGGCAGCACCTGGAATACGTGTGCGCCCACGAACAGCGCAGCCATGTAGACCACGAATTGGACCATGACGCCCGCACCGATCCCCAGGACCTTACCGGCCAGCAGTTGGAAGGGCCGCACGGTTGCCAGCAGAATCTCCACGACCCGCGAACTTTTCTCTTCCACTACCCCCATACCGATGAGGGCGCCCCCACCCATGATCGTCATCATCATGAGCATTAAAACCAGCATGCCGACAAACGTCATGCGGCTCGTGCTTTCTTCCGCGTCCAGCTCGGTTATGTGCGGCTGCGCCCCCACAAGATCCTGCACGTTAATGCCGTGGTCTTGTGCGGTCTTGGCGATATGTGCCTGTTGTAGTGAGGAGGTCACAAACGTCAGCGCCCGGCTCGGTTGGCTATCCACCACCACTTCGTCGCCGTCAACATAGGCGTCGAGGTCGCCGTCTTTGATTTTTTGTTCGGCGTCTGCGCGCGCTAGGGTTTCTGCTTCTACCTTGACGCCGCTCGCCTCCCCGGCTTGCTGCAGTACCTGCACCACCTCGTCGGTGCTGGCAGCGAAGGTGTATTCCTGAGTATCGCTTTGGTCTGCGAAATACTTCATAATCGCCTGGCCCGCCACGATCAGTACGACCATGATGACCATGGAGATAATGGTGCTCTTCTTTTTGAAGACGGTAGTGAGTTCGCGTGCGGCAATCGTGGCAATCATGCTGCCTCCTCCTCATCGACCATGAGGTGGGTGTAGAGCTCAGTGAGCGGTGGGTTGTAGTCCGTCAGTTGGGTGAGATTCCCCGCGGCGACGGCGGCTTTGACGACGGCGGCGCGGGCGTCGTCGTCACCCCTGGGCCAAGAAAAACGCACGGTGGGGCCGTCTTGGCTCTCTATCTGTACCTGCGGGAGGTCGATGTGATCGGCCCACGTGGCGGGGGCGTCAGTAACGGTGACGTCTACGAGTTGACGGGGGGTCTGCTGTAGTTCCGCAATGGTGCCGCAGGCGGCCATAGTGCCGGCGCGTACGATCCCGACGCGGTCGCACAGGCGCTGAACGAGGTCGAGCTGGTGGGAGGAGAACATCACGGGCACGCCCCGTTGCGCATATTCGCGCAGCACCTCGCTCATCACTTCCACGGCGAGGGGATCCAACCCGGAAAACGGCTCATCGAGGATTAGCAGATCCGGCGAATGCACCAGCGCGGCCGCCAACTGGACGCGCTGCTGATTACCGAGTGAGAGTTTTTGGACGTGATCCCCGCGCCGTTCCGCCACCCCGAGCCGTTCGGTCCATTCCTCCATCGCCTTCGTAGCAGCGGCCGAGCTGAGTCCATGCAGGCGCCCCAGATAGACCAGTTGGTCACCGACGTTCATCTTCGGGTAGAGCCCGCGTTCTTCGGGCATATAGCCGATGCGTTTACGTTCTTCCAGCCCGAGCGGCTGGCCATTCCAGGTGACGGTGCCGGCGTCACTGGCGAGCACACCGAGGATGATTCGCATCGTCGTAGTTTTACCGGCACCGTTACCACCGACGAACCCGAAGATCTCCCCGTCGTGGATTTCCAGGTTCATATCGTCAAGCGCCTGGACGTCCCCAAAACGCTTGCGAAGCCCCTGCACGCAGAGCATAGTGCTCCCTTCGTCGCTGTCGTGTTCGTTTAAAACTATACGACCCCGGGGGTGGGAATTTACTGTGCCAGTGGTTGTGCAATGAGGGTTGTATATCAGATGTGTACCGCATAGAATCAAAATTAGAGGAGCGTGATTCAGATGGCTGTCGCGGATATCGAGATCGGTAAGCGGATCGTTAAAGCACGAGACGCTGTCGGTATGTCGCAGCGTGATCTTGCCGCTGAGATAGAGCTATCGCAGCCGACAATCCACCGGATTGAGAAAGGCGAACGGTCGGCATCGAGGCTTGAGCTTGCACTGATTGCTGATGGTTGTGGCGTGCTGGTTGACGATCTGCTTGGCAACAACACGATCGTTAAGGACGTTCGCTGTGCCGGACGGACAGACGAGGCAGGCTCGAAGGAGTTAGTTGAATACCTAATTTACGCGTTTGGGGTTGCACGACGTCTCGATGAGTTGGGTATCCCGGAGGTCGCATGACTAAAGGTCGTGGGAGTAATGAGAGTATTGGGCGGATGGCAGCCGAGCGGTTTCGCACGCAGCACTCTCTTGGTACGGCGCCGATTGCGAACATGGCGCGTCTCATCGAGCACACGGTAGATATCGGGGTGGCGTACGTGCGTTCCTCTGTTCCTGGGCACGGTATGACCATGTCCCTGGATGGCAGGTGCTTGATTGCGGTGGGGTGCACCGAGCATCCAATGCGGTTACGATCCACACTCGCCCACGAACTTGGACATCTCCAACTAGGCACGGTTAATCGTGATGCCGCCGCTAGGAACTGGGCAGAGCGTTGCCCGGAGGAGATCCAGGCTGATGCATTCGCCCGCCACCTCCTTGTACCCATGTCAGCCGTGACTGAGCGCGTAAAGGGCCAGGAGGCACGACAGTCTACCCTTTCCGACCTAGTGCAGACATATCTAGCATCGCCCAGCATTGTCGCCATTCAAATGCGCGATGCCGGATTGATTGACGCGGAAACGTGCAAGGAATGGAGCGCGTTGGCGTCGGGTACGTTGGCCGCGCGGTTCGGCTGGCATGCCGACTACCAGGCTTTGGTTGAGCAATCTAGTAAGCCGCGCGGACCCCAGGGTCTGATGGCACGTGTTATGGAGGGGTACCGCCGCGGGGTAGTGACGTCTGCGGCCGTCGCGAGGCTCAACGGGGACCCTTGTGCCACAGAAACGAAGGCGGCTCTAGCCCAGGATGGCATTACCTCTGGTGAGGCACCGGAAATTGCTGCACCCGCTCCCAAGGACTCGGGAGAGCGTCTCACGCCCGAGGAGTTGGCGCTGCTCTTGAAGGGCACTAGTTGATACACATACTCGACACCGGTCCGATCTTTAAGTTTCTCACCACCGACTGCGTGCCCGAGCTACTCTGCGCCCTGGGGCATAACAAGATCCATGTGCCGGAAGCAGTTGAATTCGAGGTCATCAACACCCCCAATCGTCATCGACAGTTCAAGCGGGCGCAGGAGATGTGGCCCCGATTCCCTCCGCGTTTTCTCGAGCTCATACGAGACAAACCCACCCCAGAGCTAAGACAGTGCTGTCGATCAGTGTTCGGTGTGGACTTCGACACGATGTACGCCGAGCCAAAGGACCGTGGGGAGCACATGGCGATCCTTCATGGTGTTCTGCGGGCTCGCGCCGGTCATGAAGTCGTTCTCGTCTGCGATGACGAGGCTGGAATCGCGATGATTAAGCGTCAGGCGAGAATCCTTGCGTTAGAGCAGGCGCGAGGGGTGTGTAAGCCGGGCGGTAGCATCTCGCATGCGGACACAGTCCGGCTTTTATACTGGGCAATTGAGCGCGGTGGCTTCAAACGGAGCCGGAAGCTGTTCCAAAAGAAGTACGAAGCAATGGCCGGGCTTGATCAAGCTTTACCGAGATCTGCCAAAGAGGCAGGCCTCACCAAGAGCCCACCCTGGCCGCGTGACATGACATAGCAAAGCCATGTGTGTTCCACGTCTCTATCCGATCCACCCCTGTTCTCGCGCCAGCTCAACCGCTTCAAACCGGTTGGCGGCCCCGAGTTTTGTTTGCGCCGATGACAGATAATTACGTACCGTCCCCTCACTGAGATGCATCTTGCGCGCGATGGTTTTTACCGGCGTGCCGCCAATCGACATCTCCAACGCATCGGCCTCGCGGGCGCTCAAGGGGGAGTCGCCAGCAACGATCACTTCCGTGGCAAGCGCCGAATCGACGGCTCTGCCGCCGTCGCGCATCGTGCGTATCGCCCGGGAGAGTTCGGCTGCGGAAATCGTTTTTGGCATAAACCCCTGAACACCGTGGGCCAGTGCTCGTTTGAGATGCCCCGGCCGCCCATAGGACGTCAAAATCATCGTGTGCAGCTCCGGCACACATTCACGCAGGGCCACCGCCGTCTCGATCCCATCCATCCCGGGTAACTGCAAATCGATAATGGCCACCTCCGGTTTGAGAGCAGCACATCCGACGACGGCGTCCTCCCCGTTGGCAAACTGGCCGACAACATGCATGTCCTCATCCAGTTCGATTAACCCAGCTAACGCCGAGCGAATGAGATGCTCATCTTCCACCAGGATCACGGCGATCATCAGCGCTCTCCTTCTCTCTCAGGCGGGGCCTCGGGCACAGCACCCGGTCGGGTTCTAGGACCAGACTGGGGCGCAGCGAAGCGAATCTCGAAGCTGAACTCCTGCGGCGTCGCAGTAACCTGCACATCGTGGCGCTCACCAAGGCCTGACTCCACCAGTTTACGGCGCAGGGTTTCGATCCCGCTGCCACCAGAACCCGGGCCGCTTTCGGCCCCTGAGAGAACCGCGCCGTCGTCGGGGGGAATCACTGCGACGCAGTCGGTCCCTTGGATAACCGGGCGGTCGTTCGTGACTCGAATACCCTCCGCGCTGACCGCAATATCGACATTCTCAGCGTGCGAGTGACGCAGGATATTGGTGGCCGCTTCCCGCACAAAATATCCGGCCATGACGGTGTAACGCGGATCGATCCAGGCGTCCTGCCCGCTCACGTGTACGGTCATGCCAGCAGATTCCAGGAGCTGGCGGGCACCGCGCAGCTCCGTAGCGAGAGTTGGTTCCCGGTAGCCGCGGACCAGGGAGCGCATCTGGGAGACAGCCTTGGCAGCCTCGGTGCGGATCTGGTGAAGGTGCTCGCGCGCCTGGTCATCATGTCGGGCTGCCAACTGGTCGGCCAGCTCGGCCTGCACCGAGATAATCGACAAACTGCGGCCGACGACGTCGTGAAGATCATCGGCAAAACGTAAACGCTCCTCGGAAACCGCCAGTCGGCGTTCCAAATGGCGCGCCTCGGTGAGGTCCCGCATGACGTCGACGTACCACAGGGTGAGCTTGATAGAAAACCAATAAACGGCCACAAATACGATCGCGATGATGCGCATCTGCGTTGGTAGGGCGGTATCAAGAACAAAGACGGCGGTGACGCCCACGTAGACCCACCCGACCCAGGCGGGCCCCATAATTGTGACAGTTAACAGCGCGCCGGCGGCGCTGACGAATAACGCGAGTTTGGCATCCGGCCCACCGTTGAGGTGGACCACGCTAATCTGCACGGCAAGCGCCAGCACAATAAGAGCGACTTCAATGCGCGGGCGGGCATCGCGCAGATCCACCCCTTGCAGCACCCAGCGGGAGATCACAGCTACGCTCAGGCCCGCAGTAGGTAGCCAGGTCAAAGGAAGATACCAGTTCTGCTCCTGCAATGCCGTGTCGAGGACTATGAGTGCCCCGACGCTGACGTACATGACGGCAACAATGACCACCGACCACACCAGCGACCGATACATCCACATATCGGAGCGGGAGAGGAAGTCTCGAATCGGGGTGAATTGCCACGGGCGTTGACGGCGGATCGCGGTCACGCCGGGGGCACCGCCGCGGGTTGGGGCACCGGGCTGGGCTGGCTTGCTGGCAGGGGCACGGTGAGCGTCCATTGCTGCTTCCTCCCTTAGGCGCGTTTAGCCCACCGTAGGCGACTCCAGCCGAAACCGATACTTGCTACCATCCAGCCTGCCCCAAACCCGAGCGCTTTGGCTACTTCACCCCAGTCTGGGGAGGCGAGCGTGCCCTGGTGCAGTAAGATCGCTGCGGGAGCCGTCGGCAAGGCGTTCACGATGTAGTAGAGGATTTGTGAGAACTCCTTCGGGACGAAGATTGCCATACTGCCCATGATGGCGATCATGACGAACGGCACGGTGGTGATCTGTGCTGATTCGGCGGTGCGCGTGAAATTCGCGGTGACCATAGCGAACCCGAGGCAAACCACAATCGTGACCAGCATCCCTACCAGCGAAATCCAGATATGCGGCCCTATATGCAGGCCGACCAGCCCTTTGACGATCACGAAAATCATGATGCTAGTCAGGGATGCCAAGACGCTGCCCGGCGTCATAATCGCTGCCAGGATGGTGCCTTCACGTGCCTCCCCAGCACGCATCCGCTGTAACACCGCCTCCTCGCGTCGGTTCACGAGGGCTGAGACGGGCGTGTAATAGGCCGCCAGGGTGCAGCCGATAATAATCGACGCGGTGAGCGTAATGCTGCCGAACATGTTGTGTAAATCTGCGGGCAAGGTGCCGTCACTATCCAGGTTCAGAATTAGGAACGGCATCATGAGCGGGAAGATGAGGGCGTAGAACACTTGCACCGAGTTACGACCCAGGAGTTTGACTTCCGCGGTGGTCAGGACTGCCCACTGGCGGGTAG
>JAEWHO010000101.1 GCA_023387755.1 Actinomycetes bacterium | reverse complement strand
TTGGGGGCATCTTTTCTCTTACCCGCCGAGCGGAGAACACAGGAGCAGTAACGGTGACTTGATTGTTGCATTCTCGCAACAAAACGGGGGCTTCGCCCACAAACGCGGAAAATCTGCGTAGGCTCAGCACATGCACGCCGTGCATCCTCACCAGCACCAAGTATTGACAACAATGAGGCGGTTCCATGTCTGAGACAACAGCCCAAGCAATTGCGCTGATTATCTACTTCGTGGCCATGATCATCATCGGCCTATGGGGGTATCAACGCACCGATGACCTGGACGACTACATGCTCGCCGGGCGTAATCTACCGCCGACGGTGGCGGCGCTTTCTGCCGGGGCGTCGGATATGTCCGGATGGCTGCTGCTGGGCCTACCCGGTGCTATTTACGCCAAGGGCTTGGTGGAGTTCTGGATTGCGATCGGTTTGACGATTGGCGCGTACCTTAACTGGGTGTTTATTGCGCCTCGGTTGCGAACGTACACTGAGGTTTCCCGCAATTCGATTACCGTTCCTTCCTTCCTGGACAACCGCTTGCGCGATACGTCCCGCCTGCTGCGGATTGCTTGCGGCGTCATTATTTTCACCTTCTTCACCTTCTATGTTTCCTCCGGCATGGTTGCGGGCGGGAAGTTCTTCGACTCGTCGTTCGGCATGGAATACCACGTCGGCATGACCCTCGTGGCGGGCATTGTGGTGCTCTACACCCTGGTGGGTGGGTTCCTGGCAGTATCGTGGACTGACGCCGTCCAGGGCACAATGATGTTGGCTGCGCTGGTAATGATCCCGATCGTGGCGATTGCCGAATTCGCCGGCGGCACCGGGGATCTCTTCGCGAAGGCTGCGGAAGTGAATCCGAATATCTACAGCTTCTTCGCTGGCACCACCGTACTAGCCGTGATCTCCAACCTGGCCTGGGGGCTGGGATATTTTGGGCAGCCGCATATTATCGTCCGCTTCATGGCTTTGCGTGGCCCGAAGGACGCCAAGGCTGGCCGCCGTATCGGTATTGGCTGGATGCTTCTGTCGGTGATCGGTACCGCCCTGGTAGCGGTTGTGGGCGTCGGCTACTTCGGTGGCCGCGGTGAAGACCTGGCCGACCCGGAGACGGTATTCATTGCGCTCGGTAAGGTGCTGTTCCACCCGCTCATTTCCGGGTTCCTGCTCGCCGCCGTCTTGGCCGCGATTATGTCGACGATTTCTTCCCAGCTGCTGGTGACTTCCTCGGCCCTGGTGGAAGATATTTACCGAGTCTTTTCCAAGGCCCCGGATCGTCTGACCGAAAAGCGGATGGTGCTGTACGGACGCGTTGCTGTACTAGCCGTCGCGGTACTGGCAGCTATCCTTGCCTGGAACCCGGATGCGAGTATTTTGAAGCTTGTCTCCTTCGCGTGGGCCGGCTTCGGTGGCTCCTTCGGACCGGTAATTGTACTGTCCTTGTTCTGGCGGAAGCTGACGTCCCAGGGCGCCCTGGCTGGCCTCCTCACGGGCGCTATTACCGTGGTGGTCTGGGGCAAGCTACTGCACGGGGGAATCTTCGACCTGTACGAGATCCTGCCCGCCTTCCTACTGGCAACTATCGTGGCGGTAGTAGTCTCGAATGCGACGTACAAGCATGACCCCGAGATCGACGCCGAGTTTGACGAGGCCGTCCGCTTAGCGAAGGCCGGATAATTAGGCACAGCCCGCCCGCCCCGCTACTGCGGGGCGGGCGTCGGCGTCGTCGAGAAATCTCCGGGCGTGGGAGCGCTGGGCTTTACGGCATGCCGCGCAGACGCACCGATAGGCAGGTGACGCAACCTTCGAGTTTGATGAACTCGGAAATATCGACCTCGATCACGCGGTAGCCACGTTCGCGGAACATCTCGGCGCTGCGCGGCGCGTCGGCGGCCATGAGGATGGTGGAGCCGTCGAGGAGGACCACATGGGAGCCGGATTCTTCTGGCACTGCCAGGAATTTTTCCCACACGCTCGGGTCATCGACGAGCGGTTCGTAACCAACCACGGTGCCGTCGGGTAGCGCGGTAACGGCTGATTTCAAATGGAGCACTTTGGTCAGTGGGACTCCGATAACGCGGGCGCCCAACGGTTCGAGGTGGGCTGCCAACTGACGCAGGCCTTCCTCATTGGTGCGGCCACCTTGGCCCACCCACACGGTGCCACCGAATTTGAGGATGTCGCCGCCGTCCAGGGTACCGGGGGCTTCGATCCGGCGGATTGTGTAGCCCAGTTTGCGCACGGTTTCTTCGGCGGCATCCACTTCGGGTTTGCGCTCATCGGCACCGGGGCGGGCGATGACGGCGACGTCACCGTACACCACCATGGTGTCCTCAACGAACACGGAATCCGGGCACTGGTCAATGGGCGGGACTTCGTGGGTGGTCCACCCGGCCTCGTGCAGGGCGGCGACGTAGTTCTCCCACTGGGTGCGGGCGAGGTCAACGTCGACCGGGCTGCGATCAATGTGGGTGACGATCCCCTCGGCCAGGCGGGGTGAGGGCTGACGGATAAGGGCGTGTTTCTTTTCCATACCTTCCAGTGTGGCACTTTGCCGGTATTTTTGGCGCAATCGCGGAGGCAAAACGACGCCGAAAACCAGCGGCGGGCGATATTGGCGGAAGGGGCGGCAGGTGAAGAATGTTAAGGAATGTTCTCTGTGCGTTTCTGGTGGGTCGGGGTGGGTTCCGTTAGAATCGAGGTATGACTGCACGACCTAACAAAGCCGTTATTCTCGCTCGTGGACTCGGCACGCGGATGCGTGCGCAAAGCGAGTCCGTCACCCTGGAAGGTCAGGCCGCTGCTGCCGCCAACGCCGGTGTTAAAGGCATGATTGATGTCGGCCGCCCCTTCCTGGACTATCTCGTATCTGCTCTTGCCGATGTGGGGATCACCGATGTGTGCCTGGTTATCGGCCCAGAACATGACATGATCCGCGATCACTTCGCCCAGCTGGAAGTCACCCGTGTGCGGGTGCATTTTGCGATCCAGCAAGAACCCAAGGGCACTGCCGACGCCGTCTCTGCCGCCGAAGAATTCGCTGCCGGGGATCGGGTGCTGGTGTTGAACTCGGACAACTACTACCCGCCGGAAGCTCTCAATAAGCTCCTGGATGCCCCGGGCTCGGCAGTGCTGGGCTTTGACCGCCATGCGCTCATTGAGCAATCGAATATCCCTGCCGACCGCATTGCCGCCTTCGCGATCCTCGCCGTCGACGCCGAGGGCAATATGGAGCGGATTATTGAAAAGCCGGACGCCGAAACTCTCGCCAAGTTCGGGGAGGACGCCCCCATCTCTATGAATGCCTGGGTGTTCAATCCGGTGATTTTCGAGGCGTGCCGCAACGTTACCCCGTCTGTGCGCGGGGAGCTCGAGCTGCAATCTGCAGTCGATTGGGCGATGGAGCGCGGCGAAGTCTTTACCGTCGTGCCGGTGGCGGTGGGATGTTTGGATATGTCCCGCCGCGACGATATTGCGGCCGTGAAGGAACGTTTGGCTGCCGTGGAGGTCAGTCTGTGACGCCGGATGGGGGTGCTGCTCGCCCGACGGGGCAGCACTCCCCCGCTCGCAGCCAGGCCGGCACTAGCGCCGGCTCCCGTTCAGCGCACGAGCACGTCTCCTGGTTCGTGCCGGGGCGAATCGAAGTCCTCGGCAAACACACTGACTATGCCGGTGGGCGGAGCCTGCTTGCCGCCGCCGATGTGGGGATCACCTTCGTTGCGCGACGCACTGATGAGCCGCGTGTGCGGGTGCATTCTGCCTCGGTGGATGACGAGATTTCTTTGCCCCTGCAGCCGGAACAGCGCGTCGCGAGGGGGCACTGGGCAGGGTATCCAGCGGCGGTGATTTCCCGCCTGACCGCGAATTTCCCTGGCCGCGTACCGGGCGCCGATGTTGATATTGACTCGAGCTTGCCGCTCGCCTCGGGGATGTCTTCTTCTTCCGCGATGGTGGTGGGCCTAGCTCGCTGCCTCATGGATTTAGGCGGCCTGGAAGACGACCCTCGCCTGCGCACGGAAGTCAGCAGTTCGGAGCAGTTGGCGCACTATCTGGCGTGCGTGGAAAACGGCATGTCTTTCGGTTCCTTGGCCGGCAACCGCGGTGTGGGGACTTTCGGTGGTTCCGAGGACCACACGGCAATGTTATGTGCCCGCCCGGATGCGCTGGTGCAGTACGCTTTCAGCCCTGCCCGCCGTGAAGCCGTGGTGCCGTTCCCGCGCGAGCTCTCCTTTGTGGTAGCGGTTTCCGGCGTTTTGGCGGAAAAAACCGGGGCCGCAATGGAGCTGTACAACCGCGCGTCTTTGGCCACGCGGGAGATCGTGGCGCGTTGGAATGAGGCCACCGGCCGGCAGGATGCGTTCTTAGCTGCCGCGGTTCGGGCCGACGACGACGCACCCGCCCGGCTACGCCAACTCACCCGCGACGACGGGTACCTGCGTGGCCGTCTGGAACAGTTTATGAGTGAGAGCGAACGGTTCGTCCCGGCAGCGGCCGCTGCCCTGACCGATGGGCATCTGGCCGAGTTCGGTGAGATCGTGGACGAATCCCAACGATGGAGCGAAGAAGGCCTGGGTAATCAGGTTCCCGAGACAGTGCATCTACAGCGCAGCGCCCGCCAGCTTGGGGCCTTGGCTGCCAGCGCCTTCGGGGCTGGTTTTGGTGGCTCGGTGTGGGCGCTAGTACCCAGCGATCATGCCGCTGATTTCTCCTACCACTGGCTAGAAGAATACCGGCGGGCATACCCGGCCTGCGCCGCCGCTGCCCAGATCCTTACCACGCGGCCCGGTAACGCTGCGCATCGTCTAGGAGGATAGAGCATCTGGCAGAGAAAGGCCTCGAGGCCCTGGCCCTAAGAAAACTGTGCGTCGTGCAGCAGCCATCAGGCATGACTAAAGCCGGTCCCGCTCAGCAGGTACTGAGCGGGACCGGCTTTGCATTGACTAAGCACCCACTACAACATGCAGGAGACACAGCCCTCCACCTCGGTGCCCTGCAGGGCCATCTGCCGCAGGCGGATGTAGTAGAGCGTCTTAATGCCCTTCCGCCACGCGTAGATTTGCGCCTTGTTGAGGTCGCGCGTGGAAATGGTGTCCTTGAAGAACAGGGTTAGCGACAATCCCTGGTCCACGTGCTGGGTGGCAGCGGCGTAGGTGTCGATAATCTTCTCCGGGCCGATCTCGTAGGCGTCCTGATAGTACTCCAGGTTGTCATTCGTCATGAATGGGGCCGGATAGTACACGCGCCCAATCTTGCCTTCCTTACGGATCTCGATCTTGGAAACGATCGGGTGGATGGATGAGGTCGAGTTGTTGATGTAGGAGATGGATCCGGTTGGTGGGACGGCCTGCAAATTCTGGTTATAGATCCCGTGCTCCATGACGGATGCTTTCAGCTTCCGCCAATCATCTTGGGTCGGAATATGCACCCCGGCGTCGGCAAATAGCTGCCGCACCCGCTCGGTGGTCGGAACCCACTCCTGCTCGGTGTACTTATCGAAGAATTCCCCGCTAGCGTAGGTGGAGTCACGGAAGCCACCGAAGGCCTTACCGCGTTCGATAGCGATCTTGTTGGACTCAGTCAGTGCATGGAATAGCACCGTGTAGAAGTAGATATTGGTGAAATCCAGAGCTTCTTCCGAGCCGTAGAAGATCCGTTCGCGCGCCAGGTAACCGTGTAGGTTCATCTGCCCCAAGCCGATCGCGTGAGACTCATTATTACCACGCACAATGGAGGGCACCGAGTCGATGGAGGTTTGGTCAGAAACGGCGGTGAGGGCGCGGATCGCGGTGCCCACGGTCTTCCCAAAATCCGGGGAATCCATGGCCATGGCGATATTCATGGACCCGAGGTTGCAGGAGATGTCCTTCCCGATATGGGAGTAGGTGAGGTCATCGTTGTATTCCGAGGGCTCTGATACCTGCAGAATCTCCGAACACAGGTTGGACATGATGACCTTGCCCTTGACCGGGTTGGCCCGGTTCACGGTGTCCTCAAACATGATGTAGGGATACCCAGATTCGAACTGAATCTCCGCGAGAGTTTGGAAGAACCGGCGGGCGTTAATCTTCTTCTTGCGGATCTTCTTATTGTCGACCATCTCGTAGTAGAGGTCGCTGACGCTGATATCCGCAAAGGGCTTCCCGTATTCCCGCTCCACATCATAGGGCGAGAACAGGTACATATCCTCGTTCTTGCGAGCCAGCTCGAAGGTGATATCCGGGATGACGACGCCCAGCGAGAGGGTTTTAATGCGGATCTTTTCATCCGCATTCTCCCGTTTGGTATCCAGGAAGCTCATAATGTCGGGGTGGTGAGCGTGCAGGTAGACTGCCCCTGCTCCCTGGCGGGCGCCCAGCTGGTTAGCGTAGGAGAAGGAGTCCTCCAGCAGCTTCATCACCGGGATCACCCCGGAGGACTGGTTCTCAATCTTCTTAATCGGCGCGCCGAGCTCCCGCAAATTCGATAGCAGCAGCGCCACCCCGCCGCCGCGCTTGGACAGCTGCAGGGCGGAGTTGATGCCGCGCGCAATGGACTCCATATTGTCTTCAATACGCAACAGGAAACAGGAGACAGCCTCTCCCCGCTGCGCCTTCCCGGAGTTCAGGAATGTAGGCGTGGCCGGCTGATAGCGCCCAGCGAGAATCTCGTCGACCATATCGATAGCAAAGTCTTCATCGCCGTCCGCCAAGGTGAGCGCCACCATCACCACGCGGTCTTCGAAACGCTCCAGGTACCGCTTCCCGTCAAAGGTTTTCAGCGTATAGGAGGTGTAGTACTTGAAGGCACCAAGGAAGGTCGGGAAGCGGAATTTCTTTGCGTAGGCATGATCGAAAATTCGGTGCAGGAACTCCGTGGAGTACTTTTCCAGCACATGACCCTCGTAGTACCCCTCCTCCACCAGATACGCCAGCTTCTCATCGAGAGAGTGGAAGAAGACGGTGTTCTGATTGACGTGCTGCAGGAAGTACTGCCGCGCCGCCATCCGGTCCGCTTCGAACTGGATCTTGCCATCCTCGTCGTAGAGGTTCAGCTTGGCGTTCAGAGCGTGGTAATCGAGCTCCTCGCGCATATCCTCTACGCCGGTGTCTGTGAGCGTTTCTGCCAAAACTCTTCCAATCCTTCTCGCACGCGGGCGACGTCATCTGCGGTGCCCAACAACTCATATCGGTACAGGTAGGGCACCTTGCATTTCTGGGAGATGATGTCACCTGCCAAGCAGAATGCGGTGCCAAAGTTGGTATTGCCCGAGGAGATCACACCCCGCAACAGTGACCGGTTGTGCTCATCATTGAGGAAATGAATGACCTGTTTAGGGACGGCCCCTTTGAGATTCCCGCCCCCGTAGGTGGGAACAATCAGCACGTATTCTTCATCCGCTCGCAGCGGTTCTTCATTCCTCCGCAAAGGAATCCGGTGGGCAGGTAGGCCGAGCCGCTTGACAAACCGATCGGTGTAACCGGAAACCGACGAGAAATACACGATCCGAGCCACGACGCCCCTCCCTTCTGCCGTATGGCGTGGATAGTTCCGACGACGACGCTGCCGCGCACCCCCGGTGCGCGGCAGTATCGACTAGGCGGTAGCTGTTTGGGCGACAGCCTGCCGCGCCAAAGCCTTAATGCGATCGGGCCGGAAGCCGGACCAGTGATCGCCGTCGGCAAAAACCACCGGGGCCTGAACGTAGCCGAGCGCCTTGACGTTCGCGAGCGCCTCGGCGTCTTGGGTGATGTCCACGACGGTGTACTCGAGCCCATTCTTGTTCAGCGCCCGATAGGTCGCATCGCACTGCACGCAGTTCGGCTTGCTAAACACGGTAATGCTCATGAAGCACACTCCTCATCTTTGCTCTGGGTCCTGGTGAGCCGGCTGTTTTACATCGATGTCATTCGATTCATCCGCAGCCGTGTTGCCAACGTCCGCCACTATACCTTGTGATCGATCCTGCCCACCACCACAATATGTAGTGTTGAGTTTATTCATGAGTGAATAATTATGCAATCCTATCCACCCCTTCCTGTGGACGAAGAATCTGGTAGACACCACCCTGCCAGCAACCTCTGACAATAACCCGCAGCATTCTGCGCACTGCCCCTGTCCACCCCCTTGTGCAAAACCTCGTCCACAGTCCTGTGAACAAGTACCCGAGGTACCCCGAGGGCACCACAGGGTGAGAGGAAGTAGGCAAAAATTCTGGGCGTCCCGGCGTGTCGCCTGAGCAGCCCCCCCTCCATGGCACCGAATCTGGCGCCAGGTGCCATAATCGGAGGTATGCACGAGTGGTCAACCAGGCGCGGTTTCAGTTGGGGATTATCCGAATCGAATGGACTCGGCAGTGAATTAACCTGGTCTATCCAGTACGGCAGCCTAGATGAGCCTGCCGCGAATGCCGGTACACTCCGCCACGCTATAGCCCTAGTGCGCGCCAGCCTCGCCGCGCCGGTAGAACTACCGGGCCAAGGCGTGGGAATCGCCGATGTGGACTGCTCCCTTTCCCCGGACGAAACCAGCATTACTCTACGCGGCCCATACGAGGTCGTCGCCGCGGCATGGCAGCGGTTTACCGAAGGGTATAGCGACGTCGCCACTCTCGCCGTCGACGCGCCCCTACCGGCACCCGGGGCCGCGTGGGCGGAGGATTGGATTTACCGGACTGGGCTGACCGATTACACCGTGGGGGACCTCTTCCATACCACCCCCGATATGCCCGCACGAGCCGCCGCACTCCTGGAAAAACTCCACCCGGCCACAACCGTCTATCGGACCCTGTTCACCACCACCGATGAGCGGCTCCTCGGCCAGGGCTTTACCCGGGCGGCGGGCCACGAATTCCGCCCGCCGCACAGCTATATCTGCCCCGAGGGGGACGGTCTCACCCAATTCCCCGGGGCTCCCTCCACCATGGTGCTCTCGGCCCGCACCCCATTCACTGGAGCAGGTTTAATCGCCCCCTACGTGTGGTTGCGGACCGCGGAGCTGGCCTTAGAGGAAATCGGGTTGAAATCCGAACTCATCAACGCAGGCGCGATGCCGGTGGGAACCGATCTCATCGTGCATATCACCACGACGCAGGCGCTCACCGAACAAGCCCTGATGCATGTGCTGAATCGGTTGGTTCTCAACCCGAAGATCCCGTCCGACTACCTCATCGATATGGCGCTGGCAGCCGGCGGGCAGCAGATCGAGTCCTCCCGCCACGCCTTTGCTACCCGTCTGCGTGGTCTACCGGATTTGCAGCTACCGACCGCCCACCAGTTGCGCGCGGCCCTCGCGATGATGGCGGACACAGCGCATATCTGCGTCCCTTTGGACGCCCCGCTGCCCGGATTCACCCTGATTGGGGTTGACCATGCCGAGCCACACGGGGGTAAGAGCTACCGAACCTGGCTCCCGGCCGGCGCAGACCCGAAGAAACCCAGCTTCCCCTCCCGCGTCATTCTCAGTGACGAGGCTATAACCCTGGACTTGAAATTCCTGCAAAAGACCGAACAGCGCTACTGGACGCTCCCCTTGCGCGATATTGGGGTACTCGTGAAAGGCCCCGGATCACGGGTGGTCATGATCGATAATCGGGGTCAGATTATGCAGTTCCACGCCGCCAGTATGAAAGGTGGGCCGGAACTCGTTGATGAGCTCACCCGCCGGCTGCCGCATGCTGCCGTTACTGAAGATCCGCAGCCCGAACCGGCGGTTGAGGAGTTCTTAAAGAAGGCGAGATACCAACGGCGTATAGGCCTGATGGCAGCCCTGATAGGCGTACTAGTCTTGATCTTTATTATGACCATGATTGTGACCGGGCATTAGGGTCGAAGCAGCAGTAGGGCACATCATGGCAGCCGTAATTCAGTGGCATGATTTCGACGGCGTCCCGTGGGGGCTGCAGCCCCACGACGTCGCTCACACCACCAGCTACCTGGCGTGGCATATCGAATACGGTCTGCTGGACGCGCCGGAGCGCGCAGTACGCTGCGCGGCTGCCGCAATCCGGGACGAGCTGGCCAAACCGGTCCACGTCCCCGGCCAAGAGCCCGCCTTTCCCCAGGTTACGATCCGGCTGGGTTGGGATTGCCTCAGCGTGCATATTCATGCTCCGGCCGCCGCCATCGTGGCCGCCTTCACGCGGCTGTGCCAGAACTTCGGGCGCCTTAACGTGGCGGCAACCTCACTGGAGCCACCGGTACCGCTGCCGTGGCCCGCCGATCTGGACTACCGCCGCGGAGGTTCGGCCCACTACCGCCCACCCGCGGCGGATTCCCAGCTTCCCGACGACGTCGCTGCCATGCAGTCCAAGACCGGCCCAGTCCCCGCCCCCTCCGACTCGCTGACCATTGCCGCAGCCACGCAATCTCATACTCCCCTGAACTCCGACGAAGCGCTGGTCGAGGCTGCGCGCGCCGTCCTGCAAGCCCTCAATCCGCGCCGTACCGAACGCCGCCAGGCCTATGTGGTCTCCCAGGCCGACCTCTTAGGAGCGGCGCTAGCCAGGCCCGGCCGTGACCGCCCCGCCCTGCTCACCTCTGCGCGGCAAACCGCAGTGATTCTGCCCGGCCAGGAGGCTGCCGCATCCTGCCTGGTGCCGCTGGACGCGGGTGGTTTTACCCTGCCCTACTGGGTGCGCGAATACCTGCGGCCAACCGCCCAGGCCTGGGGGATTCCCATCGATAAGCTCGTGACGATTGCCAGCCACCCAATCGGTCAACAGCTCTACCTCAGCTTCATTCCCGGCACAGCCACGGGCGAGCGCGCCCACGAGCTCCTCCGCCTTATCGCCCAGGCGCTCACTCTGCCTGCCGGCCAACTGCCCGCCCACCTCATGGGCGCCGTCGTCGATCACAGCGAAACCCTGCGCTACCTCATCGACACCCAGCCAGGCCTCGCCCACCGTTACGGGGTGGTGACGCGGCTGCGCGGGCTACCGCCAATAGAGGCGGCCAGCCCTGCCGATATTGAGGCTGCCCGCCAGCAGGCCCGCACCAGTCTGCATCTGGGAACCGACGCACCGATGGCTGACCTGCCCGTGGCCGAGCCGGTTACACCGACGCCGCCCGACGCTGCGGGTGCCCCCGCCTGGCAGCACCTAGTCGGCTGGATCGCTGCCCTTATTGCTCTGCTAACGATCCTGGGATACGTCATCTGGTAGCCGGCGCACTTAGGGATGGCGATTGGCCCGCCGGGGATGCCGTGCGCGGTATCGTCCAACCCTACGATGACTCGCCGTTTGATCATTTACTGGTGGGCCAGGATGCCTACCTGAATCTGCTGAGCACGGCCCGTAAAACCGTTGATATTATCTCCCCTATCTGATCGTAGATTCGGAGGTGACGGGAGCACTGATGCGCGCAGCCCGGGCGGGCGTGCGGCGGGTACTGCGGGCTTTCGCTCCACTGATGTAGAAAGTGGCCCGCTCCCTGGAGTGGGGAGCGGGCCAGCGGGTGCTAGCTAGCGATCAGCTACTAGTTACAGCCCGACTATCTGGGTCTACTGAGCCTTTACTTGAGCTTCTTGACCACCTGGTTGGCAATATCCACGGCCACATCCAGGGAGGGCGCAGGGCTGCCCGGTATCCAGGGGAGGGTCACGGTTAGGATGTAGTCCCCCTTACGAGCGGTAAGGGTTTTACCCATCTCCTGCCCCTGCATCACGGCGGCAGAGGCGCGGGCTTCATCCCACCCCTCCACTGCCGGGGCATCTTCGTCCTTGGTTTCCACTTCCAGCTTCTCGCTGCCCATATCCATACTTATCGTGGCGCACTTACTTAGGGACTCTGCATAGTTCTCAAAGCCACGGATCTGGAAATCAGCCCCCTTGGACAACAATACCGAGGAGGTCGCATTAGGAAGCATTCCGATCGCCATATCGGCATCGGCGATATCCTGCTCATTCAAGCTCGCCATCTCACCGACGATGTACTTCTTGCACTCCTCCGGCTCGATCTTCACGTTTTCGAAAGCAGCAGCTCCCTGGGCGATCATTTCACTGAGCCCCTCCGCTTCGAGGACATACAGTTTGGAACCGTCAACCTCCATACTGTCCAAAATGGCGGCGGTAACCTTCTCGCCATCGGCGGAAGCGGTGGTTGGGGCGGCACTCGTGCTGGCAGCGGTCGTGGGTGCAGCGCTAGCACTCCCGGTGGGTGCCGGATCATCCTTGCCACCGCAGGCAGTCAAGGACAGGGCGAGCACACCGGCACTGACGGTGGCAAAGAGACGACGATTCATTATCTTATCCTTCCGGTACGGAATTAGGCATTTAGCATTCAACCACGTTGACGGCGAGGCCACCAGTAGAGGTTTCTTTATATTTACTGAGCATGTCCTGCCCAGTTTGCCGCATCGTTTCGATCACCACATCCAGGCTCACGGTATGCCGGCCATCACCCCACAGCGCCATCCGGGCGGCGTTAATCGCCTTCATAGCACCGATCGCATTACGTTCAATACAGGGCACCTGCACCAGGCCACCCACCGGGTCACAGGTCAGGCCCAGATTGTGTTCCATCGCGATTTCGGCCGCGTTTTCCACCTGCAGCGGGGTTCCGCCCATCGCCTCACACAAGCCCCCCGCCGCCATTGCCGACGCCGATCCGACCTCGCCCTGGCACCCCACCTCAGCGCCCGCAATGGACGCATTAGTCTTAATCAGCGAACCGATCGCGGTAGCCGCCAGCAAGAAACGCCGCACGCCATGTTCATCAGCACCGGGCACGAACACCGTGTAGTACTTCAAGACCGCCGGCACAATCCCGGCCGCCCCATTGGTGGGGGCCGTAA
>JAEWHO010000044.1 GCA_023387755.1 Actinomycetes bacterium | reverse complement strand
CGTCTCTCGGGACAATCAGGGAACCCACATTCGGAATCCCTCCACTGTTGGAGTCCTGCCGATCGGAGATGCCATGTCGCTTGATAGCGTTGAGTCGCAGCCGCATACGCGCGGCCCCGCTAACGCAGACGCCCCTGCCGTTGACCCGCACCCTAAGAGCACCAAGAAGGAGTCTCGCCGGGCGCTCGCCTCCTCCTTCCTCGGAGCTACCGTCGAGTTTTACGACTTCCTGCTGTACTCCTCTGCGGCCTCCCTGGTATTCCCCAAACTCTTCTTCTCTGACCTCTCCCCCGCGCTGGGCACGTTCTTGTCCTATGTGACTCTGTTTGCCGGATATGTGGCACGGCCGGTGGGCGGGTTGCTATTCGGGCATTTTGGGGACCGGTTCGGCCGTAAGAACATGCTGTTCATTACCCTGCTGCTCATGGGGCTGGTATCCATCGGTATTGGTCTGCTGCCCACCTACGGGGCGATCGGTGCGGCTGCCCCGCTGGCGCTCGTCTTTTTGCGGCTCACCCAGGGGTTCGCTATCGGTGGTGAATGGGCGGGTGCCACCCTCATGGCGATGGAGCACTCCGGGCAGAAGTCACGTGGCCTGGGGGCGTCTATTGCGGTCATGGGCGGGCCTGCCGGGTCGGTATTGTCCACGTTAGTGCTGGGGGCATTCGCAGTGCTCCCGGACGACCAGTTCTTCAGCTGGGGTTGGCGTATCCCGTTCTTGCTGTCCGCCGTCGTCGTCCTTATCGGGCTCTACTTGCGCTTGAAGGTCACTGAATCCCCCGATTTCGAGGACGCTAAGAAGCACGGTTTCACTGAACACGCGACGCCGCTGAAGGAAATGTTCACCAAGTACCCCAAGGATGTGATCCTCGGGGCGGGCGGGGTGATGGCCGCGCTAGCCATGCAGGCAATGCTGATGGTCATTATGGTTCCCTATGCGGTCGCGGTTTCCAAGGGTGCCGTCTCCCGCGACGCGGCGTTGTTTATGATTACGGTATCCAACGCGGCCATGCTTATTTCGGTGCCGGCGTTCGCGCATCTATCCGACCGGTTCGGCCGCCGCACCGTCATGCTCGCCGGCGCGATCTTCGGGGCTGTGGCCCTGTGGCCGATGTTCATGATGTTCCACTCGGGAAATCCGGTGCTGATCGGGGCTGCTTTCATCCTCGGTAACGCTCTGATTCTGTCGTTTATGTACGGGCCTTCCGGCGCGTTCCTATCCGAGAAATTCGCAACCAACGCCCGCTACACCGGCTCCTCGTTGTCCTACCAGATCGGCGCGGTCCTCGGTGGCGGGCTAGTGCCGCTTGTTTCCACGAGCTTCCTCATGTCCGGCGATACCTACAACGTCGAAGGCATCTGGAACGTCGCGTACTACATGATCGGCCTGTACGTGCTCTCCGGCCTGGCGGTCTTCTTCTCCAAAGAAACCCACGACCCCAAGGCCGTCCAGTAACCTCGGCCGCAGGAATGCAGGAGCGCCCCCTTTCCCGGGGGCGCTCCTGTTGTCTATCGCGATATTCGGACGCACCGGCTTTTCTCCCGCGAAGCAGGGCGCTCATGCTGTGTACGGGGGTCGTTTAGTCCTTGATCTGGTTCTGCTCCACGCATGAGTAGCCGGAATTCAGGAAGGACCGTGCGGCCTTGGTATCGCCCTTCTCAACGGGCACGAGGTTATCCGCGAGGAAGACGTCGTAGTCCGGGAACATTGCGGCTTCGGGCTTATTCTTGAATTCGCGGAGCTGGCTGGCCGCCTTATCGAGGCGGGCTGTGTCGTGTGCTTCCTGCGCAAGAATTGCTTCCTTCAGCCACGCACACTGCCACTGCACCAGTGCGTCTGACTTAAAGTAGCCCGGCTCATACCAGACCTCTTGCACTTCAAACTCCGCCACATCTGAAGATGCTCCGGCCATTTGCGCTTCGAGCTGTGTGCGCTGGTCGTTTAACTCCTCGAAGCTGTAATCCGTTTCGAAAGTGGCACCTGCCGGAAGCTCATAGGATAAGCTCACTTCGCGGACCTCTTCATCCCTCTGTTTTTGAGACTCAGAGAGATTCTTATCTAAAGCTTTGCCGGCATCGCTCAGATTATGGATATTTGGCGCGGCTGCAATACTGCCGGTATTGTTATCCGAACCGAGATACAAAGCGGCACCAACACCACTCATCGCTACAAGGGCAGATAGACCACCGCCGAAGGCTTTCAGTGAGAACTTTTTCATGATTATCTCCTTCAGTAATTTAATGTTCCACTAAACGGCATTGCAGGAGAACTCCCACAAGCCGACCCGCGCGTGTTGATCTTAAACCAAGTAGAGAAGTTCCCATTAGCCCCTCCTGTGCCGGGGAACGTCCCAGAACCGTACTGACCACTAAATTGCAGCCGTGTAAACTGCTTTCCACTGGATGAATAGCGTACTCCGAGGCTCCAATTACCATATGGAAGTCGCACTGCGTCACTTCCACCTAAGCCAGGGTTATCCGCGTTGTAAAAAGTGCAATATCCTTGAGCCAGTTTTCCCTTGAATGCGACACCCACCCGGGCTTTCTTGTACCGCTGGGTATTGTACATCCGCACCTGTTCCGAGACTTCGCCGCGAATTGTCTCAGTCTTAGCGAAGGCCTGCGAGGTCGGAAGCACCAGACCCACGCACAATGAAGCCGCCAGAAGGCGAGCCAGTCTACGCTTCATTATCACACCTTCCTCCTTGATTAGCGGATGCCACCAAGCATATACCGAAAAGGGGTAAAAAAACTAGGGGTCTTGCCCTTGAATGCAACCAACCACATTCACCGCAACATACCACTCAGCTTCCAACTACTTAACACCTGGTGGGAAGTAGTTGGAAGCTGAGTGTGAAGCTGGAGGAGGTTAGGCATACGGGTTGCTCGATAGCACTTGCTATCGACTTTCAAAACAAACATATGTTTCCCCGCGGAGAACCTCTGCCCGCAGTAGTGAGGAGCTAGCTCGGCACCGGCCGGGAACCTACGCCCCGGCCTGCGCGCGCCGCAGGCTTTGCGCCCTCGGCGCGCACACACGATCCCTTTATTGCCGCACGGGCCGAATCGAGAGTTCCTCCACCATGGACGCCGCCGGCATGCTCACCGCGAGCGCGACCGTCTCCGCAACCGACTCCGGCGCCACATAGATCGACCCGTCGTAGTCCGTATTCCCCATAGACCGCTGTAGTTCCACCTGCATGTCGGTATCAACGCGCCCGGGGTGGATCGAGGTGACGCGCACCTGCCCGCGTTCATCCTCGCGCAGCGCATCGGTGAGCGCGCGCAACGCGAATTTACTCGCGGAATACACACCACCGCCCGGCCCGCTGCGATAGCCGGACCCGGAATTGATCGCCACCACCTGACCGCCCGCGGCCCGCAGGGCCGGCAACAGCAGATGCGTCAGCTCGGCGACCGCAAAAACATTCACCTGGAATACGGGCAGCCACGCGTCCCAGCCGCCGTCCGCGAGGGTCTGCGAATCCGCCACTCCCGCGCTGTGGACAAGCAGATCCAACCGCTCCAATTCGAGGCTCTCGACGGCGGCGCGGATCGCCGTCGGATCTGATAGTTCCGCGACGAACACACGCGCGCCCGGGAACTGCGGGAGCACGCTCGCGAGCGACTCCTCCCGGGAAGCTCCCAGGATCAGGTCATAGTCGGCAGCCAGACGGCGCGCAATGGCCAAGCCGATACCGCGGGAAGCGCCGGTAATCAAAGCGACCGGACGTCGGGAAGCAGCAGAATCAGATGGCTCGGGCGAACCGGCGGATTCAACATATTCAGCGGGAGTATTCAGGCGTTCGCTCATAAACGCAGCCTACCGGCTCGCCGCGCCCCTCACACGTATAGGCCGCCGTTGACCGCAACCAGCTGCCCGGTTACGTAGCCTGCCTGCGGCGTGCACAGGTAGGCGACCGCGCTGGCGACGTCATCGGGGGTGCCCGCCCTGCGGGCGGGGATACGTGCAGTCATACGGGTGTCACCGCGATCCTCGGCCTCACGCAGCGCCGAGGCGGTAATATCCGTGTCGATCAGCCCGGGTGCGACGGCGTTAACTGCCACCCCGTGCGGGGCCAACTCGCGCGCGACCGCCTTGGTGAAACCGATGACGGCAGCCTTGCTGGCCGCGTAGTGGGCGCCGGCAAAATCGCCACCACCCTGCTGCGCGGACACCGACGACATATTCACGATCCGGCCGTAGCCGCGCTCAGCCATCCCGCCACCCAGCGCCTGGGTCAGCAGGAACATGCCGGTGAGGTTAATGTCGAAAATTTGCCGCCACTGCTCCAGTGTGATCTCGCCGATCCGGGTGGGCGAGGCGATGCCGGCGTTATTCACCAGCACCTGCACCGGCCCGGCCTCGGCAGCGAACTCGTCCACTGCCCCCAGGGCCTCACGCACCGCCGTCTCCTCGGTCAGGTCGGCGGCAATACCGAGGGCGCGCACACCGTAGCGTTCCGCGAGTTCCGCCGCGCGCGCCTGGACGTCCGCATTCACATCGAGCAGCACAATCGGATGCCCGGCCCGCGCTAACTCTGCTGCCACGGCAAACCCGATCCCGCGCGGAGACGCACCGCCCGTCACCACGGCCGTCCCGGGGGCATAGGCTCCCGCCCCAGTCTCGGGAGTGGCCGCGGAAACCCCAGCTCGCGCCGTGGCCGTGGAAACCCCAGCTCCCGCGGCCCCGTCAACCTCCGTCATCGCGACTGCCCCTGCAACCAGACGGCGACGTCGATAATCATGTCCTCCTGGCCGCCCACGTAGCCGCGGCGGCCAACCTCCTGCAGAATGTCGTGCGCGGCCACGCCGTAGCGTTCGGCGGCCCGCTCGGCGTGGAAGAGGAAGGAGTTGTAGACACCAACTTTGCCCTGAATAATCGAGGCGCGGTCCATGATCGGCATCCGCTCAATCATCGGGCGCAGTACTTCCTCAGCCGCATACATGAGCCCGTTCGCGTCCACACCGGTCTCAATGTCGAGCCGTTCAAAAACTGCGGCGAGCACTTCGGTCGGGGAGTTACCCGCCCCGGCCCCGAGCCCGCGCAGGGTGCCGTCGATCTGGCTGGCACCGGCACGCACCGCGAATACCGAGTTCGTTACCCCCATCGAGAGGTTTTGGTGGCCGTGGAAGCCCACTTCGGCGTCGCCTTGGAGTTCCTGGACGACGGCGTCAACCCGGTCCCCGGCTTCACCCATAATCATGTGCCCGGAGGAATCCACGACGTACACGCATTGGCATCCGGCGTCGGCCATAATCCGGGCCTGTGCCGCCAGCTCACTCGGCCCGATCCGGTGGGCGAGCATAAGGAACCCGACCGTCTCCATGCCCAGCTCGCGGGCCGCATGGAAATGCTCAATTGACACATCCGCTTCGGTGCAGTGGGTGGCGATCCGCACGACTGAAGCGCCGCGCAGGTGAGCTTCCCGCATCTCCTTAATCGTGCCCAGGCCCGGCAGCATGAGGGCCGCGATCTTCGCGTTCTTGGCTTCCTCAGCAGCTGCCTGGATCAGGACCATCTCGTCAACCGCGGAGAACCCGTAGTTAAAAGATGAACCGGCCAGGCCGTCCCCGTGGGTTACCTCAATAACCGGCATGGCGGCGTCGTCGAGGGCCCGCACCACTTTACGGACCTGCTCCTCGGTGAAGCGGTGCCGCATCGCGTGGGAGCCATCGCGCAACGTGGTGTCTGTCAGTCGAATCGTCTTAGCCATCTCAGGCTCCCTTCTCAGCCGCAGTCATACGTTCCACGAGCATGTCCCCGGTGCGGGCGGCAGCCGCGGTGATAATGTCCAGGTTCCCGGCATATTCGGGGAGGAAGTTCGCCGCGCCCTTCACCTCAATCAGCGCCGTTACGCGGCCCCAACCGTTCCAGTCCGGCCGTGCCGCATCGAACTGCGGGTCGGCGGTGAGGCGATACCCGGGCACGTATTCCTTCACCCGCTCCACCATTGCCGTAATCGACTCGTTCACGCGATCTTGCAGCTCGCCCGGCTCGGCGGCCTCCGGCGGCAGCGAACAGAACACGGTATTACGCATGAGCATCGGCGGTTCCACCGGATTCAAAATGATGATCGCCTTGGAGCGTTTCGCCCCGCCCACCACACGCAGCGCCGCCGACGTCGTCTCCGTGAACTCGTCGATATTCGCGCGCGTACCCGGCCCGGCCGACTTCGACGCAATCGACGCCACAATCTCCGCATACTCCACCGGCACCACAGACGAGACAGCCGACACGATCGGCGTGGTCGCCTGCCCACCACACGTGATCATATTGACGTTCATAACGTCTTCCAGGGAGTCCAGGTTCACCGGCGGGCAACAGTACGGGCCGATCGCTGCCGGGGTCAGGTCGATCGCACGAATCCCCGCTTCCCGGTAGAGGGGCGCATTGGCCAGGTGGGCTTTCGCGGAGGTCGCTTCGAATACGAAATCGGGCAGATCGTACTGTGTCAGCAGCCAGTCCACGCCGTCCGCGCTCGTTTCCAAACCGAGTTTCTTGGCGCGTTTGAGCCCCTCGGACTCCTTAACACCGACCATATATACCGGCTCGATCATCTCCGAGTTCCGCATGAGCTTGAACATGAGGTCGGTGCCGATATTGCCCGGCCCCACAATCGCGGCGGTGTATTTCTTAGCCATCAGTGTTCCCTCCGCCCTCATCGGGCCCCACAAAAGTGATTGTTACGCTGCCGAGCTCGCCGAAATCTGCGGTGGCTTGAGAACCGGCCACCACAGGCTGCGCGGCGCAGAAAGAGCCCGGTAAAATCCAGTCGCCCGCCCGCAGTGTGACGCCCTGTTCACCGAGGGTTTTCGCCAGCCACGCCAGGGGTGCCACGGGGTCACCCATGACGTCGCTACCCACGCCCTGGCCGACCTTCTCGCCGTCGATCACCAGCGCGCATTCAGCGGAAACGAGGCTATCGAGCGCGATCTCAAGCGGCGTCTCATTCACGGCGACGGCCGCGCAGGAGGCATTATCGGCCACCGTATCGACCAGGGTGATATCCCAGTCACGGATGCGCGAATCGATAATCTCAATCGCCGCGTGCACCGACTCGATTGCCGCGGCCGCTTCCTCCACGGACACATCGCCGCTCAAATCGCGGCCCAGTCGGAAGGCGAACTCCGGCTCCACCTTGGGGGCATTGAGCTCGGCCACCGGGATGCGGGCCTGGTCGCCGTAGAAAACGTCGGCCGTGAAGAACCCGAAATCCGGGGAATCCACCCCGAGTTGGCGCTGCATGGCCACCGAGGTCAGGCCCACTTTCCGCCCGACGACGGTTTTGCCCTGGCGGGTAAACGCCTCCTCTTGCAACTGCTGGATACGGTAGGCCTCGGTCAGGGTCAGGCCGGGCACGGTGTCCCGCACCGGTGCGACCGGTTCTTGACTGGTGTAGACACCGAGCAACCCGTCTGCTGCCTGCTGGAGCAAGCCCGCGCGGTCTGCGCTGGCCTTGGTGTTGTCACTGCCCACGTGGTCCGCGCCGGCGGAGCCGGCGACGTCGTCGTGAATCCCCATACCCCTAGGCCTCCTTCGCGGTCATAATCCCGAATCCAGCGATGTACTCGCGGATCGGGCGGTAGAACTCGAAGGTGGTCTCGTAGCTACCGGCGGCGGCCCGCATGGCCGAGTAGGCGGCCACCCAGGTGCGCACCTCGTGGGAGGAACGCCCGGCTTCTTCGGCCATCTCCTCAGCCTTGAGGGCATCGAAACGTTCTAGTTCACCGGAGCGGCAAATATCCATGAAGGCCGCATCCCATTCCGGGTTGAGGTCGTGAATATCGGCTTCCCCGGCAGCAAAAGCCTTCGCCACCGCAATCGTGTTGGCCTCGCGGGCGGCGCGCGCCTCCGGGGTGGGGTGGCGGCCGGCGAGGAGGAACTTACGCTGCTCCTCGGTGGCGGTGGCCCACTGCGGGACCGGCGGCTCGTGTGAGAGCCCACCCGACCCGATGAACATGACGCGCTTATTGTTCTCTTTTGCCCAGGTGCGGAAGTATCCACCGATTGCCTCGCCGAGGGCGCGCACGCGGTGCATCTTGGTAAACGGCTTAGCCAGCCCGTTGATGAATACCGGCACACATGCGCGATTGGACAGGTCCTTACCGAAGAGGATTTCCATCGGCTGGACGGCCCCGTGATCAACCTCCATGCGACGAGAAATCGCCACATCCATATCCTGGTCGATCACGTACTGGGCGAGGTCGAGGCTGAGGGCGTCGTCGACGCAGAGCTCGCCGTCAAAGGAGTTGTAATCTCCGGTTCCCACGGCCGCAAGCCCGATGCAGAACGGCGGCATGAGGTCATAGAAGAAGCCGTTGTAGTGGTCCGGCCCGAAGTTCACGATCAGGTCCGGGGCGAAGTCTTGTGCGAAAGCGCGAGCAGCCGCGAAACTTTCCTGCACCGCATCAGCCACCTCCTGGGGAGGGTTGGCATGTTCGAGCAGGGGCGAGTGGGACATCGTAACGGTTGCGAAATTCATGGGGTTTCCTCTCCGACGTCGACGACGGCGCTCTACTAGTCCTGGCCCAACAGGAAGTCCAGGTGGATGCGGTTGAAGGTTTCGGTGTCTTCGTACTGCGGCCAGTGCCCGCAGTTTTCCATTACGGCCAGGCGACCGTTCGGGATGAGATCAGCAATCCGGCGGCCTTCATCGACCGGGCCGGAGGGATCCTTGGTGGTCCACAGGACGAGCGCGGGGGCCTGGATGGCGCGCAGGTCGTCGTCAGAGAGCATATTGCGCTTGCGGGTTTCCAGATCCTGCAGGGCCATATTCATCTCGCACGCCATCGGCCAGTCCGGCTGTTCGAAGATACGCTGGCGGGTGCGGATGAGGTCCGGGGTGACCATGGTTGGGTCCGCCATGAGCCATTCCAGGCGGGCTTTCACGCGCTCCCATGAGGGATCCTTCGCAGCCTCCATGGAGAGTGTGTACAGCCGCTCCATCACCTTCGGGTTGGCCATAGTGCCACCCATGGTGTTCAAGACGATCCGGCCCACTCGATCGGGGTGTTGTTCGGCCAGGCGGGCGGTAGTCCAGCCGCCCAGGGATTCACCGGACAGGTGCGCTTTATCGTAGCCAAGGGTATCCATCACCTGGATGACCTGGTCCACGTAGTGTTTGATTTCTAGCGGGTGTTCCGGCTTGGAGGAGTAGCCGTGCCCGATGAAGTCGATGGCGTACACGTTGAAGTGTTCGGCGTGGGCCTGCAGGTTACGGGCGTAGGCTTCGGCATGGCCGGTCACTCCGTGCAGCATGAGCAGCAGCGGCTTATCGTTGCTGCCGGCGTGGAGGTAGCGGGTGCGGTAGGGGCCGGCCTGAAGGTACCCCTGCGAGAACTCGACCTCGGCGAGGTCATTCCACACGGAGGTGTAGGGGCGGCCGTTCATACTGCCATCGGATGCAATAGCCTGGTCGAACATCGGTTCTCCTTCGCTGCACTGGATCTTCACTTCGACCATACGATGGCAGATGCGTGCACGGGCAGTTATGTGCCATCGCACGAAACAGACGAGCCTTGCCCGCACACGCGAAACGGCCGGCTGGAGGTTTACTCCAGCCGGCCGTTACGACGTCGTCGAATTTACTTAGCAGCCTTCACTGCCAAGGTCACGACGGCCTGCACCTCCGGGTGTAGTTTGATGGTCACCTTGTAGTCACCCACCGACTTGATCGGCTGGGTGAACTGCACGGTGCGGCGGTCAATCGACTTGCCCTTCTGCTCCTGAACCGCCTCAGCGACGTCCTTGGAGGACACCGCACCGAACAGGCGGCCGGACTCGCCCGCCCGCTGCTCGATCACGATCGGATCGGACTGCAGGGCATCACGCAGAGCGCGCGCATCCTCAACGGAGGCGATCTCACGAGCCTTGCGGGCCGCACGCATCTGGTCAATCTGGCGCTGAGCGCCCTTGGTCCACGGGGTGGCCAGCCCACGCGGTAGCAGGAAGTTACGGCCGTAGCCGTCCTTAACCTCTACTACGTCGCCAGCGGCACCGAGGTTGGAGACCTCATGGGTGAGAATGAGCTTCACTTCAGATTCCTCCCTCTCGGATTAGCGGTTAGAGCTGGTGTACGGCAGCAGAGCCATCTCGCGGGCATTCTTCACGGCCTTAGCGATCTGGCGCTGTTCCTGCACGGAAGCGCCGGTCACGCGGCGGGCGCGGATCTTGCCGCGGTCAGAGATGAACTTGCGCAGCTGCGCGGTGTCTTTGTAGTCGATCTCGCCAATCTTGACGGACTTCTGCGGGATCGTCTTCTTCTTGGGCTTGCGAAGATGCGGCTTCGCCATAATTAATGTCTCCTCGAATCAAAAGTTGGGTGGCTTATACCGGGTGTGGGCTTACCAGAGGCCGCTTAGAATGGCGGATCCTGGTCGAAGGTTGCCCCACCGCTGGTCTCCCACGGGTCTTGCTGGCCGCCGCCGGCAGGAGCGGAGTTGAAACCGCCCTGGTTGCCGCCATAGCCGCCACCACCGAAGCCGCCCTGCTGGCCGCCCTGGTTGTAGCCGCCGCCAAAGTTCCCACCGCCGCGTGACTGCGAACGCTGCACCTTCGCGGTTGCGAAACGCAATGCGGGGCCGATTTCTTCAACCTGCAGTTCGATGACGCTGCGCCGCTCGCCCTGCTGGTTCTCGAAGTTCCGCTGCACCAGACGGCCCTGCACGATCACGCGCATGCCTTTGGAGAGGGATTCGGCCACGTTCTCGGCGTATTCACGCCATACCGAGCAGCGCAGGAAGAGGGTATCCCCGTCCTTCCATTCGCGGGTGTCCCGGTCGAAGGTACGCGGGGTGGAGGCCACGGTGAAATTCGCGACCGGCGCCCCACTATTGGTGAACTTGAGTTCCGGATCGGCAATGAGGTTGCCGATAACGGTGATGACGGTTTCGCCTGCCATGGTTGCTTCCTTCTAGAACCGTGGGTTCCGGACTCAGTGAGCGTCCGGGCGGATGAGCTTGGTGCGCATAACGGCCTCAGACAGGCCGAGCACGCGGTCGAGCTCCTTAGCGTTTTCCGGAGTGGTGTTCATCGTCACCACGGCGTAGATGCCTTCGGAACGCTTCTTGATGTCGTAAGCCAGGCGGCGCTTGCCCCAAATATCCACCTCAACGGTCCCGCCGTCTTTGGTGATGATCTGGAGGAACTTGTCCAGGGTGGTCTGGACGGAGCGCTCGTCCACCTCAGGATCGAGGATGATCATGAGTTCATAGGTACGCATTCGAATACCCCACCTCCTGTGGTCTATGTCGGTCACGGTCTTTCCGTGACAGGAGGGTTTATGCGTCAGTGCCACATGGCACTAGCGTCCATCCTAAAGCACTGGGGGCATCCATGCCAGGGGCTGTGGTCATGGGCTGTCCCACGTTTACGTGGGGCAGCTCGTCCCTCCAGCTGACCCAGGATTATGCGCGAGTTTCCAGCAGCTTTTAGCTCACCGCGAACCAGTCGAACCAGGGCGCCGCATCCGCCTCGTCCTTCGGTTTATCGCGTGGCGGTGGGATCGTCGGTTGGCCCGGATGAGGCCCGCGCGGCGGCGGCGTGATCTTGCCATCCGTGGGTTGCGGTGCCGGCGTGATTTCCGGTGCCGGGGAAGTTTCCGACGGCGCAGGGTCCGGCTCCGCCGGCGGCGTCGTCTCTTCCTGGGTGTGTGACGGCGCAGGGGCTGGCTGCTGGATCGGCTTCTTCACGGTCGGCTCGGGGAAGGGAAGCACTTCTTCACCCTCCAGAGCCGCCCTCATATAGGAGGTCCATACGCGAGTGGGGAAGGTTCCACCCGCAATAGGTTTCACGCCACCAAAGGGCGTCAGCTCTTCTTCCTCTCCATTGGCACCGACCTGATACATGTCCACCACAGTGACGAGCTGCGGGGTGAAACCAGCAAACCAGGCGGACTTGTAGTCATTGGAAGAACCGGTCTTACCAGCGGCTGGCCGGCCCAGCTTCTCCCCCACATAGTGGGCAGTTCCGGCCTTCGTCACCCGTTGCAGGGCGAAGGTGGTGTCGGCTACGACCTCGGGTTTGAAAATCTCCTCACCCTTATCGTCAGCCCGGTAGATGGTACGACCGTCAGCGTCCTTAATTTCCGCCACGAGGTGAGGTTCGTGTTTCACGCCGCCGGAGGCAATCGTGCCGTAGGCGCGCAACTGGTCGTACGGGCGCAGCGACGCCGGGCCCAACACGTTGGCGGGCACGGGTTGCAGGCCGGGCGTATCTTCCGGGATCCCGGCCCTCACTGCCGCCTGCATAGTCTTATCCGGCCCTACTTTCACGTTCAACTGGGCATAGGGGGTATTCACCGAATCCTGGGTGGCACGCACCATATTGATATGGCCGCGATCGCGCGAATCATAGTTGCGTACCGGCTTATCGAAACCAGGTACCTCCATATTGGTGTAGGAGTCAAAGGAATCGTAGAGAGATCCCCCGTTTTCCAGGCTCGCGATGAGGGCCCACACTTTGAAGGTGGAGCCGGCTTGGGCGCGGTCCTGGGTAACGGCGTTGCGTGGCTGGGCCACGAAATCGGGCCCGGCGTAGATCGCCTGAATCGCGCCGGTGCGCGGGTCCATAGATGCCAAACCCACCCGGTTATTCTCTGGCCGGTCGGCAGGCAGTTCCTCCACAGCCTTCTCTGCGGCCGCCTGCCGTTCTTCCGGGATCGTGGTCACGATGGTGAGCCCGGCCCGGCTTAGCTCATCTTCGCTGATCCCGGCCTTATCAATCACCTCGGCACGCACCATATCCACGATGTAGCCGCGCGGGCCTTTCAGGGCGTTCTTCGGCTGGTATTCGATCGTCTCCGGGAAGGTCTGAGCGGCGCGTTCTTCTGCGGTAATCCACCCGTCGGTAACCATCAGATCGAGTACGCGCGCCCACCGTTCTTGGGCCCGCTCCGGCATGACCGCAGGATCCCACTTCGAGGGAGCCGGAATGAGGCCGGCCAGCATCGCTGACTCGGAAATAGAAAGTTCTGAGGCACTCTTACCGAAGTAGTTCTTTGCCGCCACTTCGATCCCGTAGGCACCCCGGCCAAAGTAGATCGTGTTGAGGTAGTTTTCGAGAATCTGATCTTTCGACTGTTGCCGGTCAATCTTCAGCGCCAGGATCGCTTCCTTCGCCTTACCCACCAGATTCTTGGTGGTACCGGTGTAGTAGCGCTCCACATATTGCTGCGTCAGAGTCGAAGCACCCTGTAATGGTTTACCACGCACGTTATTCCACATCGCCCGCGCGATACCTTTAATATCGATCCCCGGATTCGTGTAAAAACGGCGGTCCTCAGAGGCCACGACGGCGTGGGCCACATGCGGCGGAAGATCAGCTAACTTAATGGATTTACGGTCGAATTCCGAATATGTGCCGAGCGAGGTAGCGGCGTCGGCAAAATACACCGTACTGGTCTGTGCCTGCGCAAAGTCACCGGGTTTAGGTACCTTTACCAGGCTGTACGCGAGCGCAAAAAGGCCAATCGCCAGGATTATTGCGCTTACAAAGAGGCCGAGCACGAATTTCCAGCTCGGGAGCCAGCGCATGATCGGGCCCTTACCCGGGCGAGGATAGCGACGACGACGGTCCACTTTACCCGCCTTACCTGGCGGGTTTCCTTTGGCACTGCGATTGGCCGCCTTAGCACTGCGAGCTGGTGGCGCAGGCGGTGGTGGGACGGACTGTCGCAGGGAGCGGCGTTGCGGCGCTTGGTTCCGTTCCCGCATCTGCCGCCGGGTTAGCGGTGGCTTATCGTCGTTACTCACACCGATTCCTTTCCACGTCTGCCCCATAGTATGCCGCGCCCAGCTGCCGCATGGTAGTTCCTGCAGCTAGGAGTTAGCTGACCTCCACAGGGGTGCGGGCGCTGGCGCGGTAGGCCAAGGCCAGCAGGCCAGCATAGGCAGCCAAGCTGAGAAATACTGTGCGCGACCATCCGGTATCGGGTAACCCGGTAGCTGCGAGCGCGGCCGCCCCCACGAAGGCCGCATTAAACATGACGTCGTATAGAGCGAAGGCTCGCCCCCGGAAACGGTCCGCGGTATCGCGGTGAACGATCGTGTCGACGGCGATTTTCGCTCCTTGGACGGCAAACCCCACCAGGAGGGACACCCCGGCCAGTATCTCTACCCGCGGAGCAATCGCCGCGAGTATCTGGCTGAGGAGGGTGAGCAGTAGGCAGATGATAATCCACTGGCGCGGCCGGATGCACTGATGCACGATCGGGGTGGCAACGATAGCGAGGCCAAACCCGGCAAAAGAAATACCGGTGAGGAATCCGAAGAGTGCGAGGCCTGCCACGGGGTCGGCGGGATCGTTGAGGAGATTGCGAGACGCCAAAATTAGGACGAGGAAGTTCACACCGTACAGGAACCGGTGGGCGGCCATCACCGCAAGCGCTGCGGCGGGGGTGCGGCGGGCCAGCAGGTAGCGGATGGCGGCACCTAAATCAGCCAGGACCGCGCGCACAATACTGCCCGCAGCAGCGGCCTCCGCCTCACCGTGTTCCGGCCCGAGGTCGGCGGGACGGAAGCGTCGCGCCGCCAGTGCGGCCGCTAAGAATACGGTGGCGGCGCTAAACAGTAGCCCACCGTCGCGGATCGGCCCGGTGGGGAGCACTAACCCGAGCACCACCCCGATGACGGCGCCGCACCCGGCAGCTACCGCTCCCAGGGAGGGAGTGACCGAGTTGGCCATAAGTAACAGCTGGCGTGGCACCACACAGGGCATGCCCGCCGAGAGGGCAGACAGTAAGAACCGGTTCACTCCCAGCGTCACCAGTGCGAGAACATAGACCGGCAGGCCCACCGGCGTCGTCATCATCGCGATCCCGGCCACCACGGCTAGGCAGGCCCGCAACGTATTGGCCCACACGAGTACCTGCCGGCGCCGCCACCGGTCCAACAGGGGCCCCGCGAATGGCCCCACCACCGTGAACGGCACTAACAGCACGGTGAAGGCGAGGGCCACGTCGGTGGCGGTGGCGAGCCGTTCGGGGGAAAAGAAGAACAGGCTGGCGAGCCCCGCTTGGAACAGGCCGTCCCCGGTTTGGCTGAGCAGGCGCACCCCGAGCAGCTTGCGGAAGCGGGCGTGCTCCAGCAGAACCCGCAGCTGCCGGATCAGCGTCATGCCGGTTACTGCTCCCCTCGTTCCTGCCACCACTGGCGCAGGCGGCGTTCGGCCTCCTCCTTACCGAGCGGGCCTTCTTCCATCCGTGCGGCCAGCAGGAACTTATAGGCCTGCCCCACTTCACGGCCGGGCTGCAAACCGAGAATCGCCATGATTTCGGTGCCGTCCAGGTCGGGGCGGATGGCGTCTAATTCTTCTTGTTTTTGCAGTTTCGCGATCCGCCGCTCCAAGTCGGTGTAGGCGTTCGCTAGTCGCTGGGCTTTGCGGCGGTTGCGGGTGGTGCAGTCCGCGCGGGTGAGGCGGTGTAGTCGTTCCAGCAACGGCCCAGCGTCGGTCACATACCGGCGGACCGCCGAATCCGTCCACGCCTGCTCCCCGTAACCGTGGAAACGCAGATGCAACTCCACCAGCCGCGTCACATCCTTAGTGGTGGCTTTATCGAAGCGCAGCGCCCGCATTCGCTTCCGCGTCATTTTCGCGCCCACCACCTCGTGGTGGTGAAAGGTTACGGTTCCGCCGGGTTCAAAACGGCGAGTGGCGGGCTTACCCACATCGTGCATAATCGCGGCAAATCGCAGTACAAAGTCGGGGCGTGGTACGGCTCCGTCGGGCCCGGTCTCCAAGGCGATTGCCTGGTCGAGCACCGTGAGCGTGTGCTCGTAGACGTCCTTATGCCGCCGGTGCTCGTCCTGCGTGGTGCGCAACCCGGCCAGTTCCGGCAGTACCCGATCTGCCACCCCGGTTTCGACCATTATTTGTAGGCCCAATCGCGGCCAATCCGCAGTCATCAGACGCACTAGTTCGGCCTGAATCCGTTCCGGGGAGACGATCTCCAGCCTATCGGCGAGCGCGGTCATGGCTGCGCGGGCGGCGTCGTCGACCGTGAAACCCAGTTGGGCGGTAAAGCGGGCAGCGCGCAGGATGCGCAGGGGGTCGTCATCGAAAGACCGTTCGGCCTCGATGGGGGTGCGCAGCCGCATTTGGGCGAGGTCTTCCAACCCGCCGCAGGGGTCCACGAATTCCATATCGGGCAGCCGCAATGCCATCGCATTCACGGTGAAATCGCGGCGGGTAAGGTCCCCAGCGAGGGTGTCCCCATACTTGACGAGGGGTTTGCGTGAGTGCGGATCGTAGGCGTCGGTACGGTAGGTGGTGATTTCCACGACGACGTCGCCGCGCCGCGCCCCAATCGTGCCGAAGTCCCGGCCGATATCCCACACTGCATCCGCCCACGTATTCAAAATGGCCTCGGTTTCTTCCGGGCGCGCCGAGGTGGTGAAGTCGAGGTCGTGAATGGGTCGGGCGAGGAAGAGGTCCCGCACTGGCCCGCCAACGAGCGCTAATTCGTGCCCCTGCGCGGCGAACACCTCCCCCAGTTCACGTACCTGCGCAGGCAGCGACTGGGCTTGGAAGAGGCCGATCCGTTCCAGCTGGGCCGGGCTCAGTTGCCCCTGCGCGTCGGTGGGGACCGCAGGGGGCGGGCCGAGCGGTTGGTTAACGTCGTCAGCATCATTCATGTGCGCGGCAGTAGGCTGATTTGGTATCTTGGCGGCCTGGCCCGCTGGCGTGGCGGCGGAAGCAGACCGCTGGCGGCGTTCAGATGCGGAAGTCACCCCTCTAGATTCTCATGTCTACACGCCCGGCCGCATCGTCGATCCCCGTTTACTCGATTGCTTGACTAAGCTGAAGGTTATGTCCACCGTTCCTCCAGCACGCCGCCGGGTGCCATCCCCACCCCGCCGGCGCTCCCACCATGTGCGCAGGATTCTGCCCACGGTGGATGAAACCTCCGCTGGAGGCGTCACCATTGACGTCATGGACGGGCGCGCATATTTGGCAGTTATTGCCCGCCGCAACCGGGCCGGCCGTCTGGAGTGGTGCCTGCCGAAGGGGCACCTAGAGGGGAAAGAAACCGCCCCCGAGGCCGCAGTGCGCGAGATCTATGAGGAGACCGGCATTGAGAGCCGGGTACTGCGCCACCTCGCTACGATTGACTACTGGTTTGCCGGGGATGACCGCCGGGTTCACAAGGTCGTCCACCATTTTCTGCTGGAAGCGATTGGTGGATATCTCACAGTGGATAATGACCCCGATCAAGAAGCCGAGGATGTCGCTTGGCTGACCCTGGAGGAAGCGGCCACTCGCCTGGCCTACCCGAATGAGCGCCGGGTGGTATCCATGGCGCGGGATGTGTTGGTCGGGCGCGCATGAGGCGGCTCGCTCGCGTGCGTTACCTCCTCCTACTGTGGGTTTTTCTGCTCATTACGGGGGGTTGGGCAGGCGTGTCAGCCTCCGCTGATCCCACCGACGACGACGCCACCGCGACCGGTCTGAGCATCGTTATTACCGGCCAAACTCCCGCGGTTATGACCGGCCCGACCGAGATGACCCTGCAGGTGGAGGTCAGCAATCACACCGACCAGAACCTCGGCGACCTTATCGCCGAGGTGCGACTACAAAACCGCACCCCACCCACCCGGGAGCGGGTAGAAGAATGGCTCGATTCCCACGACCACACCTCTACCATCCCGTTACATTCGCAGTCGATTCCCGCGATCCCACCGGGCCAGACGCGCCTGGCAACTCTCACCATCCCGCAGGAGTCGTGGCCTCGGATGGGCCGCGGGCCGCGCGGGCTCCTGGTCCATATTGTTCCGGCCCAAGAACCCGGAGAACAGACCGACGATAGCGCTACCCCTCCCCCGACTCCCACCCCCGGCGCCAGCAGCGACGACGGTGCCGGCGGGGGCCATCTTGAAGCGGTTGCCCGGAGTTTCGTCGTCGTCTGGCCGGAGACAAATTTCCCGCCTATCGGACTGAATATCCTTCTACCGCTCACTGCGTCCTCCAGTGAGATTGCCTCCGCCCCGCAGGAGGTCAACGAAAGTAAGCGGATGCGGGCACTGGCAGATCTGGCCGGCCCCGGCGTCACCCTCATCACTGACCCGCTCATTAACACCGACCTTGCCTCCGCTCCGCACGCCACCTTTCCCACCGGGGATCCGGACATCACAGCACTGACCGCCACCGACGCGGGACGCACGTATCTCACCGAGAGTTTGCCGGTCGAGCAGAAAATACCGTTGATATGGTGGCCGCAGGAGTTCACGGAGGCCGTTCACGACTATCAGCCACCCGGCAGCGTCGCCGTCATCACTGATACAGCGGCAACTAAATCGGACGACGTGTTTTATACGCCCTCCGCGCTCACCCGACTGGGTGAGAGCAGCGTCGTCGTCGTGGATTCTGTATTGACGAAGCACTTGAACGCCACCGCTGATCCGGTAACCCACCGGCAGGCGCTCCTGGCCCACCTCGCGGCAGCTGTGCGTGAGCTCCCCAATGACAAGCGGGTGCTGGTCGCGGCAGTGGATCGGGGGGCCGATCCGGCAGCCAGTGCGCTGGCCGAGAAAATCGAGGCATTGCGGACTGCGCCGCTGGTATCCGCGCAGGCGCTCCCCCTGGACGATTCAGCCTCCGCCACCCTCCCGAAGAAGGCGGCACGCTGGCAGGTGAGCCCGGCTGCGAACGTGAATTCGGCCTTGGGTACCCAGGTGCGTGAAGCCCTCACTCCGGCCGCCCGGATCAGCCACCTCACCGCGGATCCGAACGCCGTCGTCGGTGATCTCAGCATTATCGCGCAGCGGGCTCGGTCTTCGGTGTTGGCCTCTGCCCCGCAGGTGCGCAATCAGGTGTTGGGGCAGGTCCGCGAGCGCAGCGAAGCACTCGCACATGCGGTACGAGTGACGCCGCCGTCGTCACTGCTCCTTATTTCTGGTCAACCAGATATCCCGATCGCGGTCGAGAATTCCCTCCCGCAGGACGTTGATGTGAGCGTGGATTTTGTGGCTGCCGACCCGCGTTTGCAAACCCGCGGCCCGGTGCACGTCACTTTGCCCGCCCAGCAGCGCACCACCGTTTCGATCCCGGTTAATGCAGTGGGTTCGGGTGATCTGCGGGTGCGGGTGCGGGTGATGGGGTCCGACGGCGCGGAGGTGACGTCTTCGGAGCCTTTTGGCGTGCGCGTGCGGGCGGACTGGGAATCCACCGGAACGGCTGTTGCGGGTGGGGTGCTGGCGTTATTGACTGTCGGCGGTATTATCCGCACGGTGCGGCGCCATCGCCGGGCGGGGATGGAACGGCGGGGCCGCATCAGTCTGAAGCAGGGGGTGGGGCTGCCCGCGGGGCCGACAACACTGTTAGGTGAGGAGACGAATGAGCGGTAAGCGGGGACTGGCAGGCTCGTCGGCGATCATGTTCTCCGGCACGCTCGTCTCGCGTATCCTCGGCCTGGTTCGAAATGCCCTTTTGGTGGCCGCCATTGGCGCGACCGCCGGCCAAGCCGATCCGTTCGCGGTGGCGAATACGCTGCCAAATATTATCTACAACCTGCTTGCCGGCGGGGTACTCAACGCAGTGCTCGTTCCGCAGGTAGTGCGGGCGCTACGGCGTAAAGACGGCGATGAATACGTTAATCGGCTGCTCACCGTCGCCGGAATCGGGCTGTTCGTACTGACGGTGGTGGCGACGGCGGCCTCCTCCCTCCTCGTCACCCTCTACGCCTCCCAAATGGACCCGCGCTGGTTCAATCTGGCCGTGGCCTTCGCCCTGTGGTGCGTGCCGCAGATTTTCTTTTACGGGATTTATACCCTGCTCGGTCAAGTGCTGAACGCCAAGGAGTCGTTTGGCCCCTATATGTGGGCACCGGTGGTCAATAATGTGGTGGCGATTGCCGGTCTCATCGCGTATCTGTGGATTTTCGGTTTTGCCCGGGACGGTTCTGGGGCCAACCCGGCTGACTGGACGGCCGGGCGGATTGCTCTCCTTGCTGGTACCGCAACGCTGGGTGTGGCGGTGCAGGCCCTTGCCTGTGCGGTTGCTTTGCGCGCCACCGGTTTCCGTTTCCGCTGGCGGCTCGGGGTGCAGGGGCTCGGCGGGGCCAGCCGCATGGCGCTGTGGTCTTTTGCTGGTTTGGCGGTGGCGCAGATCGGTTTCCTCATGGTCACGAATGTGGCCGCGGCCGCGAACGGGGTGGCAGCCACCACCGATATGGTGCTTCCCGCTAATCAGACGTATAACAACGCCTTCCTCATTTATATGCTGCCGCAGTCGCTGTTCACCACCTCCCTCATTACCGCGCTTTTCCCGCGGATGAGCGATAAGGCGGCGGCTGGGAATCACCGCGGCGTGGCGGCGGACTTCTCTACCGGTCTCGGTGTGGTCGGGGTGGTCACTATCTTCGCGGCCGCCACCTTGGCAGTGCTCGCGATCCCGGTATCTCACGTGGTTCTGCCGTCAGTAACCTCGGTGGAAGCACTCAATGTAGCTATGGTGCTCACGCCCCTGGCCCTGGGGATTCCGATGCAGGGGATGTGGTCGCTCGTGCAGCGGGCGTTCTTTGCTTATGAGGACGCCCGCACTCAATTCTTTATCCAGATCCCCATGGCTGTCGGCCAGGTCGTAGTGTCACTGCTGGGTTGGTGGCTCGCCCCGCCGCAGTGGTGGGTGCCGGTGGCAGCGGCGTCGATCGCGGTATCCCAAGGTATCGGTGCGCTCCTCGGATATGTTCTGTTGGCCCGGCAGCTGCCGGCACTTAATCACCGCCTGGTGGCGTCCACGTTCCTGCGCTTGGCGCTGGCCGGTGGGGCGGCTGGGGCCGTGGCGGTGGCGCTGCTGTGGTGGATCGGGCTTCCCTCCGGCCAGCGTCCCGGGGCCGCTTTCGTCACGTCAGTGCTACTGACCGCCGGGCTCGGCACAGTGATGGCGCTGATCTACTTTGGCCTATGCCGCCTGCTGCGCGTGGAGGCCGCGGATTTCTTGCTGCGCCAAGTTCTGCGCCTGCTTAGCACGGTGCTGCGGCGAGTATCGGGGGGCCGCTTCGGCTCAGGTTCTGAGACGCCCGCTCCGACTGTGGGCAACAAAACGCCGCCACCAGCTCCCTCCCATTCGAGCGGACCCGCGAAAGTCGGGCACAATGGTGGGGGGAAGGACGAGCGAATGGAGGGCGATTCTGCCGTGGCCAAGGACGAGCTCATTGCTGGGCGTTACCAGGTGGAGCAGCAGGCTGATATTCCTGCTAGCACCGCCGGCCGCTGGTGGATATCCTCCGATGAAGTATTGGGTGAGTCGGTTCACATCTTTCTCACCGCTAATCGTGAGGACGCCGCCCAAGTGCTGGACTCAGCCCGCCGTGCCTCTCTCATTAATGACGACCGCCTGGCCCAGATTGTGCGGGCCGACGTCACCGAAGATGGCCACACCTTCGTTGTCTGTTCCCAATTCCCGGCCACCCACATGGGCCAGGCCTGCCAGCAATTGCATGCCGGTGAGGCGCGCGCCGTCGTCGCCACCGTGGCCGGTCTACTGGAGGTGGCCCGCCGCCGTGGCACCTACCATTTAGCGCTCCAACCCGAACATATCCGCGTCACTGGTGGTGGCAAACTAATCGTGGCGGGCCTAGGCATTGATGGGGCCCTGGTTGGGTTTTCCGACGACGGCGACCCGGTCGAACGCTCCTTGCAGGCGGCTAACGCCGATGCACAGACACTGATTAGCCTGTGGAATGAACTGACCACACAAACCCCTCCGGCCGGTTTAGCTCAGGCCCGCTCGGCCGGTGCTGTGGTAGCCGCGTTGGCACCGTGGAATCAGTCCGACCTCGAATCTGCCTGCGAGGAACTCGGGGTGCAGGTCTATGACTTTAAGCCCCGCTGGGCCAGGGTGGAGCAGGAGGTAGCTCCTGCCGTTGAGGTAGCCCCCGTCACTGAGACCACCCCCGCGTCCGAGGAAGCGCCTAACCACGAGCAGGGCGACGACACCGCTGCATTGGAAGAGCCGGTCCGCCCGGCCCCGGAAGCCGACCCGGCCCCTGACACCAGCCCGGCCCCTGACACCGACGTGGCACACGCACATCTGGCGTGGCAGCCGCAGGCGGAAGGTGACCTCACCACCGCTCCGTCCTTCGACACTGTTGTGGAGATTCCCTCGCAGATGCCGGTTCCCCCGGCTACTACCACACCCGCAGCCTTTAAGAAGGACCTGCGCCGTCGGCGGGAAAGTTTCGTTGCTCGGGGTGAGGCCGTTGCCGCTGCTGCCCGCCGCACCCGGGATACGATCCGGGCCGGAGCTACTGCTGACGCGGCTGCCCAGGCGGCCGTTCACGCTGGCGAACGGGCCTTACAGGCGGCGGAGAAGGCGCGGGAAGTATCCCGTAAACAGGCGGATATGTCCCGCACTCGCATCGATGCTCTGGTGTCCAAGCTCGACGGTTTCGCGGCCAAACATGACCTTAACCTGCCCGGTGAGGTGGAGGAATATGACGCCTCTACTCCGCTCTCCCGCCGTCTGGTGGACCCAAGTCCACTGATCCTCGGGGTCTTCGCCATCCTGTTAGTCATCGCCCTCGGGTTGGCAATAGTCAACCTACTGCCTAGTAAATCAGTGCCCGCCCCTGCCCCCGCTCAGGCATCGGCTTCGGCTAGCTCCGCGGCGGCGTCGGAAGCACCCACCACCGCGCCGGCCACCGCTGAACCCACTCTCGCTCCGCCGGCTATTGAGTCCATTGACGTATTGGACCCGGAGGGGGACGGTGAAGAAAACCCGGATCTGGTGGGCCTTGCCTTCGACAACGATCCGGAAAGTATTTGGCGCTCCCGCTCCTACAAGAATCCCCAGTACGGGATGAAGAAGGGCATCGGTTTGGCGCTCCATTTGAAGGAATCCGCCAACGTTTCTGGGGTGACCCTCACACTTAAAGGTAGCGGTGGGCATGTACAGGTGCGTACCGATCCTGCCAACCCGGCCGATGGCGATATGCTCGCGGAAGCCGATATGGCGCAAACCACCGAAATTACGTTCGAGGCCACTGAAACGGACACGATCGTGCTATGGTTCACCGCCCTACCCAAGGCTGCATCCGATGGTAAGAACCGCATTGAATTAGCGGAGATTGCTCTGAAATAGTGGGACGGGAATACTTTCGTGCACGTCCGCGTTGCCCTGAGTAAAGACCCACCATCTGGTGGAAAGAATAAGTGAGGAATATATGACCGTACATGACGTCATCATCATTGGCTCCGGCCCGGCCGGGTACACCGCTGCGATTTATGCGGCTCGCGCGGGTCTGCAACCGGTCGTCTTTGCCGGAGCCATCAGCGCTGGCGGTGCCCTCATGACCACCACCGAGGTGGAAAACTTCCCCGGTTTTCCAGCCGGCGTACAGGGCCCGGAGCTGATGGATCAGATGCGCGAACAAGCCGAGAAGTTCGGTGCCGAGATTCGCTACGAGGATATTGTGGCGGTTGATCTGGCTGGGGACGTCAAGAGTGTCACGAATGACGACGAGGAAACCTTCAGCGCGCGCGCGATTATTCTCGCGCTGGGCTCGGAATACAAGAAGCTCGGCATCCCGGATGAGGAGCGGCTCTCCGGGCGCGGCGTCTCCTGGTGTGCCACCTGTGACGGTTTCTTCTTCCGCGATAAGGAAATTGTGGTGGTTGGCGGCGGAGATTCCGCCATGCAGGAGGCCACCTTCCTCACCCGTTTTGCCTCTAAGGTGACCGTCGTTCACCGGCGTGACGAGCTACGCGCATCCAAGATTATGGCCGAACGCGCTATGGCTGATCCGAAGATCGAGTTCGCTTGGAATAGCACCGTGGCCCGCCTGGAAGGAGAGAACACCCTGGAGGGCGTCGTGCTTGCTGATACAGTGACCGGCCAGGAGCGCACGATCCCTGCCGCCGGTATGTTCATCGCTATCGGCCACGCACCGCGTACCGGTATCGTCCGGGGCCAGGTGGATCTCGACGACGACGGATACATCCTTGTGGACCAACCGTCTACCCGCACGAATCTCGCGGGCGTGTTTGCCTGTGGGGACGTTGTGGATCATACCTACCGGCAGGCGATCACCGCCGCCGGTTCCGGCTGCACCGCCGCCCTGGATGCGGAGCGGTATTTGATGGAGCTGGCCTAATTTTGACCGCCTACGCACAGCAAGTCTAAGGAGCACAAATGTCCAACGCGCAGGTTGTTACCGATGCTGATTTCGTGGAAGAAGTCCTTCAGTCCGAGACCCCGGTGCTGGTAGATTTCTGGGCCACCTGGTGCCCGCCGTGCCGGATGATGGCCCCCATCGTCGACGAGATTGCCGCTGAAAAGGGAGCTGCCCTCAAGGTCGCTAAGATTGACGTTGATGACAGCCCGAATACTGCCGGCCAGTACGGTATCGTTTCCATCCCCACCTTCATCCTGTTTAAGGGGGGCAAGCCGGTAGAAACGATTGTGGGCGGCCGCCCCAAGAAGGATCTCCTCGCCCAAATCGAAGGGCACCTGAACTAGGCCTAACCGCAGCGCATAGCGCCGCCACACGTTGGAGGCCCCGGTTTACTCCGGGGCCTCCAACTTTATGAACAACCTAGAAAAGCGTTGGTTTCTGCCACCGCTGATTTTATGTAGTCTTTATGCGCGCCGCGTTAGGACAGCGGCCCGCCGACCCGCATAGTGAAGCCCATCGCCGATCTGTTGATGGGCACGCTGTGCTGCCATCCGCATCCGCATGGCCAGGTAGGCGCGTTTGGTATTCCAAATGGCCACGCAACCGATGATGATGAAGACAAAATTCGAGATAAATGACGGCCACGCACCGGTGATGACGCAGGCGGCCGAAAGCAGGCTCGCACCCCCCATATTCAGCGCATGATAACGCAGCGAATCACCCATGATCCGCTTGGAGGAAACTAGGAAATACCCGGTGAGGCACATGGCCGCACCAACCCAACCCAGGGCCCCGATAACACTCGTTACCATCTCGCTCATGGTCCCCATACTGACAGCCCTTCAGCTTCAACTCAATCGAACTTATCTGCACTAGGTGTATAGTTTTTCTACATGAAGATTGATTCACGGAGGCTTGGCATTCTCTTGGCCATTCATCGTGACGGCGGTGTGGTGGCAGCCGCAGATTCACTGCATATGACCCCTTCGGCTGTGTCCCAGCAGATACACAAGCTCGAACAAGAGGTTGAAGCCCCAGTGATCGATCGCACACCTTTTGGTTCGGTCTTGACCCCCGCTGGTCAGATCCTCGCCGACCTCGCCGAGTTGATCGAGTCGGAGTCGGCTAAAGCTGCCCGCGCGCTCGCCGGTGTAGCGGGCCAGGTAACCGGCTCAGTAGTAATCGGAGGCTTTCAGACGGTTATCCGCAATGTTTTACTGCCGCTGCTACCGCATCTGGCCGAGGAGCTTCCCGGCGTCGATGTTTCAATCCGCGAGGTTGTCGAGCGTCAGGGGGTGCGTGAGCTCCGCTCCGGTGTCATTGACCTGCTGCTGTTGGAGCAGGATTTCGACCAACCAGCAGCCACGCCCCGCGGCATGCGCGACGTCCCCTACGCTGATGAGCCGTGGCTTTTGGTTCAGCCAGGCGATGAGCCTCGCCCGACCGCGATCAGTGATCTCGGGTCGACGACGTGGCTCGCCGTCGATCCGAATGCTGCTTCCGCCCAGGCCACTGATCGGCTCCTGGCCGCACTGCCAGACCCGCAAGTATCTATCCACCGTTACGCCGATTATGACGTCGCCCTGGAGATGATTCGGGCCGGTCTGGGTTCCACGGTGATGCCCAGTCTCGCGGTCGCCGGGGCCGATCTTGCCGACGTGCAGGTTACCCGCATTCCCGGCCTAGGAGTTCGCCACTTGTCGATTCGGCATCGCCTCACCCGCGGTGGCCTCCAACCGGCACACGACGTCGTCATGAAAATGATCTTGGATACGGCGGCTTCCCTACGGCAAGATCACGCCGGTGTTATCGGGCAGGAATAGCGCCTCGCCGTACGTCAGCGGCTCCTCACCCAAGCCGTGCCTTTTCTCTTTCCCGCCGCGTTTTCTCTTTCCCGCCGTCCTTTCCTTTTTCCGGCCGCGTTCCTCGCTACCCCTCCCGTCTGCTTTTCCAAAGAATGCTCGGTATCCGGCCGGTCCCACCTATATCGCCGCATAAGGTGGCAGACTGGCTGTAGCGCCCTTCGGCCCTGAGAAAGGATTAATCGTGACCACTCCCTCGCACGGCACCCGGCTCGACCCTTGGTTCGATTCTTATGCCGAGCGAGCTCATGGCATGCGCTCCTCCGAGATCCGCGCTCTTTTCGCCGTCGCGTCGCGGCCGGAGGTCGTTTCCCTGGCCGGTGGGATGCCGAATCTGTCTTCCCTGCCGATGGAACACATTGCTGAGATTTCTGCGCGTCTGCTCACCACCCGCGGCACCCGCGCCCTGCAATATGGTTCTGGTCAAGGTGAGGCGGAGATGCGCGAGGCGATTGTGGACGTCATGCAATACGACTCAGTCCACGTTCACCCCGATGATGTCGTCGTTACAACGGGCTCTCAGCAGGCACTCGATCTGGTCACCGAGGTGTTTATTGATCCGGGTGACGTGATCGTGGCTGAAGCGCCGTCCTACGTGGGTGCCCTCGGTGTTTTCCGCGCCTATCAGGCCGATGTGGTGCACACACCGCTCGATGAAGACGGGCTGGTGCCGGAGCAGCTAGAGGAGACGATTGTGCGTCTTAAAGCTGCTGGTCGGCGCGTGAAATTCCTCTACACGGTCCCGAATTTCCACAACCCGGCCGGTGTCACAATGTCAGTTGAACGCCGCCAGCAGGTGGTCGATATTTGTGATCGCCATCGGGTGTTGATCTTGGAGGACAACCCGTACGGGCTACTCGGATTCCATTCAGATCCGCTGCCGGCATTGAAGAGTTTCAACCCGGACGGCGTTGTCTACCTCGGTTCATTCTCGAAGATGTTTGGCCCGGGCTACCGGATCGGTTGGGCGGCCGCGCCTCACGCCGTCCGCGAAAAGCTCGTTCTCGCTTCAGAGTCCGCGATCCTATGCCCCTCCCAACTCGGGCAGCTATCCATTACGGAGTATCTGCGCACCTGGGACTGGTACGGTCAGGTCAAGCAGTATCGTGGTGAGTATCGGGAGCGCTGCGAAGCCATGCTCGGTGCCCTGCAAGAATATCTGCCGGAATGCTCGTGGACGGTACCGCAGGGGGGTTTCTACACCTGGGTTAAGCTCCCGGAGGGCCTAGACGCCAAAGCTATGCTCCCGCGCGCCGTCACCAACCTCGTCGCCTATGTGTCCGGCACTGCGTTCTACGCCGACGGCCAGGGCGGCGACCATATGCGCCTATCCTTCTGCTACCCCACACCCGATACTATTCGCGAGGGCGTGCGCCGCCTGGCGGAAGTGGTCCGCGCCGAATACGAAATGGTGCAACTGTTCGGCACTAATATTCACCCCGACGACGCCGCGGCCTCCGGCCGCGTGGACGCGCCTTCTCCAGACCAGGTTTAGGCGGCATAACTGTGATCGACAAAGGAGTTGCTGTGAGTACTTCCCCCACCCGCGTGTTGATCTTGGCCGGCGGCCTGTCCCACGAACGCGACGTTTCCCTGCGCTCCGGCCGCCGCGTCGGCGCGGCGCTGCAAGAGGCGGGCTTCGACGTCCACGTCCGCGATATCGACGCAGCACTGCTTGCAACCATCCAGGAACTACAGCCGGATATTGTGTGGCCACTGGTTCACGGCGCGGCCGGGGAGGACGGCTCGCTGCAGGATCTGCTGGAGCTCCTTAACGTTCCCTATATCGGTACCGCCGCGGACGGCTGCCGTCTCGCCTCCCGCAAGTCGGTTGCTAAGTCCGTCCTGCGTGCGCACGATATTCCAACCCCGCACGCGGCAGTGGTGCCCCAGACGCTCGTACGCCAGCTCGGCCCTGCCGGTATCCTTGCCGCCATTCAGGACTCCCTCGGCCTGCCCCTCATTATCAAGCCAGATGATGGTGGTTCTGCATTAGGTGTGACGATTGTGCGCGACGCGGCCGCACTGCCTGGCGCGATGGTTGCCTGTTACGCGTATTCCCGCGATGCGCTGTTGGAACAGCTGGTTGAGGGGATTGAAGTGGCGATTTCCGTGGTAGACACAGGGCACGGGCCCAAGGCACTGCCGCCGGTCGAAATCGTCACCGACGGCCCCTATGATTACGACGCCCGCTACAATGCCGGCCAGACCGAGTTCTTCACCCCCGCCCGTCTTTCCGACGACGACGCCGACCGCGCACGGCAGTGTGCCGTGCGCGTCCACGAGGTACTAGGCCTGCGGCATTTGTCTCGCACTGATCTGATTATCGATAAGCAGGGCACTCCCTGGGTGCTTGACGTCAATGTTGCTCCCGGCATGACCGAGACGTCGCTATTCCCGCAGGCGGCTGCCGAGGGACCGGGCCAGTCTGTCTACGCGGACATTGTCCGCGCTGCCCTAACTCAGGGGAGTGACCCGTCCTTACCACGCCCCTGAAATACCCTCCGGCCGGCTATCTTCAGGGGAGCTCATTCACCTTTACTATGTCCCGCGAGCTACGCACTTCGAGCTGGCCTTCGCGAGTAATTCTTCCTGTTCCTGCTCAGAGAGACACGGCGACCCACTCTTCGGCAGTATCTCGTCCAGTTCCTGACCAGCGAGACACGGCCAGTCGCTGTACGGTAGCAACTCATCCGAGTCTTACCCAAAGGCACACCGCTTGACATATGTCGGCGAGCCCGACTCCGATCCGCCACATAAACTAACACATGCAAAGTTTTTCGTTTTAGACTGAGGGTCCCGCGCCTGGTATGCGTGGGACCCTCATTCGTGCTGTTACATGCTAGCGGGGGCTGGTGTCGTCCCCTGGAGCTTGCTCCCCAGGGGCTAGGACCGCAAGGATCCGGTCGAGGTCTTCAAGGCCCGCGAACTCAACTGTAATCCTGCCCTTCCGCGCACCCATCGCAACCTTGACGCGCGTGTCGAATCGATCAGCCAAACGTGTAGCGAGCTCATCGAGTGCCGGCGCTACCGGGTTCGCGATTCTACGCCGCCGCTGCTCGGGCGCTACCGGCTCGTCACCGAGGGCAATAATCTCTTCAACTGCCCGAACAGATAGGCCCTCGGCAACGATCCGCTGCGCGAGTCTCTCCATCGCGCCAGGATCGGTTAGTCCAAGTAACGCCCGAGCGTGCCCGGCAGACAATACCCCCGCGGCCACCCGCCGCTGTACCAGCGGCGGGAGCTTCAGCAGTCGAAGCGTGTTAGAGATCTGCGGGCGAGATCTCGCAATACGGCGTGCTAGTTCGTCATGAGTGCAGTTGAAATCCTCTAGCAGCTGCTGATATGCAGACGCCTCTTCGAGGGGGTTGAGGTTTGCGCGGTGAAGGTTTTCTAAGAGGGCGTCACGCAGCAGATCTTCGTCGTCCGTCGAACGAATGATCGCTGGGATTGCTTCCAGGTCAGCTAGCTGGCTAGCCCGCCAACGTCGCTCTCCCATAATCAGCTCAAACGGCTTTTCGCTGCCTGCCGGAGCTGGGCGCACAACAATCGGCTGTAAGAGCCCAACTTCCCGAATCGATGCTGCGAGTTCCTCTAGCTCCTCTTCGTCGAAGATTGTGCGTGGCTGCTGCGGGTTCGGCGCAATATCCGCGATGTTGATCTCTCCGGCAGCAAGCCCCTCAATCGGCTTTAATTGGCTATCTTCTCTGGACGGCTGCTCGCGGTTATCGCTCCCAGCGCTGCCGGTTGTGGCAGCCCGTGGTTTCTGTTTGGTGGCCGTCTTCGCTTCTTTCTGCCTGTCTGCGTGCCGCTTCGCCTCGGGCTTTTTACCGGGAGTCGTCCCGTTCGTCTTGGCGCTGCTTGCCTTTTTTTCGGGGGCAGTGGTCGGTGCAGGTTCTTCAGCCTTTTCCTGCTCTACATTCTTATTAGATGCAGCCTTACGTACCGAGCCACGAACCGCCGGGGTACGGTTCTCGGATGTTTCACGTGAAACCTTACCGCGAGGGAAGAATATGTCAGCTGGCCGTTCTCCGGATTTACCGGTCGGTATCAGCGCTTCAATACCGCGGCCAAGTCCGCGTCGCTTTTCAGCCATGTTTAGATCTCCGTTCCGCGGTCAGCGATTTCTTTTGCGGCAGCCCGGTAGGCGAGGGCACCTGTATTCTGTGGGTCGTAGGTAATGACGGTTTGTCCATGAGAAGGGGCTTCTGACACTCGAACCGAGCGGGGGATCGTGACATCGAGCGTTTCTTCCGGGAAAAACTTCCGGACTTCTTCCGCTACTTCACGGGCTAGGTTAGTGCGTCGGTCGTTCATGGTCAGCAGAATTGTTGACACATGCAGATGGGGGTTAAGTGCCTCTTGTATCCTCGCAATATTAGCGAGTAGCTGGCTCAGCCCCTCCAGTGCATAATATTCCGTCTGTATTGGAATAAGGACTTCGCGGGCCGCGACAAATGCGTTCAGCGTCAGGATGCCGAGACTCGGCGGGCAGTCGATGAAAATGTAGTCATAGGCGAAGTCGTCGCTCGCAAGATGCTCGTGAAGCACTTTTTCCAAGCGACCAGTGCGATCATCGCTGAGAACGAGCTCAATTTCGGCTCCAGATAAGTCGATAGTCGATGGAACGACCCAAAGATTCGGTATGTCGGGACACTGCTGCCTAACCGCCCCAAGTGTTGTTTCTCCAACGAGGCACTCGTAAATTGACGGTGTGCCCGGCCCGTGTTGAACATTGAGAGCTGTCGAGGCGTTGCCCTGTGGATCGGCGTCGATAACAAGCACTTCGAGGCCCGCCTGCGCGAGGGCGGCCGCCAAGTTGACCGTGGTCGTTGTTTTCCCCACGCCCCCTTTTTGATTTGAAACTGTCATAACGCGCGTGTAGTTAGGCTGAGGAAATACCGCGTCAGCCAGCCGGGCGCGCAGCTGCATATCCGCTGCGACCTCGTTGGCAAGTGGTGTAGCTGCGGGCTGGGAGCTAATAGACGAGAGCAGCTCGTCACGCGTCCTATCTGATGGCTTCACAGCTTTTCCCTTCTAGTGCTTGAACCTCCAGTGTAACCCGCACATGCGCTATTCACAGGGTCGTTCCGTACTTGTGGATAACACTGTTAATTAGAGCAAACCCATGCGAGGTGGGACGCCGTCTTTGTAGCCAGCGTGGGCAATATAGCCCGTTTAGGCTTTAATTTTGGATGTTTAGGGCTGGTGATGCTACTGTTTCACGTGAAACCGGTCGGTTAGGTTTGTCCACAGGCTGCCCGCGAGGTTGTTAATAACTCGGGGCGCACTGGGCCTGGTAAACTACGTGAATCCGACCGGTAGCGCTTTTTTTAGAATACAGGTTTGTTCCCATTAGCATCATTCCGCTTACAATCTTAAAGCTCGCTGCAGGCAATGACTCCTAGAAGACTCCCCATTTTTTCGTACATCCTTTCTCCGAACGCTCCAACCACACGCTTCCTCCGTACTGCGTTCGCACCATCTCCAACTATTCCCTCAGGCAGATTTCATCTGCTAAATTGCCCCGCACTCTGCCCATACTCATCACGATCGATGGCCATGATGTATGTGGACCGGGTTATAGGCCTGCTATCTCCGCAGCTATGTTTCACGTGAAACAAGCACCCCCACGGCTGTCGTGTGCGGATCCCCTGGCCCATGTAATGGGCACCAGGACCCCTACGTTTCACGTGAAACAACTACGCACGCCGCCGTCGAATTCGCACCGACTGATCTACGGGTAAACAGAGGTATGGCGACACAACGTTTCACGTGAAACACGTTTACTGCCACTGGACTGAGAGGATACGCAGATGCCCGAGGGTGAGGGTGGCAAAGTTCCAAACACTGATGTGCTGATGCGCTTTTTCCGACAGCAGTTTTAAGGGACTGATCCCAGGCCGCGTTACGGCCTGCCTTGGCGATATGCCCTGTAGATTTCGAACACAGCAAACAACCGCCGTTTCTATGCGGCGGGTCGACGCAACACGAGCAGGCGTTTATTGCGCACGGGCGAAAACATTGCCGAAGTTTACGTGAACGGTATACCGGGTTCTAGTGGGCACACAAGGCGGCGACGAGTTGTGCTAGTACGTCGCTAACGTTTTTAGTCTCCCTCTCACACCGGGACAGATGCCGCCTTCCCTTCCGCGTGCAGGACGCGTGGAGAGCAAGGCATTCGCTGAGCACCCCGATTCCGCGAGCACGGCGGTCGCGCAGCGTGTTTCACGTGAAACCAGCGCGATTAATGAGAGTGATGTCAGAAGTGCCGTGCTCAGAAAATGACATATACCAGGACGAGGTTTCACATGAAACGGATTTGCCTACGTCTGCGACCTGGTGGCCTAGGTACATTTTTCGCATGAAGTTCTCCGGTTCAACGAGTTTCACGTGAAACATCGTTCGCCTGTGAACAGCGCACCGCACTGGACCCGGTAAGAGAAAACGCTTCAAACCTAAACGCCTATTTACGTGAAACATAACGCGCGCGTCGGTAGTCGCTTGCGCAGAGGTACGGTGCCGCAACCCACTTGTTGAGCCAGAGACATCTAATGTGAAATATTTGCGTACACTACTCCCACGCCCCTTGGCAGTAAGGGATGCCCTCGACTTTCTGGATGGCAAACGTGTTTCACTCGGTGGATCGACGCGAGCCGGCCGCCCCAAAAGCTCAGCGGTACCGGTGCTGGATATAACCAAGATGCCTCAGCAAAGCGAACCCCTGTCTCTAGTTCTATACCTTGTTTCCAGGCGTAGAGCCAGAGCCCGTTGGGTTAGTAACGCTGAATGACTACGGCTTGCGGATCACAACGACTCGGGTGGGAATCTCATCCCCAACTAATGAGGGCACCTCTTTAACCATAGATTCAGTGACCTTGAACTTCCGGCGCACCTTCAACGCGGCCTCCAGTTCCTCCTGTGCGCGCTCACCCTTCAGCGTTACCAGCGCGCCCCCGGGCCGCAACAACGGCATCGTCCAGCGCATGAGCTTATCTAATGCCGCTACTGCCCGGGCGGTCACCACATCGAACTGCTCTTTACCGTGTACTTCCTCCGCGCGAGCACGGATAACACGAACATTTTCTAAGACAAGTGAATCGACGACGTCATGGAGCCAATCAGTGCGTCGCTCCATCGTTTCAATCAAAGTTACTTCAAGATCGGGTCGGGTGATTGCCAAGACAATGCCGGGTAAGCCCGCCCCGGACCCGACATCTGCCACCGCTACGCCGTCGTCAATAAACCCGTTAATTGCGGTGCAATTGAGAATATGCCGGGACCATAAACGCGGTAACTCTCGGGGCCCGATAAGACCGCGTAGCTCGCCTTCCTCGGCGAGCATATCGGCGTAGGCGGCAAGAGTATCCCAAGTCTCCGGAAACTGGTCTTTGACCTGGGGTGGCATTGGTTCGTTCACGATTCCTCCGTCGACGGACGGCGACTCAGTCAAAATAGCGCCGAAGGTTAGCCCGCACGATCTCCTCGACCGCCTGTTCCGCTGTGGCTGCGGAGTAACCGCGCTCGGATGGCCAGTCCCCCCAGGGACGCGGCTTATTCGGAAGCTTCTTCCATCTCGCTCTCGATATCCTCCAGCGGAGCATGCACCGAATAGACCACAAAGCGGTTGGGTTCAGTACCCGCGGACTCCGAATGCAGGCCCGCGGCCGCAGCGACGTCGTGGAGAACTTTACGTTCAAAGGGGTTCATTGGATCGAACTCGTAGGATTCCAAGTTATCCCGGCGCATCTCCTCGATAGCATCCTCACCCTGCTGCTGCAGATCGGCCTTCAGGCCGGCACGGAAACGCGCGATATCCACCATTAGCCGCGAGCGTTCCCCGGTACGTGCCTGGACCGCCAAGCGCGTCAGCTCCTGGAGAGCTTCGAGCACCTCACCGTCATCGCCCACTAGACACGATAGGTAACGATCACCGTCTTCATCAGAAAATACCGATACAGACGCCCGGCCAGCCTCGACATCAATATCAATATCGCCATCCAAATCAGCGATATCAAGCAGTTCTTCAAGGTAATCCGCGGCGACGTCGCCTTCTTCTTCGAGTTGCTTAATCCGTTCGGAAGTCATCTTTTCGCCCTCCACTCAGCGCTTACGTTTCTTGTTAGTGCGGTTCTTCCGCTGCTGCTCACGTTGGCGAGCCCGCTGCTCGTATCGTTTCTGAGCCCGCTGCTCAGCCGTCAAACCGTCCTTGCCTACAACCGGCGCATCGGCGTCGTCGGAGTTTTGTTCTTCGATAATGTCACGGCTGGTCTTGCCCTTGCCAGCTCGATCCTTCCTCACCGGCTGCTTACGCTGCCCACGCGGCTCTTCTAACTGCTGCATGAGCTTCTTGGTGCGCTCTTCTTCTTCGATGGTGGGTAGGCCGCGGGCGATCCGCTTCTGGTTCTCCTTAGCGATCTTCGCTTTTTCCGCCTCAGAACCCGGCGCCGGGTATTTCTGAATTGTGTAGAACTGCTGCCCCATGGACCACAGGTTCGTCGTCGTCCAGTAGATGAGTACGCCGATGGGGAAATTAATGCCGGTAACGGCAAAGATGACCGGGAACAGGTACATCATCATCTGCTGCTGCCGGGCCATCGGGTTATCCAGCGCCGCCTGAGACATATTCTTCATCGTCAATTGACGGGTGGTGATAAAGGTCGTGATAGACATCAGCGCGATCAGAACAACCGTGACGATCTTGGTCGTCGGGTCCGAGGAGGAGACGAACGTATCAGAGAGCCGAGCACCAAAAAGTGTGGCTGCTTCTGCGTCCTTGGCTAGCGCCTGTGTCAATGGGCCAATATTCGGACGGGGGTAAGTCCCATTAGCGAGCGCCGGCAGGGACGCCAATACCCGGAAGAGCGCAAAGAAAATCGGCATCTGCAGCAGGATCGGCATACATGAGGAGAATGGGTTGGTACCGTGTTTTCGGTACAACTCCATCATTTCCTGCTGTTGAGCCTGGCGGGATGCTGGGTCTTTCTTACCCTTGTATTTCTTCTGCAGTGCCTGCAATTCTGGCTGCATAATTTGCAGGCCGCGCTGCGCCTTAATCTGCTTGAAGAATAGTGGAATCAGCAGAATACGGATCACGATCGTCAGACCGACGATGGACAGCACCCACGCCAGCCCATGGGCAGAATCGAGCCCAATCGCAACCAAACCATGGTGGATCCCGACCATAATCCAGGCCACGACAATCTTGATCGGGTACAGGAGGGTGTCAAACCAACCCATTCACATCGCCTTTTCTTCGCAGGTATCTTCATCTCTCGGGTCCGGCGGGATGGGAACTTCCAGCGTGGAATTCGGTGGAAAATCCACCCCTCCATTGGACCACGGATTACAGCGCAGCAGCCGCCAGATTGCCTGGCCGGTTCCACGAATAGCACCGTTTACCCGAATTGCCTCGACAGCATAGGCCGAACACGACGGATAATACTTACAACTTTGCGGCAGAAGTGGGGACACAACAACTTGGTAGCCCCTCACCAGCCCGAGCAGCAGCACTTTCAGCGGGTTAAGCACGTTTTTTCCCGACGTCGCTACGCTGCCGGTCAAGGCGCTTCATGACCCGTTGCCAAGTGCGGTCAATATCGGCACTCAACTGAGCTGTCGTGCATCCGGCTGCTGCTGGAAGTGCACGCACAACAATGCGAGCGCCCGAAGGGCATTGCCCTAGGCGCTCGCGCATAATATGCCGTAATTGCCGCTTAATTCGGTGCCGCATGACAGAATTCCCCACCTTCTTTGAGGTGACAAACCCAATCTGAGCCGATTCCGCTCCTTGCTGAGCACAGTGAATGACGACGTAGGCACCGGCCGCACTCACACCACGCCGATATGCATCCTTGAAATGGTCAGGATGCGTCAGACGGTGAGAACGCGGCAGCACCGGCCATCGTCACATTCAGGCAGACAGCTTATTGCGGCCCTTGCGACGGCGGGCAGACAGAATGGCCCGGCCGGCGCGCGTACGCATCCGCAGACGGAAACCGTGCACCTTGGCGCGGCGGCGGTTATTCGGCTGATAAGTCCGCTTGCTCACAGCATTACTCCCGGTTAAATCGTGGATGCTCGCACGATACGAGCAAATCTTTGTACGTCAGCACATTACGCTACTGACAGCCACCCTACGCTACGTGAAAATCACTGAAATGGTCAAGATCAGCGGGCCTGCCGACAGATGATTTTACCCACAGTCATGCAGCGCCGCGAACCGCGAAACGCCGACGACTCTCAAGTACCACATGAATGCTGGTACACAACTGTGCATAGAGGCTCCGGAGGCCCTGTGAAACTACATCGCTGTAGTTCTATTTTGGCGGGATCACCGCACAAGAGTCGTTTTTCACAATCTGTGGATAACTATGTGGATAACCCACTCGATAGGGCATACTGGCGATGGCGGTTTACCGCACCCATCCACAGAAGTTTGGCATATCTGCGAATGTTATGCGCACCATAGTGGAGCCAAGACGGCGGCGGATTGGGCCTGTGGTTAAATTGCCGGCTACGTCCTTATCCATACGTGCCGTACCCCTACCTGGCGGCAACGCCAGAACGGCAGAATAGAGAATGACCATGCAGTTAGATGCGCTGTGGGACCAAATTATTGCCCGCACTCTGCAGGACAATGATGTTCCTCGCTTTACAGTGGCATTCTTATACCTTGCCCGCCCTGCTGCACAGACCGACCAGCACCTCATTATTGAAGTTCCTAGCCTTATGGTGCGCGAGAAACTCGAGCAAGAGCTAGGCAGCGCATTAACGGCCTCCATTACTGCTGTGCATGGGAGCCACCTAACGCCGATTTTTGCGGTCAATCCGGAGCTTGAGAATATGGACGTAAAGCCGTCCGGCGGCAGGCCCGCTCATCAGGCCCAAGCTGATCCATCCCGCACAACCTCGGATCCCCAACATATTCCCTCTGATAGCGCCGAACCTGCTGCTAATGCTCCAGTCCCTACACCTACCCCCGTTTCCGACGGTGTGACCCACGGTGATTCCGCAACGTCCTCGGTGACCACGGCTCAAGAGTCGGCTCCTCGCCCGAGCGGTAATTCTGGGCGCGATAGCGCCCCGGCGTCGTCGACAATAACCCCAGATGATCCCTCGCGTCTTAACCCGAAGTACACCTTCGACTCCTTCGTTACTGGGTCCTCAAACCGGTTTGCACAAGCCGCAGCGACGGCGGTGGCTGAAGCACCCGCCAAGGCCTATAACCCGCTCTTTATTTACGGCGGCTCCGGGCTCGGGAAAACCCACCTCCTCCACGCGATTGGTCACTATGCCCGGCACCTGTTCCCCAATATTCGGGTGCGGTACGTGAACTCAGAGGAATTCACCAATGACTTCATTAACTCGATTCGCGATGATAAAGCGGAAAACTTCCAGCGCCGCTACCGCAATGTTGACGTCCTACTGATCGACGACATCCAGTTCCTCGGCGGCAAAGAACAAACCGTGGAGGAGTTTTTCCACACCTTTAACACGCTGCACAATGACTCCAAACAGGTGGTGATCACCTCCGATATGCCGCCTAAACAACTGGAGGGATTTGAAGATCGGCTGATCTCTCGCTTCGAATGGGGACTACTCACGGATGTGCAGCCACCGGATCTGGAAACCCGCATCGCGATTTTACGCAAGAAAGCACAGGCGGAATATATCGAGGTTGAAGGTGAGGTACTGGAATATATTGCCAGCCGCATCGTTACGAATATCCGGGAGCTTGAAGGCGCCCTCATTCGGGTGACGGCGTTCGCGAATCTCACCAAGGCACCGGTAGATCTTCCACTGGCGGAGATGGTGCTCAAAGATCTCATCACTGACTCCAGCGGGCAGGAGATCACTCCGGCCATGATTATGACGCAGACGGCGCAGCACTTTGATGTGTCCATCGATGCACTGCGATCAACCGACCGCACCCGCACACTGGTCAATGCGCGCCAGATTGCCATGTACCTGTGCCGGGAATTGACTGATCTGTCGCTGCCGAAGATCGGGCAGGCCTTCGGGCGCGACCACACCACGGTGATGCACGCCTGTAAGAAGATCACCAAACAGATGGCGGAGCGTCCCCAAACGTTCCAACAAATCAAGGATTTAACGAATATCATCCGGCAAACGGCGATGCGCGGGTAGCAACTAGGTGATAGTGCCATACACAGCCCGTGGGTAACTCAACGACCTGCGGTGGGTGACGCGTACACAACGCCTGTGTGAACTCGCGATAAAAGATGTGAGTCTGCGTGGATAGAGGGTGTAATTTCGGTGGACGGCACGTGAACAACACAAACGAGTCCACAACCACCTACCGGCGATCCCCAGATAATCCCCACAGCCTGCACAGCTGAGATCTGCACAGTGGCGGGCAAAAATTGGGATTTACACAGAACTCACAACCCCTATGACTATGAAGAAGCTAAGTAAGAGAATGACAAAAATCCATCCCCGTTGGGGCAGCGGTACAACCGGTTAAGTGACGAGCTCATCGTCTGAGGTAGTGACAGGAGTGGTCCACACCTAGCCGAGACACTGTAGTCATCCACACCTCAGTTGGCGATCTGGTCTCACGTGCCAATTCGTGCAATGCTTAAAGCAGAGTTATGTCCACCGCGGTTGGGAACATTGGGAGCCCAGCGCAGCGCTAGCAGAAAAGAGACATCGTGAAGTTCAGTGTTTCTCGAGACGTTCTGACCGAAGCAGTCACGTGGACAGCTCGTTCACTGCCACAGCGCCCGGCTATCCCCGTACTTGCCGGCATTCGGCTGGTTGCCAGTGGGGGTGTGCTCACGCTGTCATCTTTCGACTATGAAGTCTCCGCGCGGTGCGAGGTACCCGCCGAAATCGAGGTGGATGGGGAAGCGCTCGTACTGGGCCGGCTGATGTCTGATATTTGTAAGTCACTGCCACGTAAACCCGTGGAAGTCGAATTAGCAGATAACAAAGTGGTTCTCACCTGTGGTGCCTCCCGCTTCAATCTGCCGGTCATGCCGATGGAGGAATACCCCGGCCTGCCAACCATGCCAGACCTCGCCGGGCAGGTGGAATCAGCCGCCCTGGCTCGCGCTATCAACCAGGTCACCGTGGCGGCGTCCAAAGATGACACCCTGCCGTTGTTAACCGGCGTGCTCATGGAGATTGAGGGCGAGAAAATCGCGCTCATGGCTACCGACCGCTACCGCCTAGCCCTGCGCGAGATGACATGGGTTCCGACCGATCCCACCTCCTCGACCTCAGTGCTGGTACGCGCCCGTACGTTGAGTGACGTCGCTAAATCTATGACCGATGGGGCCGATGTCTCCATCAGCTTGGATACCGACAATGCCGGTTCGCTCATCGGTTTTGAGGCTGCCGGTAAACACACGACCAGCCAGCTGGTGGAAGGAGACTATCCGAAGGTGCGGCGTCTTTTCCCAGATGCCTGCCCGACGCACGCCGTCGTCGAAACTGACGTAATTATTGAGGCATGTAAACGTATGGCCCTGGTAACGGAACGCAACGCTCCGGTGCGGCTCACCTTCGCGGACGGGCAGGTTGTGCTGGAAGCCGGGCAGGGTGAGCAGGCTCAGGCTTCCGAAGTAATCCCTGGGACGCTCGTGGGTGAAGAACTCGTGACCGCCTACAACCCGCCGTATTTGCAAGACGGCCTCAGCGTCATTAATAAGCCCTATGTGCGCTTCTCCTTCACTCACCCGGATAAGCCGGCCGTGCTGACCGGACAGGATGAGATCGACGGTGAGGATGACACCACCTTCCGGTACCTGCTAATGCCGATCCGCGTGGTTGGGTAAGGAAATCCTTGTATCTCAGCCACCTTGCCGTTGACGACTTCCGGTCCTACCGGCACGCCGTCGTCGAATTCGAGCCCGGGGTTAGTGCCCTGATCGGGCTCAACGGGCAAGGTAAAACCAACCTGGTTGAGGCAATCGCCTACCTTGCCACTTTCTCCTCCCACCGGGTGGCCGCTGATACTGCACTCGTGCGGGCGGGCTGCGACGCCGCCGTCGTGCGTGCGAAAGTTCACGACGGCGACCGCACCAGCATCGTTGAGGTTGAGATCCTCGCCGGTCGCGCCAACCGGGCCCGCCTCAACCGTAGTCCGGTGCGCACCCGCGAATTGCTCGGGATCGTGCACTGTGTGGTGTTTGCGCCCGAAGATTTGGCGCTCGTGAAAGGAGACCCGGCCGTACGGCGGCGTTTTCTCGATGAGCTCCTGATCCAGATCACCCCGCGTTTGGCCGGTGTGAAATCGGACTATGAGCGGGTATTACGCCAGCGTGGTGCCCTGCTGAAATCGGCCCGGAATCAGCGAAGGGCCGGGCGAGGGTTTGATACATCCAGCTTGGATATTTGGGATGAGCAGATCGCAGATTTGGGGAGCACCCTGATTCATGCGCGCGCCGGGTTGGTGAGGGCGCTACGCCCACATGTGGTTGAGGCCTACCATCGGGTTTCTCACGGGCAGAGTCAGGCTCATATTGATCTGCACACGAGTATTCTGGCGGGAGATAACAGCCCGAATCAGACCGAAAAACTTCACGATCGGGAGTGGATTCGCGGCGAGCTCCTGGCCGCATTACACGATCAGCGTGATAAAGAGATCGAACGTGCTGTCACGTTGAGCGGCCCGCACCGCGATGAACTGATGCTGACACTCAATGAGCTGCCCGCGCGCGGATATTCCTCCCACGGGGAGTCGTGGTCGCTGGCACTGGCGCTCCGGCTTGCGTCATTTGAGCTACTCCAAGCCGAAGAAACCACGGGCAGCCCAATCCTTATCCTCGACGACGTTTTTGCCGAACTCGACACCGCGCGCCGACAACAGCTGGCCGCCCTGGTAGCCCCCGTTGAACAAGTCTTCATTACCGCAGCAGTTCCAAGTGATATTCCGGCGGAACTGAACGCTACTCGCTACCGCGTCTCGTCCAGCACCATCAGCGGCTGGGATGAGGAAGATCGGGAAGAAAACCACAGTAACGACGGTGATCTTGGCGCTAAGGAAGAGGCCCCGAGTGGGCGAGGTGGTGCCGCTGGATGTGGTGAGGATGGCCCGGGTGACGGTGGCCAGCATGACGGCGGACTGGATCACGGCGGTGAAGCAGATGAGTGACGAGCTCGCCAGCGTGATTTTTAAGCGCGTCTTACAAACTTCACGCGTAGCCCGCTATCGACGCGGGGCAGGCCGCAAACGCGTGCTGCACCCGTTCGATGAGGACGCCGAAACAAACCGAGCCCCGCTCCAACAACCCGGCCAAGGAGAATGTGGGTCCGGAGCGAAACCATCGCAACGTGATCCCCAACAGATGTTCAGCCTGGTTAGTCGCTTCGCTAAAGCTGCCGGCTGGGATCACTCAATCCAGATGGGGAAAGTACGCGGGCAATGGCCGGAGATTGTCGGCCCTGATATTGCCCGGCACTGCCAGATCGAAAGAATTTCTGACGGCGTCCTGCACGTGCGCACCACCTCCACTGCGTGGGCAACCCAACTCGGGTTTATGATCCCGCAGATCCAGCAGCGTATTGACGCCGAAGTGGGAATCGGCGCGATTGAGGAGATCAGGATTTTGGGGCCGGCTGCGCCGTCGTGGAAACGCGGCACCCGAGTGGTCAAAGGCCGTGGACCCCGCGATACCTACGGGTAAGGGAGTTACACCTAAGGGATCAGGTGAACCTGCGGAAAGTCGATTACGACCTCGCGAAGATCAGCAGCAGCCAAGGGACGTGCCCGTGGATAGAGCCATCCCCAAGCACGCTAAATCTGTGGATAACTATGTGGAAAACTGAAGTTATGGGGGTTTTCCGCTAAACTGGGAATAGTGCCCGGGCGATCCCGTGGAAACCCGCAGCTCACCGTTGGAGGCGGGGGAAGGGTCGCCGGGCGCATGCCGTGTTTAGACCGAAAAATGCGGTAAAACGAGGACTAAAGGAGAATATCCACGTGGCTGATGCGCAGAGTTCTGCAGGGCGTCAAGATTACGGCGCAAGTAACATCACCGTCCTCGAAGGGCTTGAGGCAGTACGCAAACGGCCCGGCATGTATATCGGTTCCACCGGGGAACGCGGTCTGCACCACCTGGTGTATGAGGTCGTTGATAATTCCGTTGATGAGGCGCTCGCCGGATACTGCACCCATATTGAAGTAACGATCCAGGCCGACGGGTCGGTGCGGGTAGAAGATAACGGGCGCGGTATTCCCGTCGATATTCACCCCACCGAAGGTATCCCCACTGTGCAGGTGGTTATGACGATCCTGCACGCGGGCGGTAAATTCGGGGGCGGCGGATACGCGGTTTCTGGTGGTCTACACGGGGTGGGTATCTCCGTGGTCAATGCGCTGTCCACGCGGGTAGAAACCGTCGTGAAACGGCAGGGATACACCTGGTACCAGTCCTTTGCCGACGGCGGACACCCAGTTGGAGACCTCCGCCAAGGAGAGGAAACCGAGGAGACAGGTACCAGCCAAACCTTCTGGCCCGACCCGGCCATTTTTGACTCCATCGACTTTGATTTCGAAACCCTGCGTTCACGCTTCCAACAGATGGCCTTCCTCAATAAGGGGCTGCGAATTACCCTGACGGACGAGCGGGCTGTTGATTTGGGCGACGAGATCGCCGGGGAAAGTGACGACGAGGAACAGACGCGGCATAAGCAGGTTTCCTACTGCTATGAGCGCGGGCTGTACGACTACGTCGAATACATTAACGGTGCCAAGCGGGCCGAGACGATCCACCCCGAGGTAATCGACTTCGAAGCTGAAGATACCGACCGGAAAATCTCTCTCGAAGTGGCCATGCAGTGGACCACGGCCTACTCCGAATCGGTCCACACCTACGCCAATACGATCAACACTTCTGAGGGGGGCACCCATGAGGAAGGGTTCCGCTCAGCACTGACCAGCCTGGTCAATAAATACGCGAAAGAACGCGGCATTCTGCGGGATAAAGACGATAACCTCACCGGGGATGATATCCGCGAAGGCCTCACCGCCGTTATCTCCGTGAAACTGGGTGAACCCCAGTTCGAGGGCCAGACCAAAACCAAACTCGGCAATGCTGAGGCACGCACCTTTGTGCAGCAGCAGATGTACTCCAAACTCGGTGACTGGTTCGATTCACACCCCAGTGAAGCCAAGGATATTATCCGCAAGGCACAGGCCGCCGCCGCCGCGCGCGTGGCCGCCCGCAAAGCGCGCGAAGCCACCCGCCGTAAAGGTGTGCTGGAGTCTGCCTCAATGCCGGGTAAGTTGAAAGATTGCACCTCGCGGGATGCCTCCAAGACCGAGATCTTCATCGTTGAGGGTGACTCCGCCGGTGGTAGCGCCGTGCAGGGCCGGGACCCGGAAATCCAAGCGATTCTGCCGATCCGCGGCAAAATCCTCAACGTTGAGAAAGCCCGGCTGGATAAGGCGTTATCGAATCTGGAGATTCGCGCCCTCATTACGGCATTTGGCACCGGCATCGGGGAGGAGTTTGACATTGACAAACTCCGCTACGACAAGATCGTGCTGATGGCAGACGCCGACGTCGACGGGCAACATATCTCCACCCTCCTGCTCACCCTCATCTTCCGGTATATGAAACCCCTGATCGAGGGCGGACACGTGTACCTGGCCCAACCCCCGCTGTACCGGATTAAGTGGTCGAATGCGCCGCACGAATACGTCTTTTCTGACCAAGAGCGGGACCAGGCCGTCGAGCAGGGCCGCGCGGCCGGGCATCGCCTCCCCAAAGACGCCGCTATCCAGCGGTATAAGGGTTTGGGTGAGATGAACGATCACGAACTGTGGGACACCACCATGAACCCCGAAACCCGCACCCTACGGCAGGTCGATTTGGGAGAAGCGGCCGCGGCAGACGAGATTTTCTCGATTTTGATGGGAGACGACGTCGAATCCCGGCGCTCGTTTATCCAACGTAATGCGAAAGACGTTCGCTTCCTCGACATTTAATCCACCTATTCGAACACCGGGATCACCGGTGGGCCAAGGAAAGAAGAACACACCGTGAGCGATGAGCACACCAGCGAAAACCTCGACGTGGTGAATGACGGCCGCCAAGGCGTTGAACAGGTGGACCTGACCAACGAGATGCAGCGGTCCTACCTGGACTACGCCATGAGCGTGATCGTCGGGCGCGCCCTACCCGACGTGCGTGACGGTCTGAAACCCGTCCACCGGCGCGTGCTATACGCGATGTACGACGGCGGTTATCGGCCTGACTCTGCCTTCTCCAAGTCCGCCCGCATCGTCGGTGACGTTATGGGTAACTACCACCCGCACGGTGACAGCGCCATCTACGACACCCTCGTACGTATGGTGCAGCCGTGGTCGCTGCGCTACCCGCTGGTGGCCGGCCAGGGTAACTTCGGTTCCGCCGGGAATCAGGGTGCGGCCGCCCCGCGTTATACGGAAGCCAAAATGGCACCGTTGGCGATGGAAATGGTGCGGGATATTGATCAAGACACCGTCGATTTCCAAGAAAACTACGATGGCCGCAACCTCGAACCCGTGGTGCTGCCAGCTCGGATCCCGAACCTACTCGTCAACGGCTCGGAGGGGATCGCAGTGGGTATGGCCACCCGTATCCCGCCCCATAACCTGCGGGAAGTGGCCGACGGCGTGCGCTGGTACCTGGACCACCCGGACGCCAGCCGCGAAGAACTCCTCGAAGCCCTCCTACAACGCATTAAAGGCCCCGACTTCCCCACCGGCGCAACTATCCTGGGCCGGCGCGGTATTGAGGAGGCCTACCGTACCGGGCGCGGCTCCATCACCCAGCGGGCCGTGGTGGAGGTCGAAGAAATCCAGGGCCGGCAATGCCTAGTCATTACCGAACTGCCCTACCAGGTCAACCCGGACCGGCTGCAAGAAAATATTGCGGAAGCAGTCAAGAACGGGCGCCTGAACGGGATCGCGGATGTGCGCGACGAATCCTCAGGCCGTACGGGCCAGCGTATCGTCGTCGTTCTCAAACGCGACGCCGTAGCCAAGGTTGTGCTGAACAACCTGTACAAGTACACGGCGCTACAAAGTAACTTCCCGGCTAATATGCTCACCCTCGTGGACGGCGTGCCGCGCACGTTGTCCCTGGATGGGTTCATCTCTCACTGGGTCAGCCACCAGCTGGACGTCGTGGTGCGCCGCACCCGCTTCCTACTCAAGCGCTCCGAAGATCGCATGCATATCCTCGAAGGTTATATGCGGGCCCTGGATGCGCTGGATGCGGTCATTGCGCTGATTCGCCAGTCCCGCACCACCGAGGATGCGCGCAGCGGACTCATGGAGCTGCTCGGTATCGATGAGAAGCAGGCCGAGGCGATCCTGTCCTTGCAGCTGCGCCGCCTGGCCGCCCTGGAACGATTGAAAATCCAGGAACAGCATGAGGCTGAACAGCTGCGGATTGCTGACTATAAGGACATCCTGACTAAACCCGAACGGCAGCGCGCCATCATCGGTGACGAGCTGAGCGAGACGGTGGAAAAGTACGGCGACGAACGCCGCACCACGATTATTCCGCACGACGGCGATATGTCGGTGGAGGATCTTATTCCCGAAGAAGACGTCGTCGTCACCATCACCCGCGGCGGCTACGCCAAACGCACCCGGATTGACAACTACCGCTCCCAGCGGCGCGGCGGTAAAGGTGTGCGCGGGGCGGCGCTACGCGAAGACGATATCGTGGAGCATTTCTTCACCACCACCACCCACCATTGGCTGCTGTTCTTCACGAACTTCGGCCGCGTCTACCGCGCTAAGGGGTACGAGCTGCCCGAAGGTGGGCGCGATGCCAAGGGCCAGCACGTGGCGAACCTGCTGGCCTTCCAACCGGATGAATATATCGCCCAGGTACTCGCCATTCGCGACTACGAGCAGGCCGATTACTTGGTGCTCGCCACCCGGGAA
>JAEWHO010000035.1 GCA_023387755.1 Actinomycetes bacterium | reverse complement strand
GAAGTGGTGCGAGAGAGGGGGCCAGGGTGAGTGATCAGGGGGAGTGAAGTGGTGCGGGAGAGGGGGCCAGGGTGAGTGATCGGGTGGGATGCGTGCGGGTGCGGGGTCAGGGTGAGTGATCGGGTGGGGTTAGGCGGGGGCGCCGGCGTCGGTGAGGGCTTGCCGCAGGTCTTCGGCAACGGCGGGATGGGCCGCGAATGCGAACTCCTCGGTCATGCGCGCGGTGCCGCGCGGACCCGCGATGACGGCACCAGCTTCGGCCGCAATAAGAGCACCGGCAGCGTGATCGTAAGGGTGCAGACCGCGTTCAAAATACCCAGCTACGCGGCCGGCCGCGACGGCGGTTAAATCCAGCGATGCCGCACCCATGCGGCGAATATCGGCCACCTGGCCAATCAGCTCCGCAACCACGCGCGCCTGTTCAACGCGGATGGCGGCGTCATAGGCGAAACCGGTGGCGACCAGCGACCGGGAGAGCGTCGCCGAATCAGACAACTGCAGCTTGGTAACAGAAGAGGGGGTGGACGAGGCAAGCGAGACAGATGAAGCCGGGCTTGGAGTGGAGCAGTGCGCAGACAACTGCGATGGCACCGAGGCGGGGCGCTTATCGGACCACGAGAGAACCGGCGTCGTCGGGGAAAGACCATGAGGACCGGTGAAAGCGGCCGTATCGAGAAACGCGCCGCCGTCGAGGCTCGCGAACCACACTTCGTGCAGAGACGGATTCGCCACCGCCCCCGCAACCACCTGCCAGGACGCCGGATCAGCCGGGCCATCATGGCGCACCACCGCGACCGAGGTCGCCCACGCCGGGATATTGTGCGCGTAATTCACGGTGCCATCAATCGGATCAATAACCCAGGTGAAACCCGTCGTGGACTGTTGCGCACCCGACTCCTCCCCGTAGAAGCCGTCGCCGGGCCGCAAACGGGCCAGCTCCGAACGGATGAACTCCTCGGTGGCGCGGTCAGCGGCTGTTACCAGATCGGTAGGAGTCGATTTGCGCTCCACCTCGACGCCGGCTTGGCGCATCTGCCAAGCGCGGTGCGACGCGCGGGCGGCGAGGTCACGGGCAAGGGCCAGTTCGGCAGCAAAAGCAGAAGCCATATAACGACCATACGCCCCCCGGGTCGGGAACGAGAAGTGCGCGGAGGGAGACACGGTGGGGCCGGAGAGTCAGACCGGAGAGAGTGTGGCCGGGAGAGCCTGCCGGCGTCTTAGTCGGTGGCAGGGCTTGGCTCGGAGGGCGACGGCGTTTTATCCTGATGTCTCGGGTACCTGCAGGCCCCGGGAAGCCCGCCGCGCGCCGCGCTGGCGGGGAAACCGCCGCCTGCGCCTCAACACAGTAGCGACGACATGTTGAAGGACAGCCGCATGACTTCTACCCGAGACGATCGCCCGGGCGGGGCAGCAACCCCAGCAGAGGCGAAACCCACCACCGGCCCGCACGCCGCAGCAACTCCCGCCGCAGCAACTCCCGCCGCAGGAACTCCCGCCGCTGCGAAACCCGGCACCGCGCCGAAAGCCCCGAACTCCCGGTATCGTTGGAAAGCCGTATGGGCGTCCATGGTCGGGTACGCAATGGACGGATTCGACTTCCTCATACTCGGCTTCGCAATCCTGGCCATCTCCGCCTCCCCCGCCTCTGGCGGCCTTGGACTCAGCGACAGTGAAGCCGGCTCACTCGCCACCTACACACTCCTCGGAGCAGTGCTAGGTGGTTTTATTTTTGGTGCCCTAGCAGACACCTACGGCCGCGTGCGCGTACTCATGTGGTCCATCGTCATCTTCGCCGTCTTCACCGCCGCCACCGGCCTGGCCCAGAACTACTGGCAAATCGCGCTCTTCCGCTTCCTCGCCGGAATCGGCATCGGGGCCGAATACGGCATCGGCATGACCCTCGCCGCCGAAGCCTGGCCCGCGAAACTTCGCGCGAAAGCCACGAGTTTTGTAGCGATCGGCTGGCAATTCGGCGTACTCGCAGCCACCTTCGTATCCGCTGCCGTCGTCTACCACTGGGGATGGCGGGTGCTGTTCTTTATCGGAGTCGCGCCAGCGCTAGTCGCCGTCGTCGTCCGCAGAACCGTAGAAGAACCCGAAGTCTTCACCCAAAACGCAACCCGCCCGCGCAGCCTACGCGAACGCTTCCCCGTTCACGAACTCGTCAAAGACGCCCGCACCACGCGCACCTCGATCGGCATCACAGTGCTCACCAGCGTGCAAAACTTCGGTTACTACGGCCTCATGATCTGGATGCCGTCATTCCTGGCCAAAACCCACCACCTGTCCATCCAAAAATCCGCGATCTGGACGGGCGTGACGGTCATCGGCATGATGGCCGGCATCATGATCTTCGGCTACCTCGCCGACCACCTCGGCCGCAAACCCGCCTTCCTCATCTTCCAAACCGGGGCCGTGGTGATGGTGCTCATCTATGCCCAAGTGAGCAGCCCGCTGGCCCTGCTGATCGGCGGGTTCTTCCTCGGCATGTTCGTTAACGGTATGCTCGGCGGCTACGGTGCGGTGACGGCGGAGGCCTACCCCACCAGTTCCCGGGCGACGGCGCAAAACGTGCTGTTCAATATCGGGCGCGGTGTGGGCGGATTCGCGCCGCTCGTGATAGGGGCGCTCGCGGCTGCGTACTCCTTCCAAATGGCGGTGGGCCTACTGGCCATCATCTACGTCATCGACATCCTCGCCACCGTATTCCTCATCCCAGAAACGAAACACGTGGAGATCGCCTAAGTTTTGTTTAGCCTAGGGCAAGATGTGCCGCCGCGCCGATGCGGGAATAATTGAGGCGTGAAAAACGGCTATCTGATCGACACCATTTTGCACCGTGACACCCAACACGAGGACGCCCACGAACTGAGCGCCTACGCGCGCGAACACATCCGCCATAATGCGGTGACCTTCGTGGCAGCGAACGGAATGCAAAATATCGCCGATCAACTGGCCAAAGCCTCCACAGTTTTACCGTGGGTAATGAGCGCCGTGGGTGCGCCCGCGTGGATGACCGGCCTGCTGGTCCCCATCCGCGAATCCGGATCTATGCTGCCGCAGGCGGCCCTGCAACCGTGGGTGCGGGCGCATCGTCGGCGGGCCGCCATCTGGGTGGCCGGCGCCTTCGGGCAGGCTCTCGGCGCGGCGCTAATCGCGTTGGCTGCCGCGCTTTTACAGGGCTGGGCGGCCGGCGTCGTCGTACTTTTAGGCCTCGTAACCCAGGCCCTCGCGCGCTCCCTAAACTCGATTGCCTCCAAAGATATTCAGGGGCGCACCAGCCCCAAGGGGTTACGCGGGCGCGTCTCCGGTTTGGCGACGACGATATCCGGGATAGTCGCAATCACGGTAGGTCTGGCAATCCGCGCCTGGGGCGGCAGCGACCTCTCCCGCGCCGTATTAGCAGCGCTCGTGGGGGTAGCCGCACTAGCCTTCGCGCTCGGCGGCGTGATTTTTGCGCGGATCAAGGAAGACGACGGCGCTGCTGGCGGACGCACGCGCAGTGGCACCGCCGGCGCGCAACCGGGTAACGGCACCGCCAGCGCGGAAATCGGTAATCAGGCGCACTCCGCCGCTGCCGGTGCCCCTGTACGTTTGCGCGACACCCTCCTGCACCTGGGCTGGTTGAAGGAGACCTGGCAGCTTCTCACGGCTGACGCTCCGTTCCGGCGGTTCGTAATCGTGCGTTCGCTCCTGCTCGTCTCTGCCCTCACCCCGCCCTTCATTGTGGCCCATGCAGCCCAAGAATCCGGGGCGGGAATGTCCTCCGTGGCTACGTTCATTGTGGCGTCGGGGGTAGCGGCGCTGCTCGGCGGGCGGATCTCCGGAGTGGTATCTGATAAATCCTCCCGCAAAACCATGATCTACGGGGCTGCCCTCGCCTCCATGTTGGTGCTCGTCTACGTGGCCTCTAGCTTCCTGCCCGCCTTGATCCGGCAATGGTGGTGGGGGCCGGCAGTATTCTTCCTGCTCACCCTGGTACACACCGGTGTGCGAGTGGGGCGGAAAACCTACGTTGTGGATATGGCCGAAGGCGATAAACGCACCCAATATGTGGCCGTTGCGAACACCGCCATGGGGGTGATCCTACTGCTGACCGGGGCACTCACCTCGGCACTGGCCGCAATCGGCCCGGTGGTGGCATTAACCTTCCTGGCCGGGCTCGGCCTGCTCGGTGTGGCAGTCGGGCGCACCCTGGAAGAAGTCAGCGTAGGCGCATAGATACTCGCCTAAGGTGGGTGCCGCCGTCAGGCGGTGACGGCCGCGCTGCGACTGCGCGGGCGGCGCTTAGTCGATATCGGGAACGCACTCGCCGTGGCCGGCAGCGCGCAGCGCCTGGCGGATGCGGCGGGCGGCGTCGTCGAGATCTGCCGGATCTGTGGAGCCGTGCTTATTGACGATCTCAAAATCCGCCGACTCATTAGCCGGGAATACGTGGACGTGAGTGTGCGGCACCGCGAAACCCTCAATAGCCACGCAGGCGCGTACAGCGTTGAACTCGGCGGGAAGCACCTGGCCGATCAGGTAGGCAACGCGGAAGGTGTGGGCGGCAACGTCGGCAGGCAGATCGGTCCACTGGTCGATCTCAGCTCGCGGCACCACCAGAACATGTCCGTCCGTCTGCGGGCTCACATCCATAAATGCGACGACGACGTCGTCCTGCCACACAAAGCGGCCCGGAATCTCCCCATTAATGATTTTCGTGAACACGGTAGCCATACCGTGACGGTATCAAAAAGCTGGAGCGGGGGCACTAGCTCGCGCCGAGCCGCATCCAGGCGCTTCCCCGGGCTCGCCAGGCGGTGGTCAGCGCCCGCGCCAACATGAACACGCCCGCGAAGGACACCCACAGCCATACCAGCCCCCACATTCCGGCCGGGGCGAAGGCCGACACCAGACCCAGCGCGGGGAGGTACACAACCAGAGTAAGGAGCCCCGCGAACGCGAGGTAACGGCCATCGCCCGCCCCGATAAGGACGCCGTCAAGCACAAACACCCAACCCGCGAGCGGCATGAGCACGCCGATAACCACGAGTCCCGCGGTGGCGGCTGAGCGCACGGGGACATCCGAGGTGAAGAAATACGGGAGCCACCAGCTCAGCGCCACCAGCACCACCCCGATGACGACGCCGGCACTCACGCCCCACCGCAGGCAGGTGCGCAAAATCCGCCGCACCTGCGCCTCTTTCCCGGCCCCTAGGCCCTGCCCGACCAGTGCCTGCGCGGCAATCGCGAGAGCGTCGAGGACATCAGCGGTAAGCGCCCACACCGCGTTCACAATTTGATGCCCGGCCAGGGCAACCGGCCCGAGCCCGGCTACTACCGAGACGGTCGCGAGAATGGCGAGGCGCAACGTGGCGGTACGTACCAGCAGCGGCAAGCCGGTGACGAAAGAAATCCACAGCCCGCGCAGATTGAGGGCCGGGCGCACGTGCAGACGGCGGGCGTGGTGCCACACTGTGACCGTAAGATATGCACCCATGAGGGTTTGGGTGACTGCTGTGCCGAGGCCGGAGCCGCCCACCCCCATACCCATACCGTAGATAAACAGAGCATTAAGCCCCACATTCACCACCGCGCCGGCTGTGGCTACATACAGCGGGGTGCGCGTATCCAACATGCCCCGCAGCACCCCGGTGGCCGCCAAAACCAGCAGCATCCCGGGTAGGCCCGGAGCCGAGTATTGCAGGTAGGCCACCGCGTGCGGGGCGGTATGTGCGTCGGCTCCGAGGGCGACGACGACGAGGCTCGCCGTCCCGGCGAGCCCAACCGCCAAGGCAAAACCCAAAATGACGGCGAGCCACAGCCCGTCAATACCGTGGCGCAGGCCCCCGGCGACGTCCCCGGCACCGACGCGGCGGGCAGTGACAGCAGTGGTGGTGTAAGCCAAGAAAATGCAGAGCCCTACGACGGTTAGGAGAACCGTGGAAGCCAAGGCTAGCCCGGCTAACTCGGGTGTGCCTAAATGCCCCACCATAGCGGAGTCAGCCAGGGTGAAAATCGGTTCCGCTACCAGCGCTCCCAGCGCCGGAATGGCAAGGGAAAGGATCTGCCGGTGTATCGAACCTTGACCCTCAGCTGGAACGTTAGGCTTTTCCACGGGACCTCTTTCTGTGATCTCTGCTGACCCAGTTTATCCACATATACCCCCAGGCAATATGAGTGCGAAAACCGGCAGGATACGGCCTCGCTGCGCCAACGATGCCCACAGCTATACACAGGCTTGTCCACGGAATGGGGATAGTTGCGGCGAGTCGTCCACACGTTATCACCAGGGACATAGAGGTTGTACACAAGAAGTTTGGGAGTTGTCCACAGGTCCGGGGTGGGGCGATGCTGCGCAGGTTAGTTTCTGTGGTATGTGCGCTCTAAGCTGGGGATAGGGTCCACCACTGCTGCGCGGAGACGGTGTTACCCGCTGCGCGGGGGGGGGATAAATCCCCAGCGCTGTGGGGGAGACGAATCCCCGGTGCTGCGGGGGTGCGAGCTCACTCCGTGCAGCGATATGCGGTTGTGGACGTGGCATTTGGCATGGTTGAAGGAAGTGGCGATGAGCGAGGTTCCCCCGGATATGTACGAGGTGCCGGAGGACTCTGGTGGATATAGCTCCTCCTACGGTGGGGGATCGGACCCGCTGCTACCTCCGCATAACGACGAGGCCGAACGGTCGGTCCTGGGCGGCATGATGGTATCCAAAGATGCCATTGGGGATGCTATCAGCCAGGTGCGGGCCGATGATTTCTACGAGCCCAAACACCAAACGATTTTCAACGCCATCACTGACCTATATTCCCGCGGCCAACCAGCCGACTTCATCACTATCGCGAACGCTCTGGAAAAGACCGGAGACCTCGGCACAATTGGCGGTGCCAACTATCTGCACACCCTCAGTGCCAGCGTTCCCACTGCAGCGGCCACCGAGTTTTACGCCAAAATCGTGCGGGAAAAAGCAATTATGCGTTCGCTTGTCGATGCGGGCACGCGCATTACCCAGATGGGCTACTCCACCGACGCGGATGCTACTGATATGGTGAACCGCGCCCAAAGCGAGGTCTTCTCCCTGGGGGAGAGTCGCACCGCCGAGGACTATGTGCGGATCAAAGACATCATGCCCGCCGTCGTCGATGAGATCGAACTCGCCTCCGAATCGGACAACGACATGACCGGGGTACCCACCGGGTTCCGGGAACTCGACTCCCTCACCGGGGGGCTGCACGGCGGCCAAATGATTATTGTGGCGGCCCGCCCAGCTATCGGTAAATCAACGCTGTCGATGGACTTTTGCCGTGCGGCCGCGATCCGCAACGGCAAGACGGCGGTGATTTTCTCGCTGGAAATGTCCCGTTCCGAAATGGTGATGCGTATGCTGTCCGCCGAATCCGGGGTGGACTTGCAGGACCTGCGCAAAGGCCGGATGGAGGAGGCAGCCTGGACGGCGCTGGCCCGTACGATGTCCCGCATTACCGATGCGCCCATCTTCATCGACGACTCGCCCAATATGTCGTTGATGGAGATCCGCTCCAAATGTCGGCGCCTCAAACAGCAGCACAATCTGGAACTCGTGGTTGTGGACTACCTGCAGCTCCTTAGCTCCGGTAAGCGCGTGGAATCCCGCCAGCAGGAAGTTTCGGAATTCTCCCGCGCCTTGAAACTCTTGGCCAAGGAGATTGACGTGCCCGTGGTGGCAGTAGCGCAGCTCAACCGTGGCCCGGAACAGCGCACCGACAAGAAACCGATGATGTCTGACCTGCGCGAATCTGGGTCGCTGGAGCAGGACGCCGACGTCGTGATGCTGCTGCACCGCGAGGACGTCTACGATAAGGATTCCCCGCGCGTGGGGGAGGCGGACATTATCGTCGCCAAGCACCGTAACGGGCCCACCGGCGTGATCGCGGTTGCCTTCCAGGGGCATTTGGCTCGCTTCGCGGAGATGGCGCAAGAGTTCTCCTGACGACGACGCCGAAACGGCTCCGGTACGAGCAGCACAGGGCTGCTCGTACCGGAGCCGTTATGCGTAGCCAGTCTAGTTACCTAGGGGCGATGATCCCGGGGCTGACTGGCCTGGTGCGGGAGTGCCCTGGGTGGAGGTGCCTGGCGCACTCGGACCCGGGGCGGGGGCGCCCGGGGCGGGAACATCAGGGCTGCTCGGACCCGGGGCGGGCGGCTGCTGGAAGGTGGCGGGCGCATTCGCCGTCACCCCTTGCTCCACGGCATGGGCGATCTCGTGGGAGTAGCGCGAAATCAACTCCAGCGCCAAAGCCCACCCGATGAACGCAATGACGGCACTCGTGCCCAGGTGAACCCCGATCATTTGGAAGCGGCCGGTAACCGGAGTGGTTGCGATCAGCCCGAACTGGCAGAAGAGCATCGCCGCCATGCCCGCAGCAGTAAAGACGCCGACAAACAAAGCGGTGCGCGTCATCGGGGCGGGGGGCAGGGAACGACCAACGTACATCGCGATGGCTACCAGCAGCCCAAGCGTCGCCAAGATGACGACCAGGACGGCCCAGCCAGGCAGCATCGAGTAGATGGTCGTTGCCATGCTGCCCTTACTGGAGGCGTGCTGGCCGCTGATACCGCTGATAGCGGCGAGGGCGTCCGCGTCGTGAGGTGTTCCACCAGGAACGTCGGGCAGCGAGACCGCCTTCAACAGGCTGCTAAGCATCTCGGGCGGCGTTTGCACGATCAGTGGCGCACCCGCCAATAGTGCCGGCCCGGCTAGGAAGAAGAATCCGGCGAGCAGTAGGAAAATAACCAGGGTGGTGCCGAAAGGTGCCCCCTTCACCAGGGTGTACACGAAGTACAGAATGGTCAAAATGACGAAGGCACCGGTGTGCAGCCATCCCAGAGCGGGCAATGCCTCCCGGGACCGCAAAGCCCACACTTGAGCCGGAGTTTCCGGGTTGAGGCGGTAGAGCTGGTAGAGACCAACCGTAATTAGATAGACGAACAGCAGCGAAAGCGCGACACCGGCGAAACTCATGCCTAGACGGGCCTCACCGCTCACGACGTTGGCTAAGGGTCCGGGTAGATTCGCGCTCATATTGGGGGAGAACCCCAAACCGAGGATGATATCGATGCCGGTCGCAGTAATCACCGCAATGACAATGGTGAGCAGGAAAGTTTTCGTGGTCTCGAAACGTTTCCCCTGACGTAGCGCGCGCACGAGGAAAAACACGGCCAGAGCAACGATCAACAGCCCGGTTACGAAGGGTAGGGATAGCGACAAACTACCTACCGCCAGCGGCACACCGCCAGCACTGGCATTGAGGGTGATACCGCCACCGAGGGCAAGGTTGGCGATCCCAAAGATAAAGTACATCGCCTCCATCACCTGTGGTGCCTGCGTCTGCGTCAACATAATCAGGAAGATAACGAGAGCAATAACGAGAGCGACGCCGTAGGTTACGCCGCCCAGTATGATCCCGTGCCGAACCGCCTGCGTCGTAGGCGTCTGCGGGCGTTGGCGGCGCTGCTGCGGGGCATAAGCGTACGGGTTAGCAGCCGGTTGCTGCCCATTCGCTGGGGGGACGGGCGGGTAAGGTGCTTCGGACATGGCGAAAGTCCTTTCGTCGATACTGGCTAACTCTCACTTTAGCGACTATCACTGATACTCCCGAGAATTTGCGGCTACGGAACCCGGAGCGCGTGTTTTTCCGACGACGAAAAGGCGGTGGGGAGGGAGCAAATGCTCCCTCCCCACCGCGATGCGAGCTAGTCGGCAGGCCTGCGCCCGCCGCGGACGCTACTGCTGAGCCGACGGGTTGGGCGGATTATCCCCTGCCTGGGACCGACCCGGTTGGGGTTGGCCTCCTTGCGGCTGGCCTGCCTGGGGCCGACCGGGTTGGGGCTGGCCAAAGTGTGTTTGCTGGCCGCCGGCAGGCTGGCTGCCGAACTGAGGTTGCTGGCCGTATTGGAGTTGTGGGCCGTATTGGGGCTGTTGGCCGTATCGCTGCTGACCCGGTTGGGGTTGCCCCGGCTGGCCGAATTGCGGCTGTGCACCGTTCTGGTGGCCAAACTGTGGCTGCTGACCGTACCCGGGTTGCCCGCCAAACTGCTGAGCGCCGAATTGGCTGGGCGCACTGGCGGAGGCCCCTGCTTTCATGGTTGACATAATCGGGCCCGCGAAGCGAGAGATAAGCTCAATGGCCACGCCCCATAGGGGGTACACCAAAATGGCGAGCGGGCTGATCGGGCCGGAGGAGATAAGACCAACCAAAGACAAGCGCGCGAAAATAATCGCGTAGATCGCAATGACGAAGAAAACGCCGGCAATAACACCAGTACGGATGAACGGCGCCGGAGGCAGCTTCTTGGACATCCACAAAGCGATGGCTACCCCGGCCCCAAGCCCCAAGATGACGGTAATAATCGTCAACCAGGTGGGGAACACACTGAAGAGCGAAAAGTCTATGGGTTCGTCAGTGAAGGGGAGACCAACCACCAGAGCGGGACCGCCCAAGACTAGGTCCCCGAGGGCAAAGAGAGCGGCGCGGACAACACCGCCCTTGACAGTGCCGCCGCTCGGAATCCCGTAGCTGGGCGCAACTATCGTCGCGATCAGGATCGCAAGGAGCATAATCACGCCATGCGCGAGCATGAGGTAGAAGGCGTAGGGGAGAACTTCACGGATGCGCAGCAGCCACATGCTCACTAAGCCGCGGGCCTCGACATGGAAGATTTGATAAAGCCCCATTATTGCCAGGACCACCATAAAGGAGGTAAGGAAGGCTAAGCCGTAACCCGGGCGCACATTCTCCGCACCCAGTGAGCCGAGCAGCCCGACTACCACATGGAGTAGGTAGACCACTACCCATGACGTACCAGTTGCCAACCAGAATCCGGCGGCGCTGTCGAATGCTTTGCCCTGGCGGATCTTACGGAGGATGAAGAACACTGCCAGCCCGACGATAATTGCGCCGGTCATGTAGGTAGCCACGGTGAAATGGCTATCCGTGCCAAAGCTGCTAACAGTGCCGCTACCAAAGACATTACCGGCGGCGATGACCAAGGAGGCGAAGATCTCGCCGGCAGATAGCTTGTCCTTAGCGAGTAACGCCAAGAACATGGTAAGCAGGCCGGTGACTAGGGCAATGCCGTACATCGCGGCACCGGCAATGGCACCGTGTTTAATCGCCGTGGCGTTCGCAGTAATAAATGACGGCACCTGCGCCTGAGTTTGGTTGGGAGCGCTGCCATAGAGCGGACCGCTGTACTGCTGCCCACCATAGTGCTGCGTGCCGTACTGCTGCCCACCTGCGGATGGCTGGTATTGCGGGCTGCCATACTGCTGGCCGGGCTGAGGCTGACCGTACTGCTGCTGGCCACCCTGGGGGTGCCCGCCAAACTGAGGCTGCCCCTGCGGTCCGGGTTGAGGGGGTTGAGGACCGGAATGCGACATCGTGTTCTCCAAGTCGTGTTTTAAGGAATAGTGAGACGCGTCAGATTTAATCCATCGTGATCGGAGAGCGGGCACCGAGCTCTGCGTCGAGGCGCAGGAGGCCGGGACCGTCGTCGCCGATCATATCGATACGGCCAATAATCTCCGAAACTGAGGACTCCTCCTCGATCTGCTCGTCGATAAAGGCGTGCAGGAGAGGGAAGGAATCTACGTCGTCGTGTTCGCGGGCTAGCCGGTAGAGCGCACGGATCGACTCTGAGACCTTCTGTTCATGAGCCAGCGCTGCCTTGAAGGCATCTACGGGGGACTCGATGGCGGGCGCATCCACGGTGATCGTACCGATCTGCGGGTGACCGTCACGATCGAGAACATGGTTGATGAAACGGTCCGCGTGAGTAATCTCCTCGGCAGCCTGGATGCGCATCCAACCCGCCATACCAGGAAGATCCAGATGATCGAGTTCAATCGCTAGCTGCCGGTAGACCGTCTCAGCAGTAAGCTCCAGCGTGATCTGATCGTTGTATGCGGCCAAGAGCTCTTCAGGTATGTTCATGCCTATAGGCTACGTGCCCTCAGCGCACTCAATCCAGCCTGCGTTAAGTAGTATTGCGAACCTCCTCAGTAGTTGGATGTCGTAAGGAGATATTTGTGCCCGCTGAATACCGCGCCCACGGCTGCACCATTCGGGACCATAGCGTACCCCTGCCGCTGGACCGCGCCGACCCGCACAGCCCGAGCATTCCCGTATTCGTGCGGGAGATTATTCCCGACGGCGGAGAAAACCGCCCCTATCTGATCTTCTTCCAAGGCGGGCCGGGATCGCCGTCGCCCCGCCAGGGTAACCCGCGCGACGGCTGGCTAGGGGAGGCCCTCAAACACCACCGCGTACTCCTACTGGACCAGCGCGGTACCGGGCGTTCCCGCCAACTCGATGCGCTCACCCTCTCCGAGTTTGATTCCGACGCCGAGAAAGCGGCCTATCTGGCTAACTTCCGGGCGGACTCGATCGTCGCGGACGCCGAGGATCTGCGGGCCTATTTTGAGTCCCCGGCCTGGTACGGGCTCGGCCAATCATACGGTGGCTTCTGCCTGACCACCTACCTGTCGCGGGCGCCTGAAGGGCTCGCCGGAGTGTATATCACCGGCGGTCTGCCCGCCGTGGACGCCAGCCTGGACGACATTTACCGCCGCACCTACGCCGCCGCCATCCGGCGTAACCGCGAATATATGCAGCAATACCCCGACGCGCAGCTCATTCGCGATATCGCCACCCACCTGGAAGGGCACGAAGAAATCCTGCCCACCGGAGAGCGGCTAAGCTCGCGGCGATTCCGTACCCTGGGGATTGCCTTTGGCGGCTCGGGTAGTTTCGACTCCCTGCACTACCTGCTAGAAGACCCGTTCACCACGGTGCGCGGGCAAAAGCGCTTGAATACGCCCTTCCTCACTCGCGTGGGGGCGCAGCTCAGCTTTGCTGGTAACCCGCTCTATGCCGTCATGCACGAGACAATTTACGGGGGCACTATTGCCGGGGAGGCCACCAACTGGGCCGCGCACCGGATGCGCGCAGAATTCCCCGGCATGGATGAAGACGCGAACCCGCGGGGAAGCGAGTATTACCTCACCGGCGAACATATCTACCCGTGGCAGTTCGACGAAGACCCGGCACTCATCCCGCTGCGTGGCACCGCCGAGATCCTAGCGGCCCGCACCGACTGGGAACCGCTGTACGATCTAGCTGCACTGGACGCCAACGAGGTGCCGGTGACGGCGGCAATCTACGAAGAAGATATGTACGTTCCCTACGAGTATTCGCGGGCGCTCGCGGACCGGTTGGGCGCGCGCGCCTGGGTGACCAACGAGTACCACCACGACGGGTTGCGCAGCTCCGGCGGGCGGGTGCTGGCGCGGCTATTTGAGATGGCGGCGCAGTAGGCGGGTGTTAACGGCGGCGCAGTAGGAGCGCGGCGGTGGCCCCGAGGGCGATCCCGACAACGTCCGCAACCACATCCTTAGCCGACCCGCCCCGGCGCGGAATCACAGTCTCTTGGGCCACCTCCGTAGCCGGGGCCAGTGCCAGCTGCGTACCAATAACGACGGCGGGGCGCAGGCCCGCGCAGATACCCGTGAACGTCGCCGCCGCAAACAACGTGGCGTGGACGGCCTTATCCGATCCGGCCGGGGCTAGCCGGAGGAGCGCGACAACCGGGCTAGGCGAATTGGACTCCGCGCTGGGGCTGCGCTCCTGGCTTGGATGGGGCTGTCGGGCGCGATCAGCTGCAGGCGGGTGCTTGGCGGTGTCGCCGTTAGCGGCAGCAGAAGCCGTTTCGGAAGGGTTGGTAGGAGACGTTGCGGGGGCGGCAGCGGGCGACGCCGTCGTCGAATGAGGGCCGGGTAAGCCAAGGGCGACGAATTGGGCGGCCACGGCACCGGCGTGCGCCCACGTCCACAGGGAAGTCATAGGGCCAGGGTAGTTCATCTCAGGGAAGCGAGCGGAGTGAGACCAGATGCTCGCAACGGGGCGAAAGTTCGGATACCCTTATTTCGAAAGTTCGGATACCCGAAACCTAACGCTGAGGGAGAAGGCCCCCGCAATGAAGGACATTGCCAGCATTTTAGAAGAAGCCCACCTCGACAACCCCGAGGTGCTTGCGTACGTCGAGCATTGGGCTGCGATCTTTGAGCCGGATTCGATTGAGGTTATTAGCGCTCAGGATGACGAGCGCCTAGTGCAGGAAGCTCTCGCTGATGGTGAGATCTTCCCGGCCGGGAAGGACCGTTATTATTCGCGATCGTATTGGAAGGATACGGCGCGATCTGAGGAGCGTACCGTCGTCGCCACCCATAATCCCCAGGATGCCGGGGTGTACAACAATTGGCGGGATGCTACCGAGGTCACGGCCACCCAAACTCAACGTATGCGTGGTGCCTCGCGCGGCAAAACAATGTACGTCATTCCCTACCTCATGGCTCCGGTTGGCTCTCCGCTGGAAAAGTGGGCGCGGGGTGTGGAACTGACCGACAACCGTACCGTAGCGCTCCATATGATCCGCATGGCCCGGGTAGGAGTCGAATACCTGAACAACCTCGATGAGCCAGGTGAATTCGTGCGGGCCGTCCACGTGACCGGCGATCTAGAGAACTTGGGGCAGGGAACAGATGCGGACCAGCGGCTTTTTGCAACCGTTGCAGACGAGCGTACTATCCTCCACTTCGGTTCCTCATATGGCGGCAATGCGCTGCTCGGCAAAATCGCACACGGGCTACGGCAAGCCGCCTATGATGGGTGGGCATCGGGTGAATTCCTGGCCGAACAATTCATGCTCATCGGTATCTATGACCGCGAACGGGACCACACCTATTATGTGTGCGGCGGATTCCCGTCGGCCTCAGGGAAAACCAACCTCGCGATGATGCTGGCCCCCGAAGGGCTCGACGACCGTTACGAAGTTACTTTCTACGGCGATGACATCGTCTGGCTGCGTATCGGTGATGATGGCCGCGTGTACGGTATGAACCCAGAATACGGGGCATTCGGCGTCGCCAAAGATACCAACGAGGTTTCAAATCCGACGGCGATGCAAGCTATCAGCGAAGGAAGTCGCACACTCTTCACCAATGTGGCCTATAACCCCCACACCCAAGAGGTGTGGTGGGAAGGTAAAACGCCCGATTACCCCGCTAACGTAGAAGGCTGGCTCGACTGGAAGGGGCAGCCGATCGCGGAGCGGCCTACTGAGCGGCAACGCTCCGGGGCGAAGGGAGATGAGTGGGCGCATCCGAACTCACGTTTCACCACCTCACTGGCGAATGTTCCCAACGTGGCACCGGATTACGAAAACCCGGCCGGCGTACCCATTGACGCGATTATCTTTGGTGGGCGGGTGCGCGATCGGGAACCTCTGATTCGCGCTATCACCGACCTCGCGGAGGGCGTGTATGACGGGCTGACCCTGGGGGCGGAAGCTACCTTCGCGGCAGAAGGTAAGGACGGCGTGCTGAGGTATGACCCGATGTCGATGCGGCCGTTTATGTCGTACCCAGAGAGCGACTACGCCCAACACTGGTTGGCTCTGCTAGAACAGGCCAAGGAACTACCGATCTTTGCGCACGTGAACTGGTTCCAGCGAGATGCTGAGGATGGGCATTTTCTGTGGCCCGGGTACCGCGATAATCTGCGCGCACTGCTGTGGCTGATCGATCTGAAAGAGGGGCGTGTCCACGGTAAGCACACGCCTGTCGGAGTAGTGCCCCTGGTGGAGGAACTTCCGCTCGCAGGGTTCAAGGGCGCAAAGGACGATCTTGACGCCGTCTTGGAAATCGATCGCGAGCGCTGGCAGGAGGAGATGGTGCACCGTGAGGAGCATCTCGCTCAATTCCCGTTGCTTCCCGACGATATTTGGCAGGCGCATCGGCGCGTTGCGCGTGAGTTAGCGCAGGAGGATTAAAACGCTTGCAGGGCAGCGGTAACGCTCCTGTGAGGTAGGGAAAACGGCAGCGGTGTAGCGGACTGCGGCACGCCACCGAATATGGAGGTTCGGTCTGCTGCACCGCTGCCGTGAGTACATGCGAATCGCGGTGAACACAGGATGCAAAGGCAGAGATGAATGTGCCACGATGGCAGAAGGAGATGCACTTTGGGTAAAGGGACTAAGGAGTGACCATGACCGACCATCTGAAGCTGGTTGATTCTGTGCAGGCGATTAACTGGAACCGGATCGAGGACGAAAAAGACCTCGAAGTGTGGGATCGGTTGACGGGGAACTTCTGGCTCCCGGAGAAGGTGCCGCTGTCCAACGATATTCAGTCATGGGCCACCCTGACCGAGGACGAAAAAACCATGACGACACGGGTGTTCACGGGTTTGACCCTGCTGGACACGGTGCAGGGGACGGTAGGGGCCGTTTCGCTAATCCCGGATGCGATCACTCCCCATGAGGAAGCGGTCTACACCAATATCGCCTTCATGGAATCGGTACACGCCAAGAGTTACTCCTCGATTTTCTCTACGCTGATTTCGACGGCGGAGATTGACGAAGCCTTCCGATGGAGTGAAGAAAACCCGAACCTGCAGCGCAAGGCCGAGATTATCCTCAGCTACTACCACGGCGACGATCCGGAAAAACGTAAAGTTGCCTCCACGATGCTGGAATCCTTCCTGTTCTACTCTGGCTTCTACGCGCCCATGTACTGGTCAGCCCACGCCAAACTCACCAACACGGCAGACCTTATCCGCCTCATCATCCGCGATGAAGCCGTGCACGGATACTACATCGGGTACAAGTTCCAGAAGGCAGTGGAAAAAGCCGACGCCGCGCGCCGCCAGGAACTGAAGGACTACACCTTCGAGCTGCTGTATGAGCTCTATGAGAATGAAGAGCAGTACACCGAGGACCTCTACGATCCGCTGGGTCTGACCGAAGACGTGAAGATGTTCCTGCGGTACAACGCCAATAAGGCCTTGATGAACCTGGGGTATGAGGCGTTGTTCCCCAAGGATGCGACCGCGGTGAACCCGGCAATCCTCTCGGCGCTATCGCCGAACGCGGACGAGAACCACGACTTCTTCTCCGGCTCCGGCTCATCCTACGTGATGGGCAAGGCCGTGGATACCGAAGACGAGGACTGGGACTTCTAAAAGGAAGCCGGCTGGAGTGCAAGTGAGGAACTGGCGCTTCACATAGGAGTTGGGCTTCGAGTAGGAGCGGGGACCCCTGGGGCTTCCTACCCAGACGAGAGCGCCCGAGCTGATGGATATCAGCTCGGGCGCTCTGGCGTGTGCGGGGCGCGGGCGTCGTCGGGAATGGATGTGTTAGCGGGCTAGGAGTTGGCCCTCGCCGTCGCGGTAATCACGATTCACCAGGATCATGATGAATTCGATGAATGCCCAAATGCCGGAGATTATCGCACCAAGACCAAGGGTGAGGACGGTGATACACAACTGAGCGACGCCGCGACCGGTGTAACCGAGGTAGAAGTTATGTATCCCGAGAGAGCCGACGAAGAAGGCTAAGAGTGCGGCCACAATAGCGTTGCGCGGTGGGCGCGTAGGCATGCCGTATGCGGGCATACCGGGCTGGGGGCCGGTCCCGTAGTTCTGGTAGCCAGGTTGCTGGTATCCAGGTTGTTGGTAACCGGGCTGCGAGCTACGGGTGTTGTGATAGTCCTGGAAAGCCGAGTCGGGAGTCGAGTGGCCGCCTGCGGACGAGGAATTACCGCCGTTGGAGAAGTCGCCGGAGGAGTCGGACCTATCAAAGCTGTTAGGCGTAGTCATGGCGGCAGTGTACGCGAATGGTGCATAGGTGTATAGTTGCCCCACCCCGATAGTGGCTAGATTGTGGCAGAGCTGTAAAAGCAGCAGGTATGTGGCAGTAGAGAGATAATCCCGGTTTCATCAGCCCTACAGTAAACGCACAGACTGCTTGACCGTACGTAAACGTGCTATTTAGCTGACCGTACGTAATCGTACGAGGCGCACCAGACGACGGGCGATCGGGGACAGCCGCACCCCTGGCCTGGTTACCATGCGCAAAGTGCGTTCTAGCTGCAGGGTAGTTGGCACTGTGACGAACTCTCCTTGCTTGACCGCACTCTTCACCGTCAGCCAGGGCACCACCGCGACCGCGCCGTGCCGCACCGCCTCCACAATGGCGGCGGCCGAGTTTACCTGCGCGAGATTCGCCGGCAACGTGAGCCCTTCGGCGCGCAGGGCCCGGCTGAGGACCTGCCGAGTGCCCGAACCATGCTCGCGGATCACCAGGGGAAGACTCAGTAATCCGGCACCTGAGACTGGAGAAGTAGTCGGCCCGGAAGTGGCTGGCGGGATCGAAGTAGTAGCCGATACAGGAGTGTCGGACGAGGTCGGGGAAGCGGCTGTGAAAGATGTAGCGGCAGATGAGGGGGCCGGCGCAGCAGGAATATCGAGATCCGGGCTGGCAATGACCACTAGTTCGTCACGGCCAATCACCCATGAGCGTAGCGAGGCCGGTGCGAATGCCCCTTCAATAAAACCGATCTCCGCCGATCCGGTCGCCACGTGTTTGGCAGCCGACGCCGAATTCGTGACCGTCACCGAGACATGATGTTGCTCGCGCAGTTGCGACATCCAGGCCGGAAGAAGATGCTCCGCGACGGTCATAGACGCGGCAATGTGGACCCGCTCGGGCGCAGGCCGAGCGGGTGCGGCGTCGTCGGAAAAACGATGGACCGACGCGAACGCATCATCGGCACCATCCATAGCCACCAGGGCGCGGCGGGCGGCTTGAGCGAGCAGTAAACTCGCAGGTTCTGGGGTAAAACCGGTGGGCGAGCGGCGGATGAGGGGAGCCCCGCAGTCGCGCTCCAAGGCGGCTAGGCGGGTGGAGATGGCCGGCTGAGAGACATCCAGTTCGCGGGCAATGGCAGAGACCGAGGGGAGCGAATCCA
>JAEWHO010000022.1 GCA_023387755.1 Actinomycetes bacterium | reverse complement strand
CGCGGGAGAGGTCGTCGAGCCAAATGGAGACGCGGCTGGAGCTGAGGGCGTCGTAGGCGGTCATGTTTACTCCTGGGACCCGAGCGTCTGATGGGCCGCTGCGACCACAGCCTCGGCGGTAATACCGAACTCTTGATACAGGCGTTGGTAATCAGCGGAAGCACCGTAATGTTCCAAACTGACTGCGATGCCGTTTTCACCGAGGTAGGGGTACCAGGGCAGAGCCAGGCCGGCCTCCACGCTTACACGAGCGCGTACCTGCGGAGGCAGAACCTCGTCCCGATAGCTGGCATCCTGCTCGGCAAACCACTCCATACAGGGAACGGAGACCACCCGGGTACCAACTCCCTGCTCCTGCAGCTGCGTGCGAGCCTCCAGGGCAATCTCCACCTCAGAGCCAGAAGCCATAAGAATGACGTGCAGTTCGCCCTCAGCCTCCGCGAGCACATAGGCGCCGCGGTCCAGACCCTCAGCGCTAGCCAGGTCTTTTTCACGTGCAGGGTTGGAGACGTCCTGGCGGGTGAGTATCAATCCAGCCGGGCCCGCATCGCGAGTGAGGATACTCTTCCAGGCCACAGCCGTTTCGGCAGCATCTGCCGGGCGCACAATCGCGAGATTCGGGATCGCCCGCAGTGCGGTCAAATGCTCGACTGGTTGGTGAGTGGGGCCGTCTTCACCGAGCCCAATCGAGTCGTGCGTCCACACGTAGGTAACCGGGATATCCATGAGACTAGCCAGTCGGACTGCGCCGCGCATGTAGTCCGAGAAGGTTAGGAAGGTACCCCCATAGGGGCGAGTGAGACCATGCAGAGCAATACCGGCGAGGATAGCGCCCATGGCATGCTCCCGAATACCGAAGTGCAATGTGCGCCCGTACTCGGTGCCCGGGAATTTCTTCGAGCCGCGTTCGGCAGGTAAGAACGACGGCTGCCCTTCCATGGTGGTGTTATTAGAGCCGGCTAGGTCCGCAGAACCGCCCCATAGTTCAGGCATAACCTCAGCTAGAGCGGTGAGGACCTCACCGGAGGCTTTGCGAGTAGACATCTTCTCGACGTCGGAAAAATCAGGGAAGGCTGCCGCGAACCCCTCCGGCAGGGCGCGATCACGTAGCCGTTCCAACAGCTCCACCCCGGCAGGGTTGCGCTCCTGCCAGGCGCTCATCGCTTCCTGCCATGCTTCCATAGTCTGATCGGCGCGGGTGAGGAGGCGCTCGCGTACGGTGGTGAGCATCTCCTGATCGACCTGGAAGGTCTGCTCCGGATCAAAACCAAGAATCTGCTTGGTTGCGGCCACTTCATCAGCCCCCAGAGCGGATCCGTGAATCCCGCCGGTATTCTGCTTTGACGGCGCTGGCCAGCCGATAATCGTGTGGAGCCGAATAAGTACGGGGGCATCGGTGTAAGCCTTGGCGTCCATCAGAGCCTGATAGAGAGCGGGGAGATCCTCGCGGTATTCCCCGTCGGCACGCCAATCGACTTCGATAACATGCCAGCCATAGGCCCGGTACCGGGCCGCGACGTCCTCGGTGAAGGCAATGGAGGTGTTGTCCTCAATTGAAATCTGGTTATCGTCCCAAATACACACCAGGTTGCCGAGTTTCTGGGTGCCGGCCAGGGAACACGCTTCTGCGGTCACCCCTTCCTGTAGGTCGCCATCGGAGGCAATGACCCACACCTGATGGTCAAAGGGGCTTTCTCCGGCGGGGGCATCAGGATCGAGGAGCCCGCGCTCACGGCGTGCGGCCATAGCCATCCCCACCGCCGAAGCCAAACCCTGGCCGAGCGGTCCAGTGGTGATCTCGACACCGTCGGTATGCCCATATTCAGGGTGACCCGGCGTCAAAGAACCCCACGTCCGCAAGGACTTCAGATCCTCCAATTCCAGGCCCGCTCCAGTGAGGAATAGCTGCACGTACTGGGTGAGGGAGGAGTGGCCACAGGATAGAACGAAGCGGTCCCGCCCAATCCATTTCGGTGAGGTCGGGTGAATATCCATCACCTTGTGGTAGAGCAAATATGCCAGGGGAGACAGCGACATTGCCGTCCCCGGGTGGCCATTACCTACCTTCTGGACGGCATCGGCCGCCAGTACGCGGCCGGTGTCTACGGCCAGCTGATCGGTGTCATCCCAGGTGAGCTCGAACGAGTCGGGCATGGTCTCCTTCTTTCTTATAACGGCCCGAAGGCACGAATCGGAAGTGAGCGGACTGTCACTATGTCCCATGGTAGAGCGCTGGCGGGCCTAAATGCGCGCGGGAGCGGTATTGTTGGACGGGAAGCACCAGGTAAGGAGCAATCATCGTCGTGTCTGAAGGCTTGTCAGCCCGCCCAACGCCAGTTCGGCAGTGGTCTCGCAGTGAGATTATTAGGGGCTATATCGAACTGACGAAGCCGCGTATTATCGAGCTCCTGCTCATCACGACGGTGCCCACAATGATCCTGGCGCAGCGAGGATGGCCAGGCGCCTGGCTGGTTTTAGCGACCCTGATCGGGGGAGCGACCGCAGCCGGTGCGGCCAATGTCTTCAATATGGTCTACGACCGGGACATTGATCGGGTTATGCGGCGCACCAAAAAGCGCCCCATCCCGTCCGGTAAAGTCTCCGTACGCGGCGCCCTCATTTTCGGATTCGCTCTCAGCGTATTTTCGATTCTGTGGTTTTGGTTACTCGTGAACAGTATGGCTGCGCTGCTCACTCTAGCCGCGATCGTGCTTTACGCCGTCGGGTACACGATTATTTTGAAGCGCCATACCGCGCAGAATATCGTGTGGGGTGGGGTAGCCGGGTGTATGCCTGTTCTTATCGGCTGGTCGGCAGTGACTGGGGGCCTTGATTGGCCGCCCCTCATCTTGTTTGCGGTGATCTTCTTCTGGACGCCGCCGCATTACTGGCCGCTGTCGATGAAATTCAAGCAAGACTACGCAGCGGCGCAGGTGCCGATGCTGCCCGTGGTGGCATCCGACGTCGTCGTCGCCCGCAATATCTTGATCCACACCGCCGCGATGATCGCCTGCACCCTCGCGCTCATCCCGATGGCTCACATGACTTGGTTCTACACCGTCATCGCGGTGGCCGCCGCTGTCTATTTTGCAGGCGCCACGATCACGCTTTATCAGCGAGCGCTGCAACCGCAGCGAGGCCGGATGGCGGCGATGCGCGTCTTCCACGCATCCATCACCTACCTGTCCATCGTATTCGTGGCCGTCGCCCTCGATCCGTTTGTAGGACCGTGGTTGAACCGACTTCTGGGCGTCTAAGTGGCGGCGGAACACAGCCCCACTCAGCGCAACTTGGTAGCATTTCTCGCCCACCTGCGGGTTGAGCGCGGACTCTCCCCGCACACATTGGCCGCCTACGAAGCCGACCTCACCCGCTACTGTCATTTCCTCACCAGTCGCGGTATTACCGAGCTGAACCAGATCGATACCAGCGATATCCGTGAGTTTCTGTTGGCAATTCGGCGGGGTGACGACGGCGCGGCCGCACTGGCCCCCTCTTCGAGCGCGCGTGTACTTTCAGCTGTACGTTCCTGGCATAAATTTCTGCTCCAGGAAAACCTCGCCGCCGATAACCCGGCCGCGAGTGTGGAGGCGCCACAACTGAGCCGTAAACTGCCCGACACACTCAGCATGGAGCAGGTGGGTGAGCTCATCGAACACGCCAGCGGCAGTGAGCCGTTGGACCTGCGGGACCGGGCAGTGTTGGAATTCCTGTACGGAACTGGAGCACGAGTGAGCGAGGCCTGCGCGGTGGCGGTCGACGATCTCGACTTTACTGAACGAACCGTGCGCCTATTCGGTAAAGGATCGAAGGAACGAATCGTCCCCATGGGTAGTGCCCTCACCCATGCGCTCGAGGATTACCTGGTGCGGGCCCGGCCGGCCCTGGCTGCCCGCGGTAGGGGAGTGAGCGCCGCGTTCCTGAACGCCCGCGGTAACGCTCTCAGCCGCCAAGCGGTTTCCGCGATCATTCGGCGCCATGCGCACGCTCTGGGATGGGAGGAGATTCCCGGGCCCCATATGCTGCGCCACTCCTATGCAACCCACCTGCTGGCCGGGGGCGCGGATGTGCGCATCGTCCAGGAACTGCTGGGCCATGCGGATGTCTCCACCACCCAGATTTACACCCACGTCACCATCGACCACCTGCGTGAGGTGTACGCCACCAGCCACCCCCGGGCCCGCTAGCTCGTTAGCATGGACGCTATGAGCACCCCCAATCTTTTCGACTCGCCGGGGGATGAGACCGCCCCGGATCATGCACCGCTAGCGGTGCGAATGCGCCCGCGCAGTATCGATGAGGTGGTCGGGCAACAGCATATTCTTCGGCCCGGTTCACCCCTGCGCCGACTTGTGGGTGCCGCCGAAGGCGCGCCGTCGTCGATTATTTTGTGGGGGCCGCCCGGTACCGGGAAAACTACGCTCGCGTATCTCATCGCCCACAGTCGGCAGTGGCGCTTTGTAGAGCTGTCCGCAGTGACCGCGGGGGTGAAGGATGTGCGCCAGGTGGTCGAGGAGGCGCGGCGGCACCTCAGCACGGGCGGCAAAGAAACCGTGTTGTTCGTCGATGAAGTCCATCGGTTCTCGAAGTCCCAGCAGGACGCCCTCCTACCCAGCGTGGAAAATCGCATCGTGACGCTGGTTGCCGCCACCACCGAGAACCCCTCCTTCTCCGTCATCTCACCCCTGCTGTCACGCTCTCTGCTGCTGACATTGGAGCCGCTCGACGACGCTGCCATTACCAACCTGCTGGAGCGGGCCTGTAGCGATGAGCGGGGCCTAGGCGGTGCCTGGAAGCTGAGCGAGGATGCGCGAGAGATGATCGTGCGCCTGGCTGGCAGTGATGGCCGCAAATCGCTGACGATCCTGGAAGCAGCCGCACAGGCGGCTAGCGAAAGGGCAACCGGCGGGGGCGGTGCGTGCGTTGATGGCGGGACGATCGAGGCGGCTGACGTGGAGGCGTCGGTGGATGAAGCGATGGTGCGTTATGACCGCACCGGCGATCAGCACTATGACGTCACTAGCGCGTTTATTAAATCGATGCGCGGATCGGATGTCGATGCTGCCTTGCACTATCTGGCGCGCATGGTGGTGGCGGGGGAGGACCCACGGTTTATCGCACGGCGGATCGTCATCTGCGCCGCCGAGGATGTGGGGATGGCCGATCCAACTGCGTTGCCGGCCGCAGTGGCAGCCTATGAAGCAGTGGCTTTCTTGGGGATGCCCGAGGCTCGAATTCCTCTCGCCCAGGCCGTCATCCATATTGCGACGGCGCCAAAATCCAATGCCGCCTACCGGGCCATTGACGCCGCGATTGCCGACGTGCGGGCAGGGAAAGCCGGGGCAGTACCGCTGCATCTACGCGATGGTCACTACTCGGGGGCCACAAAGCTAGGGCACGGCGTGGGGTATCAGTACGCGCATGACTGTCCGCACGGAATCGCGCAGCAGCAGTACGCGCCTGACACCCTTGTCGCCGCGCGCTACTACCACCCCACCTCGCACGGTTATGAGAGGGAAATCACGGCCCGTATGAGCGCAATTTCGCGGTATTTGCGCGGTACGAAATAGAGTTTGGCCGGCCGAGCCTGATAGGGTAGACCGGTTGCCTGCTCCATGTGGGCTCCTGGGGTCTTAGCCCGGTTGCGCCAAGCGCGATATGAGGGTCGGCCCCGCACGAATACCGTGTGCCAATTGACGACAGGAGAATAATTCATGAGCGTATCGCGCTCCCGCCGCCAGGTGCGTCTGTCTCGCGCCCTCGGCATTGCCTTGACCCCCAAAGCTCAGCGCCACTTCGAAAAGCGCCCCTACGGTCCGGGTGAGCACGGCCGCGCCCGTCGCCGCTCCGATTCAGACTACTCGGTGCGTCTGAAGGAAAAGCAGCGTCTGCGCGCCCAGTACGGCATCCGCGAAGCCCAGATGCGGCGTTACTTCGAGCAGGCGCGTAAGGAAGCGGGTCTGACCGGTGAATCGCTGGTTGAATTGATGGAAATGCGTCTGGATGCCCTGGTACTGCGCTCCGGGTTTGCCCGCACCATCGCCCAGGCTCGCCAGGCTGTTGTCCACCGCCATATCCTCGTGGACGGCAAGATCGTGGACCGCCCCTCCTTCCGCGTCAAGCCCGGCCAGGTTATCCAGGTCAAGCCGCGTTCCCAGACGATGGTTCCTTACCAGATTGCTGCCGCTGGCGAACACCAGAAGGTGCTGCCGGATGTTCCCGCCTACCTCGACGTCCAGATTGAGAAGCTGCGTGCCGAACTGGTGCGCCGCCCCAAGCGTGAGGAAGTTCCAGTGACCTGCGACGTTCAGCTCGTCGTCGAATTCTACTCGCGTTAATGACAGCTTCAGGCCCCGGCCCCGCGCAGGTGGGACCGGGGCCTGCTGTTATGTTCCAACAAACCTTTGCCTGGCGGATGTGGCTCGGCTGAACGTAGCCGCATTTTTTAGCTACGCTAGGCGTGAGCCGCCCACTTGGGATGCGTGCCCAAATACTCAACTACGTGGTGAAAGACTATGCGCACTACTGACATCCGTTCCCGCTGGCTGAATTTCTTTCGCAGCAAGGACCACCATATCGCCGAGTCGACGTCATTGATTTCTCCGGATCCGTCGCTCTTGTTCACGGTTGCCGGGATGGTGCCCTTCATTCCGTATATTGTCGGTACGGAAGACGCACCCTGGCCGCGGGTGGCCTCAGTGCAAAAGTGCATTCGCACCAATGACATCGATAACGTCGGTAAAACCACGCGCCACGGCACGTTCTTCCAGATGAACGGCAACTTCTCCTTCGGTGATTACTTCAAAGAAGGGGCCTCCACCATGGCCTGGGAGCTGCTCACCACACCGCAAGATCAGGGCGGCTACGGCTTGGACGGAGATCGTATCTGGGTGACCCTGTGGGAACACGATGACGAAGCACTCGATATTTGGCATCGACAGATTGGCTTGGATCGCCGTCATATTGTGCTCCTGCCGCGCGAATCGATCTTTTGGGATACGGGCCAGCCGGGCCCGGCCGGCCCCTGCGCGGAAATTCACTATGACCGCGGCCCTGACTTTGGCCCTGAAGCTGAAGGGGGCACGGTCGATCCTGGGGGCGACCGCTATCTAGAGGTGTGGAACCTTGTGTTTGACCAGTATCTGCGCGGTGAGGGCAGTGGAGCCGACTACCCGCTCATCCGAGAGCTGGAACAAAAGGCTATCGACACCGGTGCCGGCCTCGAGCGGCTCGCGTTCTTACTACAGGGTAAGAACAATATGTACGAAATTGACGAAGTCTGGCCGGTCATCGCCCGCACCCAGGACATCACCGGACGCACCTACGGCAGCAGTAGTGACGATGACGTGCGTATGCGGATTATCGCTGACCACGTCCGTTCCTCGCTCATGTTGGTGGGGGATGGAGTCCGGCCCGGGAATGATGGGCGTGGTTACGTGCTCCGCCGGATCATTCGCCGTGCTGTGCGCGCCATGCGCCTCCTCGGGGTTCAGGACGCCACCATGGGAGATCTATTGCAGGTGTCGCGTGACGCTATGCAGAGCTCCTACCCGAATGTGGGAACTGACTTTGCGCGCATCAGTGACGTGATCTGCGCCGAGGAAGAAGCTTTCGCCCGTACCCTCGGGGCCGGAACTACGATCCTCGACACCGCGGTGGCTCGCGCCAAAGCGGACGCTTCTCACACCGTTACCGGTGAGGAAGCCTTCCAGCTGCACGACACCTACGGCTTCCCGATCGACCTCACCTTGGAGATGGCCCACGAGCAGGGCGTGAAGGTTGATGAAGAAGCCTTCCGCACCCTCATGAACGAGCAGAAGGAACGGGCCCGCGCCGATGCCCGCGCCAAGAAGACCGGCCACGTCGATGCCCAGCTCTACCGAGACCTGCATAAGAAACTCGGGCACGAGGTTGCGTTCTTGGGATACACGGATGCGGCGGCTGAGGCCAGCGTCGTCGGGATTTTGCACGACGGCGCCAGCGTGCCGGTCGTGGCAGCGCCAGCCGAGGTGGAAATCGTGCTCGACCAGACCCCGTTCTACGCCGAGATGGGCGGGCAGCTGGCTGACCATGGGGTGATCCGGCTGGTCGGCGGCGGCATCGTTGACGTGCACGACGTGCAAAAACCGGTGGCGGGTGTGATCGTGCACCGCGGCACCCTCATTGAGGGGGAGGCGAGCGTGGACGAGAAGGCGGTCGCCGAGATCGACGTCGTGCGCCGGCGGCATATTGCTCAGGCACACACTGCCACCCATATGGTGCATAAAGCCCTACACGAATATGTGGGGGAGGGTGCCACCCAGGCGGGTAGCGAAAACTCGCCCTCGCGGATGCGTTTCGACTTCCACCACACCAGTGCGGTACCAGCCTCGGTTATGGGGGAGATTGAAGACCGCGTCAACGCCCGGTTGCGTGACAACCTGGAGGTCACCGATGAGGTGATGTCCCTCAGTGACGCCAAGCCCTGGGCGCAATGGCCCTGTTCGGTGAAAAATATGGGGACCGTGTGCGGGTGGTGTCCATCGGCGGGGACTGGTCGCGCGAACTGTGCGGTGGCACCCACGTGCCCCACACCGGCAATATCGGCCGCATCGACATTCTGGGAGAGGCCTCCATCGGTTCAGGCGTGCGCCGCATCGAGGCTCTCGTCGGGCAGGGGGCCTACGCTCACCAGGCCAAGGAGAGGGCGATCATCTCGCAGGTGAGCCAACTGGTTGGCGGGCGCGCCGAAGAAGCACCGGAACGTATCGCCACCCTGATGGAGCGGCTGAAGAAGGCCGAGAAGGAGCTGGCGGCCGTCAATAGCGCCCAGGCACTTGCCAAGGCTGGCCAGCTGGTAGAGTGCGCTGAAATGATCGACGGCAAGCGGTGTGTGATTGCGAATTGCGGCCAGCTCGCTAACGTCGATGACCTTCGCACCTTAGGGCTCGATATTCGTGCGCGCCTGGGAGAAGATGGCCCGGCGGTGGTCGCTCTCATTGCCGAAATTGCAGGCAAGCCGATGGTCGTCGTCGGGGTAAATAAGCAGGCCCAGGATGACGGCGTTGCTGCCGGAGCCCTGGTAAAGCAAGCAGCTACGGTCCTTGGTGGCGGGGGCGGCGGCCGGCCGGACTTCGCGCAGGGTGGAGGTCAGAACATCGCTCACATCGATGCGGCATTGGACTCGATCCGCAGTGCGTTAGCTCAGTAAAATGAGCCGCGTGTCGCTTGCAATCGACGCTGGGGTCCGCCGCATAGGTGTGGCTCGGTGTGACGCCGGGAGGATTATGGCCCTTCCGGTGGCAACGGTGCGGCGGAATAAATATGGTGGACACATTGAGGAAATCCTCGAGGTCATTGATGAATACGAGGTATCTGATATCTTCGTCGGATTACCTTTGCATTTATCGGGCCGGGAAGGGCAAGCAGCTCGCGGGGCACGAGCACTAGCAGCCACACTGGCACAAGCTAGTGGTCTGCCTGTTTATCTGGTGGACGAACGGTTGACGACGGTGAGCGCTCATGCACAATTACATGCAGCAGGCCGCGACTCGCGTCAGCACCGCCAGGTTGTTGACCAGGTATCGGCGGTAATGTTGTTGGAGCTTGTAATAGAGACTGAACGGCGCACCGGGAGCACACCCGGTGAACTGGTGGAATAAGGACTTTCTGTGACTCAACGGGATGCAGATCCGAAGGTGACGCCTGAACGGCGTCGACGGCGCGATACTATGCGGCAGCAGCGTAAAGTACGCCGCCGGCGCAGCTTCCTCGCTATAGCCCTATCTGTCTTGTTGCTAGGTGGGGCTGTGTGGGTGGCTACCCCGTTCGTGAAAGGCTTGGTTAAGGGGGCAGAACCCACTGTCACCGACTATCCCGCCGGTGGTACCGGGGAACAGGTGACAGTGACGATCCCCGAAGGGGCCACGGGCGCTGATATGGGGAAAGTCCTGCACGATGCCGATGTAGTCCTATCTGCCCAAGAATTTACCCGGGCCTTCGCCGCCAATGACCGCTCCTCCCGGATCCAGCCCGGTACCTATACGCTGCGTACCAAGATGTCCGCCGCAGAAGCAGTAAGCGCCCTCCTCGATCCGGTCAACCGGGCCGATGCAGCGCTCACTATTCCGGAGGGTTTTGAAGCCAATCAGGTATATGAGCGCGTCGCAGCTCAGCTGAGTTTAAACGTCGACGACGTTAAAGCGGCCGCTGCGGATGGGGAAGCAATTGGTCTTCCCTCCGAAGCCGGTGGCAACCCGGAAGGTTGGTTTGCCGCGCAAACCTATAGTTTTGCGCCTGAGACCAAGGCCGTTGACGCGCTTAAAGAGATGATCGGCCGCACCGTTGCATCCCTGGAGAAATTGAAGATTCCTCGCGATCAGTGGCAAGCAGTGCTAACCAAGGCCTCGATTGTAGAACGCGAAGTTCCCCGGGACTATTACGGGCAGGCTGCGCGCGTGATCGAGAATAGGCTGGCCGATACCGCTGGTCCTACCCTCGGCAAACTGCAAATGGACTCTACGGTGCTGTATGGCCTGGGCAAACGCGGAGGGGTTCCCAGTTCCGAAGAAGTCCGCCAAGACACCCCGTATAACACTTACGTTCATAGTGGCCTGCCGCCGACGCCGATTGGTGCCCCTTCCGAAGAAGCCATCAAGGCCGTTATGAATCCGCCCGCAGGGGACTGGCTCTACTTCGTCACGGTTAACCTTGACACGGGAGAGACGCTGTTCACCGGCAGTTTCGAAGAGCATAAGGCCAATATTGAAAAGCTGCGCGCTTGGCGTCAGGAACACCCTAACGTCCAGCCGAGTGCGACCACGGAGGAATAAGCACCAGTGGCACCAACTGGCACATGGCGTGACCTGCCGATTGCGACCCGTACGCCGGTTTCGGTTCAGATCACGGGCGCGCTTGTCGGAGCCTTGGCTGGAGCTGCCGCAGCTATCGGAGGCGGGATCGGCCACCACTTCGGTCTGCTCAGTATCATCGTTGTGACAATTGGGATGGCTACGGTCACGAGTGTGGCCGGCTGGGCTGCGGCTATTGACCTCATTGAGCAGCGGCTGCCGAACCGGCTCATCTATCCGCTAATTCCTGCCACTGCGCTGATCGCCATCGTCCTGGCTATCGTCGTCGGCCAACCCCGGCGGATCTCCGCAGCTGTGGTGGCCGGAATTATTGTGGCAGGGCTGTTTTTATTGATCGCCCTGACGATTCCTTCCGCGTTGGGGATGGGGGATGCTAAGTATGCACTCCCATTGGCGATGGCCGCAGGCTGGTGGTCCTATCCGACGGCAGCCTGGATGGTCATCGACGCCATTGTGATTGGGGGAGTCGCTGCGATAGGTTTGCTGCTCGCCCGGCGAGCTGACCGGCGCAGCCATATCCCCTTCGGCCCTTTCCTCCTGTGTGGCCTCATCCTTGCCATAGGGTGGAATGCGACCGCATCCCCCTTCAGTTGGTGAGAGACTACCGCTATGTTTCGATGGTCAACCGCGGGTGAGTCACACGGCCAGGCGTTGGTAGCACTCGCAGAAGGTGTTCCTGCTGGAGTAGCGATTACGGCAGCGGATTTTTCCCGCGCTCTGGCCCGACGTCGTCTCGGATATGGCCGGGGGGCGCGGATGTCCTTCGAACAAGATGAACTAGCGCTGCTGGCTGGCGTCGTCCACGGGGTTACTCTGGGCAGTCCGGTAGCGATGACAATCGGGAATACCGAGTGGCCCAAATGGGAACACGTGATGAATCCCGATCCGGTTAGCGAGCCGCCAACAGGCGCTCGGGCTGCGGCTCTTACTCGCCCCCGCCCCGGCCATGCTGACTTTGCCGGGATGGCTAAATACGGGCATACAGACTGTCGCCCTATCCTCGAACGCGCCTCCGCGCGCGAGACCGCTGCCCGAGTGTGCCTCGGTACCCTTGCCGAGGCGATCTGTGAGCAAATTGCCGATATTCGTATCGTTGCGCACGTCGTCCAAATTGGTGAGGCAGTTTTAGCAGTCGACGGCGCCCGCCCGGGACCAGACGATACTCAGGCACTCGACGCGAACCCGGTACGCTGCCTGCACGAGCCGAGTGCCCAAGCCATGATTACCGCTATCGACGCCGCCAAAAAGGATGGGGACACGCTTGGCGGGATGGTCGAGGTGATTGTGTATAACGTGCCGGTGGGATTGGGGTCGCATGTGGAGGCTGATCGCCGCTTGGATACCCGACTGGCTGCTGCGCTTATGAGTATTCAATCGGTGAAAGGCGTGGAAATCGGGGAGGCCTTTACCCAGGCGCGCTCTCGCGGCTCCCAGGCTCATGATGAGATGACGGTGAGCGGGCGCCTCACCAATAGCGCCGGAGGGATCGAAGGGGGAATGTCCAACGGCTCGCCTATCGTGGTGCGGGCAGCCGTAAAACCCATCTCGTCTGTACCTCGCGCTCTGCGCACCGTCAACAGCGCTACCGGCCAGGAAGATGTGGCTATCAATCAGCGCTCTGACACGTGTGCGGTGGTGCCGGCCGCAGTAGTAGCCCAAGCCATGGTGGCACTCGTCATGGCGCAGACACTGCTCGAGAAAACCGGCGGCGACAGCGTCGATGAGGCGCGCCGAAACCTGGATAATTATCTGTCCCATCTGCCCGACTACGTGTGTGAAGTCATCGCTGGAGCCCAACTGTGAGCACGGCGCAGGTTGATCTGCGCGGGCAGCAGCGCATTGTGCTTATCGGCCCGCCTGGTGCTCAGATAGAGGCGGTAGGGCAGTGGATTGCGCAGCAGCGAGGTGTTTCTTTCTATTCCGGTGAAGCGCTGCTTTCTGGGCGCTACAACCGGCCAATTGGGGAGCTGGTTGTGGAATGGTCTAGTGAGCAATTCTTGGCTGCTCAGGTGGAGGTAAACGAGGAGGCTCTGGCTCGGTCAGGAGCCTGGGTCTATGCGGCACCGAGCGGCGTCGTCGATGATCTGCAGGCACGCCAACTCTTACATCAGCACTTTACAATTTTTATCGACGCCGACCTTTCCACGTCATTTCCACACACCGGCCTCAATGCCCCGCGCCCGGTGGGATTGATCGCCCCTCGCGCACTGTGGGCTACGCTGCTCGAGGAGCGGCGCCCGCGTTATGTAGAAGCCGCCCAGCATATTATTCCGGCGCCTGATGGGGAAATATCGCAGTGGGCGCACCGCCACCTCACGCTGTAATAACTACCCGTGAGCGCCGGTCCCGGCGTACTGCTCGATTCCGAGTCATACTGTCTGTTCTTCGGAAAACGAGGCCTGTCCACCCTCATGCCTTAAGCAAATCAGCAGAAAACATCTCACCATATGTCGGACAATTGTGATTACCGGCCATGTGCATAGTACGATCACGATGTGTTTATGGTTGCATTATGTACGCGGCGTCCGGCCGGACCCAAGGCGCTGGAGGCCGTCCTAGAGGTGATTCGTGAGGATATTGCATCCCAGGAGACCCTGGAGAACGGCGATACTCTCATCCAGCTGGTGAACCCGGAAGCAGTCCTGGCGCTGATCGAGGCATCTGCCCGGCACCAGGGGGTCTGCGTGGGTATTGGTGCTGATTCCGGCGAGGGGCGCGCCCGCAACACCCCGGTTGACTACGCCAACCGCGCACTGCGGCGGGCTCGGTCGCGCTCCGGTGATATGCCCGTCGTCATCATGGGACGCGCAATCGAATCGGCACAGTGGGCTACCAATGTAGCTCAACTGGTGTTCTTCTCACTGGCCCGCCGCTCTGAGCCGGGCTGGGAAGTTGCCGAGCTGGTAGCCCGTGGCGCCACCCAAAAGGAGGCTGCAGCGGAGCTGGGAATCACCGAGCAGGCCGTCTCGCAGCGACTGCGAGCAGCGGGATATCGTGAGACGCGTAATATCCAGCCACTACTCTTGTGTCTGTTGGAGCAGTCGGGGCGCACTCCGACCCGCTAAAATACCTAAAGGCGTGAGAATCCAGCGTTCATCATGAACGTTGGATTCTCCCATGCGCTCTAACTATCATCGACGAAAGAAGGATTACCCGTGGCGACGACGAACGATCTTAAGAACGGCATGGTACTCAACCTGGATGGGCAGTTATGGACCGTCGTGGAGTTCCTCCATGTGAAGCCCGGCAAAGGCCCGGCTTTCGTACGCACCAAACTGAAGAATGTGCTCTCGGGTAAAACCCTGGATAAAACTTTCAACGCCGGTGTGAAGGTGGAGACCGCCACCGTCGACAAGCGGGATATGCAGTTCCTGTACAAGGAAGGCCCCGACTTCGTCTTCATGGACACCAGCACCTATGACCAGATCACCATTATGGCTGACACCGTTGGTGATGCGAAAAACTTCCTCCTGGAAGGTCAGGAAGTCATCGTGGCCATGCATGACGGCCAGGTTCTCTACATTGAACTGCCCGCGTCAGTCGTGCTCGAAGTGACCTACACCGAGCCGGGCCTGCAGGGTGATCGCTCCTCCGCCGGTACGAAGCCCGCTACCGTAGAAACCGGTTACGAGATCCAGGTGCCGCTCTTCCTCGAACAGGGCACCAAGGTGAAAGTCGATACCCGCAGCGGCGAGTACATCTCCCGCGTCAGCGACTAATGCGCCGTCACGACCACACCCGGCGCACGCGGCAGCGTGCCCGGGCTATCGACGTCCTTTTTGAAGCCGATCAAAGGGGCATGTACAGTCCTGGCAAGCTGACCGAGCTATGCGAACGGCGCGTGCGCGAACACGCCACCCAGGCCCCGCTGCCGGACTTCTCTCAAGAGCTTGTCATGCACGTGGCAGAGCATATGGCGCATGTCGATTATGCCATCGCGTCTTATCTCGATGGTTGGAGCTTAGAACGTTTACCCGCTGTCGACCGCGCTGTACTGCGCGCCGCCGTGGGGGAAATCCTCTACAGCCCCGACGTTGACGCCCCGATCGTGATCGATGAGGCGGTCAAGCTGGTTAAGTTCCTGTCCACACCGCGCTCCCCGGGATTCGTCAACGGCATTCTGGATACGATCGCTTCCGTGGCCCCTGGGCTGCGGGCCCAGGAGGCTAATTTCGACGACGTCGCGCGCCAGGCAGCCGCCGACGCCCCTGCCGATGACGCTCTTGATGATGCCCAGCGAGTGGCCCTGGAAGCCGCACTGGCTGACAGCGAGAGTGATGGGGAGTATCTGGCAGCCTACGCCGATTACGACGACTTCTCCGTGGAGGCAGTGCCGGCGGCTGAAGCCGATGCTCCCTCCGCAAATGAGGGGCCGCAGGCGGAGGAGGATTCCCCAGCTTCCACCCACGAGCGCACGATTACGACGGAGCCTTCCGCTGAGCAGGGGTGCGAGTTCGCGGAGATGGAGGAACCGTCGGCCGCCGAGGGAGACTCGTCTGGCAAGCAGAAGAACCGACCTGCCGCCGATGATGACACACCGCCGGGGCAGATGGCACTTTTCTAGGACTTTACGGCGTAAAACCGGGGGTATCTCGACGTCGTGAAAAATTCCACCCCAGGACGGGCGATCTCTACGCTATAGTGAGATCGCCCGTATTCCTTTAACCACCGTCCCGTGAGACGGAGAAGGAGACACCTGAGGTGACTACACCATCAGGGCGGCAGGTGCTAGCTGAGGCTGACATCTCCCGCTCCCTTACCCGGATAGCCCACGAAATTATCGAACGGAATGAGGGAGGCGACGATGTCGTACTCCTCGGCATTCCCACCCGCGGTGAACCGTTAGCCGATCGGCTCGGTAAGATTCTCAACGGACTTGGAGAATCAGTCGCCACCGGCGTTATCGACGTCATCCCGTACCGCGATGACCTCGACGCTCACCCCACGATGACCATTGGAACCACCACGCTCCCGCCCAGCGGAATTGACAATCGCGTGGTGGTTCTTGTTGATGACGTGCTCTATTCCGGCCGCACTATCCGCGCGGCACTGGAAGCTATCGCAGACCTGGGGCGCCCCGCCAAAGTCCAGCTGGCAGTCCTCATTGATCGCGGCCACCGCGAACTCCCGATCCGACCGGACTTTGTGGGGAAGAACCTTCCCACCTCGCGCAGTGAGAAAGTCTCGGTCTATCTGCAGGAAACCGATGGACATGACGCCGTATATATCAGTGGAGGGGCCGCATGAAACACCTACTAGACGCCCGTGACCTCAGCCGAGACGAAGCCCTGCTTCTGCTGGATACCGCAGAATCCATGGCCGCCACCCAGGATCGGCATATTAAGAAACTGCCCGTACTGCGGGGCAAGACCGTGGTGAACCTCTTCTTTGAAGATTCCACCCGTACCCGGATCTCCTTCGAGGCGGCTGCCAAGCGTCTATCCGCGGATGTCATTAACTTTTCTGCCAAGGGTTCGTCCCTGTCCAAGGGAGAATCGTTGAAAGACACCGCCCAGACGCTGCAGGCCATGGGGGCGGACGGCGTCGTCATTCGCCACAGCGCCTCCGGCGCACCGCACCGTCTGGCCCGCACCGACTGGATTAATGTGCCGGTTCTCAATGCCGGGGATGGCACTCACCAGCACCCCACCCAGGCTCTCTTGGACGCCTTCACTATGCGCCGCTACCTCACTGGCAAGCGGGACGGCGCGCCAGTGGCGGAAGGTACTGACCTGAGCGGCAACCATATCGTGATCGTGGGGGATATCCTGCACTCCCGAGTGGCCCGCTCCAATGTAGAACTGCTCCAGACTCTCGGTGCTGAGGTCACCCTGGTGGCCCCGCCGACCCTGCTGCCGGTCGGGGTGGAGACCTGGGGGGCCAAGGTCAGCTACGACCTGGACGCCAGCCTGGGCGCTGACGTCGACGGCGTCATGATGCTACGGGTACAGCGTGAACGGATGTCCGCAGCCGGGGGTGGTTTCTTCCCCTCCCCGCTGGAATACTCCCGCGCCTACGGCCTAGATCACAACCGGCTGCAGATGCTGCCCGATCACGCCATCGTTATGCACCCTGGCCCGATGAACCGCGGCCTGGAGATTTCCTCCGAAGCCGCAGACTGCGCCCGCTCGACCGTCCTCGAACAGGTAGCCAACGGGGTATCAATCCGTATGGCTGCCCTCTACCTACTGCTCTCTGGTGATAAGAAGGAGACTCTGCAATGACCGCCTACCTCATTAGTTCCGCCAAACTCCTGGGGGAGGATACCACCGACATCCTGATCCATGACGGCACCATTGCGGCGCTCGGCGCCGACGCCGCCAGCCAGGCCGAGAAACTGGCCCAGGATGGGGTAGAGGTGGAGACGATCGATGCCAGCGGTTTGATCGCCCTACCCGGTCTGGTCGACCTGCACACTCACCTGCGCGAGCCCGGTCGGGAAGACGCCGAAACCGTGGAGACCGGCACCAGGGCTGCCGCGATGGGGGGCTTTACTGCCGTCCACGCAATGGCCAATACCACCCCGGTACAGGACACCGCCGGCGTCGTCGAACAGGTCTACCACCTGGGGCAGCAAGCCGGCTGGTGCGACGTCTACCCGGTGGGGGCCGTCTCGGTTGGTTTGGCCGGTGAACGCCTGGCTGAACTTGGCGCCATGGCCCACTCCCAGGCCCGCGTGCGGGTATTCTCCGACGACGGTCACTGCGTCCACGATCCGGTACTCATGCGCCGCGCACTGGAATACGTCAAAGCTTTCGACGGCGTCATTGCCCAGCACGCCCAGGAGCCGCGCCTCACCGAGAAATCGCAAATGCATGAGGGTGTTGTGTCGGCTGAACTGGGCTTGGCCGGCTGGCCGGCGGTGGCCGAAGAGGCCATTATTGCCCGCGATATTCTGCTGGCCGAACATGTGGGCTCACGCCTGCATATCTGCCACCTTTCTACCGCTGGTTCAGTGCGGCTGGTGCGTGAAGCTAAGACCCGCGGGATCCAGGTGACGGCGGAAGCCACCCCCCACCACATCCTGCTCACCGATGAGTGCGCCCGCACCTACGATCCGGTGTACAAGGTGAATCCGCCCCTGCGCACCCAGGCCGATGTGGAGGCTGTGCGCGAGGGCTTGGCCGACGGGACGATTGACATTATCGCCACCGATCACGCGCCCCATGCGAAGGAAGATAAGGACTGCGAGTGGGCAGCCGGCGCCTTCGGCATGATCGGGCTGGAAACTGCCCTCAGCGTGGTCCACAAGGCGATGGTGGAGACCGGAGCCTTCACGTGGCGTGACGTGGCGCGGACGATGTCCTACACGCCCGCGAAGATCGGTCAAGTGACCGATCACGGGCAGGAGATTGCGGTCGGCAATATCGCCAACGTGGTGCTCTACAACCCCGAGGCCACCCGCACGATCACGCCCGAAGAGCAGACCTCCCGCTCGGATAACACGCCGTACGCGGGGATGGAGCTGCCCGGCCAGGTGGTGGCGACCTTCCTGCGCGGCAAGGCCACCGTACGCGATGGGAAACTCTGCGAGTAAATCATGATGAGTGTGCGTAACCGCGGCGCCGGCGACCGCCTGGCCACCCGCATGGAACAGCTGGGACCCTTGTGCGTGGGGATCGATCCGCATCCGCAGTTACTGCGGGACTGGGGGTTATCCACCGATGCAGATGGGGTGCGGCGTTTCAGCGAGATCTGTGTTGAGGAGCTCGACGGCGTCGCGGCCGCACTCAAACCCCAAGTGGCCTTCTATGAACAGTACGGACCAGCCGGCTACCAGGCGCTGGCAGAGACGCTGGAGGCCTGCCGCGCCGGTGACCACTTCACGATTGTAGATGCGAAGCGGGGTGACATCGGTTCCACGATGGCCGGATATGCGGCCGGGTATCTTGTGCCTGGCGCACCCTGGGAAGCAGACGCCCTGACGGTTAGTCCATACCTGGGGTTCGGGGCCCTACAGCCGGCCATCGACACTGCACTGAAGAATAACAAGGCACTGTTCGTGCTGGTACTAACCTCCAATCCAGAAGGTGCGAGCGTGCAGCATGCGCGCACGAAGAGTAGCTGCGTAGCCGGTGAGATCCTCCATGCAGCCCAGCAGCTCAATGCTGGCGTAATCGCTGCTGGGGCGACGGTAGGGCCTATCGGCACGGTCGTCGGAGCCACCGTTGGTACGGCTCCGCGCACCCTCGGGCTGGATTTAGCCGGATTTAATGGCATCCACTTAGCACCCGGAGTGGGGGCACAGGGCGCCGGGGCTCACGAATGTGCCGAGGTATTCGGCCAGGCCCGCACCCTTGCCTCTGCCTCCCGCGGCATTCTACGTGCCGGCCCGGGCAAACTAGCGGCGGCTGCCCGACAGTTGGTCGATGAACTCAGCCGGGCGGTATGAGTCCATATCGGGGTCGGTAGGCTAGAGGTATGGACACTAGACGCACCCCCCGTGACCGCGTTAACCCACCCGCTAAAGCCCTAGTCTTAGTGGGGCCCTCCGGAGTGGGGAAGGGGACGGTCGTAGCGGAATTACGACGCCTCTGGCCCGCCGTATGGCTCTCGGTCTCGGCCACCACTCGCGCCCCACGACCAGGGGAGCGCGACGGTGAACACTACTTTTTCATCAGCCCGACTGAATTTGATGAGCTCGTTGCGACCGGCGGAATGCTCGAATGGGCATGGGTACATCGCACCGATCGCTACGGCACGCCACGTAAACCCGTGGAAGAACACCTCAATACTGGCGAGCCGGTCGTGTTAGAGATTGACCTACAGGGAGCGCGGCAAGTGCGCAAAACCCTCCCTGAGGCAGTATTTGTTTTTCTCGCCCCGCCGAGTCCACAGGAGTTGGAGGCGCGACTGCGCGGACGCGGCACTGAAACCGAGGAGCAGGTAAACCGCCGCTTGGCCACTGCCCGCGAGGAGCTCGCCGCGGCAGACGAATTCGACCACGTGGTGGTCAATCACACCGTGAGCCAGGCTGCCGCAGACGTGGCTGCGCTGCTCGGTCTGGTAAAGTAGGGCGTTTGTAGGGGCATTTTATGCCCAGTAGTGTGAACCGCCCACCGACGAAAGGTCGTGACGTGTCCGGAACAGTCGCCAATCCGACCGGAATCACCAACCCGCCCATCGACGATCTGCTGGAAAAGGTGGATTCGAAGTATGCGCTGGTGGTGTATGCGGCTCAGCGTGCACGCCAGATCAATGCATACAATGCCCAGTTGGAAGACAATATGATGGTCTCCGTTGGCCCGCTGGTCGATGCACATCAAGAAGATAAATCGTTATCCATCGCGATGCGTGAGATCAACAAAGGCCTGCTTCACCTAGAGCAGAAGTAGAACGTGAACGCTTGCCAATCCCGCCCACTGTCCATCGTCTTAGGTGTGTGTGGCGGGATTGCCGCATATAAGGCGGCCTATATCCTGCGTCAACTGACCGAGGCTGGGCATGACGTACACGTAGTTCCGACGCCGGCCAGTACCCAGATGGTCGGTGTGGCCACCTGGCAGGCGCTCTCCCACCACCCGGTAGCGACCGGCATCTTCGAGAACACCGAGCGAGTAGACCATATCGCCCTCGCCCAGGGCGCAGACCTGATCATTATCGCCCCGGCCACCGCCACGACTATTGCCAAGATCGCGACCGGTATGGCCGACAATCTCCTTACCGCGATTACGCTGGCAGCCACCTGCCCGGTAGTGCTGGCCCCGGCGATGCATACGGAGATGTGGAATAACCCCGCCACGCAGGCGAATATTGCCACCCTCAAAGCCCGTGGCATGCATATTTGCCCACCGGCAACCGGACGCCTAACCGGCAGCGACAGCGGGGTGGGGCGACTACCTGAGCCGGCTGATATTGTCACCTTCGCATTAGCTGCTGTTGCCGAGGATTCGGCCGAGACCGGGGCCAGTACGACGGGGGAGGAGCCTGGCGCTGAGACCACGCGGAGTTCGGATACCCCTATAGCGCAGACTTCCGCATGGCGCGGGATGCACGTCGTCATTACTGCAGGTGGGACCCGGGAGGCCATCGACCCGGTACGCTACCTCGGCAACCGATCCTCCGGGCGGCAAGGTATCGCGCTGGCGAAAGCCGCTGCTGCTCGCGGGGCCCGCGTGGATCTTATCGGGGCCAATATCGAACAGCATCTGCTGGACGGCTTACCCGCCTTGGTGCGCTATACGGCCGTCACCTCCGCCGCCGAATTGCAGGAAGCTGCCTGCGCCCAGGCGGCGAGCGCCGACGTCGTCATTATGGCTGCCGCCGTGGCGGACTACCGACCGGTGACGCGGCACATCACCAAGCATAAGAAAAATGGGGACGCCCCCCTCACCCTCGAACTGGTCCAAAACCCAGACGTACTGCGCGGCCTTGTGCGGGAGCGCCGTCCGGGCCAGATTATCGTTGGCTTTGCCGCCGAAACCGGCGATGAACACCACAGTGCCCTTGAGCTGGGACGTCAAAAAGCCCGCCGGAAAGGCGCCGATCTGCTGGCGATTAACGCCGTCGGATATGAACGCGGTTTTGGTGACGTACCCAATGAGGTGACCATCGTTGATTCAACCGGGCAGACGGTCAGCCAAGGGGGCGGTAGTAAAGCCGACGTGGCTGCGGTGATCCTCGACGCCATTGCGGCTATGCGGGCAGACTCACAACGGGGCTAGGACGGGGCACCGTTAAACTATTCGGGTGAGTTCTTTGCGCCTGTTTACTTCTGAATCTGTTACTGAAGGTCATCCGGATAAGGTTTGCGATCAGATTTCTGATGCGGTTCTCGATGCGGTCCTCACCGAGGATCCGAATGCCCGCGTGGCTATTGAAACCCTGGCAACCACAGGTTTAGTGCATGTGGTGGGGGAGTTATCGACGACGGCGTACGTTGAGTTGCCTGATATTGTGCGCTCGGAGCTACGCCGGATTGGCTATACCTCGAGTGAGGCCTGCTTTGACGCGGATTCGTGCGGGGTATGTGTATCGATTGGGCAGCAGTCCGGGGAGATCGCTGCCGGGGTTGATAAGTCGGTTGAAAACCGCGCCGGCTCGGTTGACGTGTACGAATCCCAGGGCGCGGGCGACCAGGGGCTCATGTTCGGATATGCCTGCACCGATACGCAGACTCTTATGCCGCTACCGATCCACCTCGCGCATCGCCTGACCGAGCGGATGATGCAGGTACGTAAAGACGGCACTGTTACTGATCTGCTGCCGGATGGCAAGTCGCAGGTGACAATCGGTTATGACGGGGATAAGCCGGTATCGCTCGAGACTGTCGTGCTATCGAATCAGCACCGGGCGAGCGTGCGGCAGGACGATCTCGCAGCAGCGCTGCGCGAGTATGTGCTGGAGCCGGTTCTTGCGGAGCAGAATCTTGACCTTGATCTGAGCGGTATGACGGTGCTGGTGAACCCCTCCGGGTCTTTTGTTGTCGGTGGCCCCAAGGGGGATGCGGGACTGACGGGACGCAAGATTATTGTCGACACCTACGGCGGGATGGCCCGTCACGGTGGGGGAGCATTCTCGGGTAAAGACCCCTCCAAAGTGGACCGTTCGGCGGCTTATGCTATGCGCTGGGTGGCCAAGAATATCGTCGCCGCCGGTCTGGCGCAGCGCTGCGAGGTGCAGGTGGCCTACGCCATCGGTAAAGCGAATCCGGTGGGGCTGTATGTGGAGACCTTCGGGACCGGGCAGGTCAGTGATGAGGCCTTAGTGCAGGCGGTGCGCGACGTCTTTGACCTGCGCCCGGCCGCTATTATCGCCCAGCTGGATCTGCTGCGGCCGATCTACCGGCAGACGGCGTCATATGGTCATTTTGGCCGGGAACTGCCCGCCTTCAGCTGGGAGCGGGTGGATCGCGCCGAGGCGTTGCGCGCCGCCGTCGGTCAGTAAACTGGCGGGCGGTGACTAAGCTTCCCTCGGGATGATATCGCCCCGGGGCTTCAGGCCGCGCATCGTTTTTGGGGGAGGTTCGTGATTCCATAGAGATATGGATGCCCACCCTGCCCTCCCGGGCCTTGCTTTACCGACGCCGCAGCCCGCTGCAGGGCCGGTGGCGGTGGTGCAGGTGGCCGGGCCAGCCACCCATCTGGATCAGGAATTCGACTACCTAATCGCCTCCAAGCAGCAGGAACAAGCGCGGGTCGGCCAACGGGTGACGGTCCAGCTCGGGCCCCACGTCTGCCCTGGGTTTATTACCGCGATTAAAGAATCAACCTCCCACTCCGGTCAGCTGCGCCCCCTACGGTCAATCGTGTCCGACCTACCGGTGCTCACACCGGAGATCTTGGAGGTCGCACGGCAGGTGGGGGCAGCCTACGCAGGGGGAGTCAGTGACGTACTGCGCCTGGCGATTCCGCCGCGCCATGCGCGCGCCGAAAATATGGTCCTTGAACGGGAGTGCTCGCGCGAGGTTCACCCCCCAACCCACTACGATGCGAGTGGCTGGAATGATTACCAAGGCGGCGCCGAACTGCTAGATCAGCTAGCCCGCGGGCAGCGGATTCGCGCGGTGGTTCAGTCGCTGCCGGGGATGGTGGGAGATACCCCGCTGCTACGCTGGCAGCACGATATCCTCATGCTCACTGCCCATATGGCGCAGCTTCGCAAACGCTCAATTATCGTGGTGCCCGCCGCACGGCAGGTCAGCCCCCTAGTAGAGGTACTCCAGCAGCTCGGACTGCGCGCGCTCGCCTATGGTTCCAATGACAGTCGCGAGGAACGCTACCGTACTTTCGTGCAGGCGCTGGTTGGGCAGGTGGATATTGTTGTGGGAACGCGCTCGGCGGTGTGGGCTCCTCTACCTGACCTAGGCCTGACGATTATCTGCGATGAGGCCGACCCGCTCCTGCGTGAACGCCACGCCCCCCGGCCCCAAATCTGGCGGACCGCAGCGGCCCGGGCCGGCAGCGTACTGTATCAGTCAGTCGGCCGATCAGTGACGACGCAAATGCTGGTGGAACGCGGAGAGGCCCTCGATATTCGCCCCACCCGGGCAGCCCTCCGGCAGGCGGGGGCACGCGTGATTGTGGCAGACAGTGAGGAGGAGCCGGGTACACGCATCCCCTCCCAAGCCTTCCGGATAGCCCGGGAAGCCCTGGCCAGCGGGCCAATTCTCATGAGTGTCCCGCGGGCCGGATATGTGCGCTCCCTGCGCTGCGCTAACTGCGGCCACCAGGTGCGCTGCCCGCAGTGTGCGGCCCCCGTTGACGCCGACAGTCGCGGTAATGTTCATTGCGCCTGGGCGGGGCACCGCATCCAGCAATGGACGTGCCCGCAATGCAGCGGTCACCGGTACCGTTCCAGTGCGATCGGCTCGGAGCGCACCGCCCACGAAATTGGGCGTGCCTTCCCCGGGATTCCCGTTCGTATCTCCGGGGCAAATCCAGGCATTGTGGCGCAGGTGGAAAACCAGCCCAGCATTATTGTGGCGACGCCGGGCGCCGAACCAGTCACCGTGGGCGGCTACAGCGCTGCTATCGTGCTGGATGGCGCAGTCCTAAGCGCGCGCACAGAGTTAGCTGCGACTGCACATGTGACCACGCAGCTGGCCAATATCTGGTCGCTAGTGCGCCCCGCCGATCAGGGTGGGCGCGTAGCTTTATGCGGCCTGCTCGATCCACGCATATCCCAGGCTATGATCAGGGCTGACTATGCGGGTTTTGCGCGGGTATTGCTCAATGAACGGGCCGAGCTGCACCTGCCGCCAATAGCTACCGTCGCGGAACTGCGCTCCGCACGTGGGGTCCTCCGCCCACTGCTATACGAGGCTGAAAAAACCCTTACCGGGATCGATATCTACGGTCCCATTGCGCAGCCGGACAATTATGAGAAAGCCACCCTATGTGCGCCACCGGGATTGGCGGCCACCTTGCGGCGGTGGGTGCGTGAGGTTGTGCGTACGAGCAGCATACGCGGCACTAGCGCAATCAGTGCAACAATAGACCCCAGTGATCTGTAAAGACCCTCGCCCCTCCCTGCGGGCACAGAACCGTGTAGACGGGCATAGAACGGAGAATAATGCGCCTTATATTCGCCGGAACCCCCGAGGTAGCAGTGCCTAGTTTGCGACTACTTGCTCAAGAGCACGCCGTCACCGCCGTCCTCACCCGCCCGGATGCCCCAGGAAAAAGAGGAAAGAAACTGTATCCGAGCCCAGTAGCCCAAGCAGCGGAAGAACTGGGAATACCGGTATATAAAACCGCGAGCATCCGCGATGATGCCACCCAGGAATTCATCCGTGCGCACGCACCCGAAGCAATCGCCGTCGTCGCGTATGGGGCACTCGTGCCGGCGGAGGCCCTGGATATCCCTACTCACGGGTGGATCAACCTGCATTTCTCGCTGCTGCCCGCCTACCGTGGGGCGGCCCCGGTACAGCGGTCCCTGCAAGCCGGTGATACCGAGGGTGGGGTGAGCGTATTCCGGATTGACGCGGGCCTGGATACCGGCCCACTGCTTGCCCAGCAGGCGCACACACTCCCGCCCGCGGCTCATGCCGGCGAGGTCTTGGAAATGCTAGCGCAGGCCGGTGCACCCCTCCTTAGCGCCACTCTGCGAGAGCTCGCTGCTGGGACAGTCGTGGCCCGGCCGCAACCCAGTGACGGTATTTCGCATGCCCCACAGCTCACCCCGGCAGAAGGGCGTGTGCAGTGGGGGAGTGAAGCGGCCGCGATCTGTGCCCATATCCGCGGCTTCACCCCCGACCCAGGAGCATGGACGCGCACCAGTGATGGGGTGCGAGTAAAAATAATCCACGCTCGAGTCGCCACCGGAGATACCGCGGCGGATCTGCCACCCGGTGCATTCACACTGGCTGGTAAACAGGCTGTGGTCGGTACCGGTGAGGGAACGGTAGAGCTCGTGACCGTGGCCCCGGCTGGCAAGAAACCGATGGACGGCGCGGCATGGCTGCGCGGCTACCGCGGCGCTATGAGTTTTGAGGTGGACGCATGAGTATTACCGCTGCCCGCCGGGTTGCGCTGGAGGTATTGCTTAGTGTCGACGTCGACGACGCTTACGCCAATATTCGCTTACCTGAAGTCTTGCGGAAGGCACAACTGCCTAACCGGGACGCAGCCTTCGCTACCGAGTTGGTATACGGAACCTGTCGTTTGACAGGCCGGTATGACGCCATTATCCGCCAGGCCACGGGCAAGAAGTCCGTCGCTAGCCTGGACGCGCCCGTGCGAGCAATTTTGCGGATGAGCTGCCATGATCTGCTCACCTTAAAAACCGGCGCGCATGCCACCGTTTCCCAAGCCGTGGATGCAACCCGCAGTTTCGGAGCGTCGCGCAGCGCCGGCTTCGTGAACGCCGTCTTGCGCAGTATTGCCGATAAAACTCCAGAACAGTGGCGCAGCGATATCTTGCACGGGCATGACGGCCTCGCACACTGGTATTCCCATCCCGCCTGGATGGTACGCGAACTCAGCGCCGCCCTAGCCGCGCACGGGCGGAATCCACGTGAAATCATCGACCTGCTCATTGCCGATAACACGCCGCCCGCGATCGATCTGGCTATCCGGCGTGGGGATCGCGGCGCTCTGTTAGCGGAAGTGCCCTTTGACCTGGCTGCCACCCCCTATTCGCCAATTGGTATGCGGATGCGTTCTGGCAATCCCGGCCGGATCCGGGAGGTTCGCTCTGGAGCCGTGGCCGTGCAGGATGAAGGATCGCAAATTATGGGCCTGATTGCGGCCAATGCGCCGTTAGAGGGCCGGGATGAACGCTGGCTGGACATGTGCGCCGGCCCGGGCGGAAAGAGCGGCATCCTCGCTGCCCAAGCTGCTCGACGGGGCGCCCACGTCGTCGCCAACGAAGTCAGTAGGCACCGCAGTGAGCTGGTACGCAGCAGTGTGCGGGTATTTGACAATGTCACCGTCACCTGCCGTGACGGGCGGGGGATCGGGCGGGAAGAAGGCGGCCAGTACGACCGCGTCCTCGTCGACGCTCCCTGTTCAGGTCTGGGAGCATTGCGCCGCCGGCCAGAGGCGCGGTGGCGCAAGAAAGTCGGCGATATTTCTGACTTGGTGACTCTGCAACGGGAGCTGTTGGCGTCGGCGGCAGCGGCACTGCGCCCCGGCGGGCTGCTCATCTACGTCACCTGCACCCCTGTTGTGTCCGAGACGGCGGGCCAAAGCCGCTATATTCACAAGTCGCTTGGATTAACACCGTGCGCGGTTGATGTGGCCGCAATCCTCGGCGCAAGCGTCCCCGAGATGGGGGAGACATCCCTGCAGCTATGGCCGCACCTGCACCACACCGACGCGATGTTTGCCGCAGTATTCCGCCGATAAGATAGAGCCATGGTCACCATCTCACCGTCAATTCTTAACTGCAATATTCTCGACCTCACCGGCGAGCTTGAGTCCATCCGGGACGCGGACTATGCGCATGTGGACGTCATGGACAACCACTTTGTCCCCAACCTCACCTGGGGGCTGCCGGTGGTGGAACAGATTGTGCAAGCAGATATCCTGCCCGTTGATGCCCACCTCATGATTGCGGATGCAGACCGGTGGGCACCGGCCTACGCGGAAGCCGGTTGTGCCTCGGTCACCTTCCATGTGGAAGCCGCCGGTGCCCCGATCCGCCTAGCACGCGAGATCCGCAACCAAGGCGCACGCGCCGGAATGGCGTTGAAACCCACCACCGACATTGCCCCCTATGAAGAGATCTTGTCCGAGCTGGACATGATCCTTATTATGACGGTCGAGCCCGGGTTTGGTGGGCAAGCCTTCTTGGCCTCCATGCTGCCGAAAATCCGACGTACCCGCGAGGCCGCCAATCAGCGCGGAGTAGAGTTGGCGATCCAGGTTGACGGCGGCGTTTCCCGAGCCACCATCGAACAGTGTGCGGAAGCCGGGGCAGATGTGTTCGTGGCCGGGTCGGCAGTGTTCAAAGCCGAGGATGCGGCCGCCGAAGTAGCGGCGCTGCGGGAATTGGCCCAGGGGGCTTGCTGCCTGCATCACTAGTGTTATAGGCAGCAACCGGCCATCCAGACAGCCGCCGGTGGGAGCGGGTGCGTGATAGGCTGGCTTCGAGCTTCGGGGTCGGTGAAACTCCGAGCCGGCGGTGATAGCCCGCGACCCGCGCCAGCGGTTGAATCGGTGAAATTCCGATGCCGACGGTTAAAGTCCGGATGGGAGAAGCTGCGTTATCACGCGACGCCTGCCGTAGGCGCGTCTGTACGCATCTACCCGGAGCCGGGAAGGATCGTATGGAGACGCCACACCGGGTGCGGGTAACGCGCCACCGGCACTTCCTGGCACCGAGCATTTTCGCTCTGATTATCCTCCTTATGTGGGCGATGGCCGCCCGGTGGATGAACCCTATTGTTTTACCGGGGCCGGGTGCGGTCGCGCAGCGAGTGGTGGAGGAGCTGCGCAGCGGCCAGATCTGGCCCTACGCGGCAGTTACCGCCCAAGCAGCCCTCGGGGGCAGCGCGGTGGGCGCCGTCGTCGGCATCCCGCTGGGATACCTCCTGGCGACCTCCCGGCTGGTGCGTCACACCCTCTCGCCCTGGATTGCTGCCTCCCAAGCGATCCCCGCGATTGCGTTGGCGCCGCTGCTGGTCATGTGGGTGGGATACGGGATGACGCCGACAGTACTGCTGTGTGCCCTCATGGTGTTCTTCCCGATGGTAATCACCACCCATTTGGGAATCCGCGATATCGATCCGGATATTATCGCCGCCGCCAGACTCGATGGGACCGGACGGTTGCAGCTGCTGCGCTATATCCAAGCACCTGTGGCCGCCCCGGCGATCCTCACCGGCCTGCGGGCAGGGCTAACCCTGTCCATTACCGGTGCGGTAGTAGGGGAATTCATCATGGGAGGTAAGGGCTTAGGGATGCTTCTCACGGTCTACCGAGATTCCACCGACACGATCGGCGTCTTCGCCGTGCTCATCTGGTTATGTACGATGGCTGCCGTTTTATACGGCGGCGTCACCCTGCTAGAACATAGAATGCGAGATCAGCAATGAAACGGCTCCTGGCTTTAGTGATCGCGGTGGTTATGAGTCTCATGGTCGGTTGCACCCCTCAAACAACCCCGGTTACAGGCCCGTCGGTTACCCCCACGAATACGGGCGGTCAGCATCTTACCGTAGGTTTGACCTATATCCCGGATATTCAATTTGCGCCCTTCTACGTCGCTGATAAGAGAGGCTATTTTGCGGAAGAAGGCGTGAGCGTTACTCTGCGTCACCACGGGCAGGGGGAGTCACTGCTAGGGGCATTGGCGGCCGGGCAGGAGGACGTCGTTAACGCCGGTGCCGACGAGATGTTGCAGGCCCGCTCCCAAGGTGTGGACGTAACCACCTTCGGGCTGATGTACCAGGAGTATCCGGTGGTGCTGATCGTCGGGGAGGATTCACCGATCACCTCCGTAGAGGAGTTAAAAGGGCATTCAGTGGGCGTGCCGGGCCCATTCGGTGAGAATTGGTTCGCCCTCAAAGCCCTGTTGAAAGAGGCAGGGCTAAGCGAAAGCGACGTCACAATCGAACATATCGGGTACACCACCCAAGCAGCGCTACTGACCAAAAAGGTTGACGCCGTCATGGGGTTCAGTAATAACGATGTCCTCGGTTTCGCGGACGCGGGCCTGCCAGTACGCACCTACCCGATTGCGAACAATCCCCTGAAATCCATTGCTTTAGGGGCCTTGGATGAAACAATCACGGAAAAAGGTCCCGCACTGCAGTCACTTAAGCGCGCGCTTGCGCGAGCGATGGACGATATCGCCGCCGACCCGAAAGCCGCCGTACAGGACTGCTTCGATTACCTGCCGCAGATGAGCGGTGCTAAGAAGATTGCTCAGGCTGAGGCAGTTTTGACGGCGACGGCGAAACTCTACGGCGAGCATAAGCTGGCGGTCGCCCCCGAGCAGTGGCCGGCTATGGCGCAGTTCATGCGGGAGGCCGGGTTATTGGAGGGTGACGTCGACGCCGTCCAGGCAGTGAACGCCCTCGATAAGTAAATGGGGGTAGCCCACTAAGATCAGGGTGTGGAAACCTTCGACTCTCTTTTTTCCCGACTGCAAAATATCGCTGAGGAACGTCCGGCAGGATCCCATACGGTATCCCAACTCGACGCCGGCGTACACGCGATTGGCAAAAAGATTGTAGAAGAAGCTGCAGAAGTATGGATGGCAGCCGAATATGAGGGGAAAGAGGCGACAGCCGAAGAAATCTCCCAACTGCTGTATCATCTGCAGACGCTTATGCTCGCCACCAATATCACACTAGAAGATGTCTACCGGTACCTGTAAATGTTGAGAATTGCCCTCCCGAATAAGGGGAGTTTGTCAGAAGCAGCCAGCCGACTATTTGCGGAAGCCGGCTATCGGCAGCGCCGTGATTCCAAAGAACTGCGAATCTTAGACGCAGATAACCACGTTGAGTTCTTCTACTTGCGGCCCCGCGATATCGCTGTCTACGTGGGCGCTGGAACAGTGGACGCCGGGGTGACAGGCCGGGATCTGCTGGTTGATTCCGGCGCGAGTGCGATGGAATATCGTGCCCTCGGATTCGGCCGCTCCACCTTCCGCTTTGCCGCTCCCGAACCGGTGCCGGCGGGACTTGAAGATATTGGGGGACGCCGGGTCGCGACGAGCTACGACGTCCTGGTAGGCAAGTACCTCGATGAGCGCGGGGTGGACGCCGAGGTGGTCCACCTTGACGGGGCAGTGGAAACGAGTGTTGACCTGGGCGTGGCAGATCTCGTTGCCGACGTCGTCGAAACCGGCACCACGCTGCGGGCGGCTGGGCTACATGTATTTGGCGAACCAATCTTGGAATCAGAAGCCATTGTTATCACCGCAGCCTCCCGCCCTACTCCGCCCGGATTCGACGTGGTAGACCGGCGTCTGCACGGTGTGCTGGTTGCCCGCGAATATGTGCTGCTCGACTACGACATTCCTCTAGCCGACGTGGACGCCGCTGTCGCGGTCACTCCTGGCCTGGAATCACCCACGATCTCCCCACTTCATGACGGAACGTGGGTGGCGGTGCGAGCGATGGTGCCGCGCAGTCAAACCAACCGCGTCATGGATGCCCTGTACGCGGTGGGAGCTCGAGCAATCTTGGTGACGTCCATTGAGGCCTGCCGCTTATAGGAACGAGGCCTGCCGCTTACACCATGTCGCGCTGCCCTAGCGGGCCTCGGCATGCCCTCATAGAGTGAGAGATACACATCTGTTACGGGAGTCAGCATGCCACGAGACCATCTGTTGCGGCCGTTTCGGCCGCGGCGAGCGCGCGTCGTCGCCGTCGTGGGTGCGCTGCTGATCACGGGAGGGTACGCAGCCTTGGTGGCTACGGTACGGCCTCATCCCAACTATGGCGGGTGGGATCGAATCGGCGTTGCCTTCTTTATCGCCGCCGGGCTCTACTTTCTTTACCGCCAATTTCAGGTGCGGGCACGCCCGGATGAGTCGGGTTTGGTGATCCGTAATCTTTTCCGCACTCATCAGGTGGAGTGGGCGCAGATCATTTCCGTGCGTTTTGGGTCTGGGCGGCCGTGGGCGCGTCTCGATATTTCTGATGGCTCAACCATTCCGGTCATGGCTATTCAGGCCGCTGATGGTCTCTATGGGCAGGTGGAGGCGGAGCGGCTCGCAGACCTCGTCGAATACTACGGTATTGATGATGTCCCTTGGCCCAGTCGCGCCACTAGGTGAGGGGTTGCCCGCGCCTAGGCCAGGTCATATCCAGCTACGACTCCGGCCGCACCCGCGCACAGGAATGAGAGCGGGTCGGCAGTTAGATCCCGCCCCATGGTCCGCATCGGTACCGGATACTGAGCGAGTGCCTGGTAGAGTCCGGGCTCGTCTACGGGGGAGAGGTGATGGCGCCGGTGGCGGTGGAGGGCGTCGGTGAGCTCAGCGTAGGCTCGGGCTAGGGCCGGCGCATCGACGGCCGTTAGGCAGGTGGGAGCGGGATAGGGGACGGTCACCGCGTGGGGCAGGTGGTTGAGGATCGTCTCGCAGTGGTGTGATAGCCCGAAGTGCCGGGGCCGCTTATCTGCACTGGAGGCGCGGATAACGGCGATGGGCCTGGCCCCGACCATCTGGGCTTGGTACAGGTGCCAGATGGTATCGAGCCCAGAAAAGCCGTAGTGGGTGCCGGTGCCGACGTTACCGGGCCCTTGACTGACGATGACGACGTCGGCCTCTAGCGCCAGGCGGCTGGCGATGATTGCATTGGCCAAGCTGGTGGCTTCGAGGTCGCCTCCAAAAGCCTGCCCGCAGGTGATCGTGGCGACTAGTTCCTCCGCCTTGCGTAACAGGCTGACCTGGCGGGAAAACGCCGCCGGGAGGCTTGCGCCGTCGGTCATCACATATGCAATGCGAGCGCCCGGTTTGGCGATTCGTACGCCGGCGATCACTGCGGGTAGCGCGGAATGGAGATCGGCGACGACGACGGGCATGCCGGCCATATCAATGGGCGAGCGTAAAGCTTCGTGGTGGGCAGAATTCTCTTCCTCCACGGTCTGTACCATCATCTGCTGGGGAGTGTATCGGGCCTTCATAATGTGCCCCGTGGAGGGTGGCAGTTCCGGCATCTGATCGAGGGGAGCGATGATATAGGCATAACCGCCGGTGCCGAGACCACGTTCGAGGGCGGACATATTCAGGGCCACCCGGTCACCGGGGGTGAGGGCCCCAACCATATCCGTATATGCCAGCGCTTTCACCTGCCGTTCGGCCACGGTTACGAGCCAATGATCACAGCCAGGCCAAGAGGGTAGGGAAGAGTCGATAATTCCGACGCGCCAATCCATCACCTCTCCAGGCTACTTGCTACGGTGGAGTTATGGCAGAGGAAAAGATGGCACCGGCAAAGCGGTGGATACATCTGACTGCTGCACTGCTCGATAAACCGATGACCAAAGAAGCCATTATTCAGCAGGTTCCGGGCTACCAAGCACCGACCACCCCAGCCGCGCGCGAGCGTGTTTTTGAACGTGACAAGGCCGCACTGCGCGACCGCGGAGTGCCCCTGGAGACTACGTATGCGCCGGGGGATGACCGCATTGCGTACTACTCGATTGATCCCGCCCGATGGCAGGGCGGCCAGCTCACTCCCACGCCGATGCAGACCGCTCTACTTGCCCTCACCCGCCATATTTTGCAAGCAGAAATCTCCCACCTGGCAGTGACCAAACTGCTTGCTCTCAGTCCGCAGGCGGTGGCGGAGACGAGTGTCCATCTGACGACCACAGTGCAGACCGATATCCCTGCCGCCATGTTTGATGATCTTGCCCGTGCAATCGCTGAGCGGCGGCAAGTGGAATTCAATTATGAGCCGGCGAGTTCCCCGGCCGGCATACGGCGGCTATACCCATGGGTATTGCGCCAGGATATGGGCGCTTGGTACGTCCTTGGATTCGATATTGACCGACAGGGCCCGCGCTGGTTTCGCCTCTCCCGAATCCATGGCGAGGTGGAGTTGGGACCGGTGAGGGATTATGAAATCCCAGCCGAGCCAGCCACGGTGCGCCACCCTACCGAGAGTTCAGCCACCATCGTCACCCTGGCAGTACGGCCGGATACCGGGTTCAGACTGCGCCGGCAGGGGCGGATTAAGGGCCAGCTGGGTAAGGACGATGTTATCGAGGTGGAGACGAGTCGGCTCGGGGAGTTGGTAGAGATAGTTGCGGCTAGTGCCGGAGATATCGTCCCGCTAGCGCCGGCGAGTGTCGTCGCGCAGGTGCGGGCGCGATGGGAGAAGGCGGTGGGGTATGCCAGCTGAACCCGCCCCCAGCCACTTCACTCGACTGCTGGCAATCCTGGCGTATCTTGATCAGCATGGCCAGGCCCGGATCGGTGAGTTAGCAGAGCACTTCGGCGTTTCCACGAAACAAATTCGTACGGACCTGAACACCCTGTGGGTTTCCGGCCTGCCCGGCGGACTGCCCGATGAGCTCATCGATTTTTCCATCGATGATAGGTGGGACCATGTTTCCTTAGCCGAGGGGTTAGGGTTGGAGCACCCGCTCCGGCTCACTCCGCGCGAGATTATTAGCCTACTGGTGGGCCTAGCACATTTGCGCCAGGATGTGCAGCAGGAATCGCTCATCACGCATATCGACACTCTGGTACAGCAGTTGCGTGATCTGCTACCTACCGCCTCGGTGCAAACGGTGGAGCAGGAACCGTGGGAGGATGTGCTACGCCAAGCGATCCGGCAGCACTGCCCGGTGGCGATCACGTACGTTAATTACGACGACGTCCGCTCTGAGAGAGTCATTGATCCTTATGGCCTGGTAGAACGTAACGGTGTGCTGTATGTCAACGCGTATTGTCATAGCGCGCGTGACCGACGCCAGTTCCGACTTGACCGGATTATGCACGCCCGTTTAACTGACGGTACTTGGCATCCCCGCCCGGCATCGGATCGGTGTTCGCAGGCGATCCCGGTACAGTTGCGGGCAGACCGTTCGTTACGCTGGCTATTGGAAGAATACGATGCAACGATCACCACATCGGACGCCCAATTCCTGGAATGCGAGATAGAGTTCTTCAGTCGCGAACGTATGGTTCGTACGATTTTGGCTGCTGCGGACCGTATCGAGCAGGTTGATGGTCCCGGGGTGGCACAGATGGTAGCGAGTCGCGCCCACGCCGCGCTAGAGCGGATGGACAGCGTGATCTCGCACATGTCCCAGACCGGCCAGTAGGACGCAGCCAATATGGTGGGCTACTCTTGAGGAAGCCCAGAGGCAAGGAGAGAATTATGGGTTTTATGCGGAATATCAACGGCTGGGAAATTTTCCTGATCGCATTGGTGATTATCCTGGTGTTCGGCGCCGCCAAACTCCCGATGATCGCGTCTAACGTGGGCAAGTCCTTGAAAGTCTTCAAGAAAGAAGTCAAGGAACTGCGTAAAGACGATGACGATGAACCCACCGATCCGTACCAGGCTACCGCTGCAACGGCGGCGCAGTCGGCTAATCCCGGCCAACCGGTGGTGCCGGGCCAAACTGTGGTCAATCCGCCGGTTCAAGCCACCACGCCCGCCCAGCCTGCCACGCCGGTTCAGCCTGTGACTGCGAATCAGCCGATCCAACCGCAGGCGCAAACCCCCGGCAGCGCTGATCATGCTGCCGGCCAGCAGCCGATCCAACCGCAGCCAGCAGGCAACCCGCCCCAGGAGTCTGGAGCTGGCTACACACCCGCTCCCGGCCCGGGCGCTGACGACGCTCCGCTCCGCTAACGCAGCTGGTCTATGGCAAAGAAAAACCCCGAAGGCAGGATGTCCCTGCTCGAACACTTCCGCGAGGCGCGCAACCGTGCGCTCCTCGCGGCCATTGGGGTGCTCCTCTGCGCCATTATTGGGTGGAATTTGTACTCTCCAGTGATCCGGCTGCTAGCCGAACCATTGGAGCGGATTTCACTGCAGGAAAACCGAATCGCGGAGCTGAACTACGGCACGGTCATCTCCGCGTTTGACCTTCAGATTCGGGTGGCGATGTATCTGGGCGTGTTCTTCTCAGCGCCCTGGTGGATCTACCAAATCTGGGCCTATATCGCCCCCGCCTTGAAGAAGAATGAGAAGCGCCTTGCGCTCGGATTCGCGGCAGCCGCATTCCCTCTCATGGCGGCCGGGGCTGCCTTTGCATGGTGGGTGCTACCC